>DASPHN010000214.1:0-6231 GCA_035629655.1 Saccharimonadales bacterium (SeqCode) | reverse complement strand
TGGGGGCGGAATCGAACGATATGCTTTCCCAGCCCCCGAACCCGTCCGGAGGGCCAGATCCCCCCGACCCGGTGTGCAGGACTGATCCGCCGGCAACCTCGACGGGTGGAGATCCCGCATGTCGTCTCGGCCGCAGGTCCGGCTCGTCCCAGCAACGGTGCCCTTGTTGCGCGCGTTGGACGAGGATCGCGCCCTGTTCTGCGAGTTGATCGGCTCATTCGTGCCGGACGGTTGGCCCGAGTTCCCCGAAGCCATCGGTTTCACCCTGGACCATCTCCAGAACGCGCCGGAGGCTGATCACGCGTGGTCGATGCAGTTCTTCGTCGACCGTGCGACCGGGCGCCTGCTCGGCTCGGGTGGCTACGCCGCCCGGCCGGTCGGCCGCGCCGTGGAGATCGGCTACGAGATCGCCCCTGCGTTCCGGGGTCAAGGATTCGGGACGGCCGCTGCCCGGGCTCTGGTCGAGCGGGCTGTGGCCAGCGGCGAGGTCGATCACGTCATCGCGCACACCCGGCCCGGCCCGAACGCGTCGACGGGCGTGCTCGTGTCGTTGGACTTCGAGCACGTCGCCGACCAGGAGGACCCGGAGGTCGGCATCGTCTGGGAGTGGAGATGGAGCCGTTTGCTGGTCGAGTAGCCCAGCGCACGACGGTCAGTCAGCGTCGGATCGAGGCGGATCCAGCAGCTCATCGATGATCGGGTCGCCAAGTGCGCGAGCTGCGTCCAGGTCCATCTGATCGAGCACGCCGCGAGCGGTCGCGGCGTGGATGGCGCAGGCGCGGAGCCAGGCTGACCTCCACTCGCCCCTGGCGTCCTCGATGACGTCCTGCAGCCACGCGATGAGATCGGTCGGGCGATCGTCCGCTGGCGGGGGCAACCTGTCCAGACGCTCCATGATCGTCAGTTCGGGCATGAGCAGCGGGAGCACCTGCTTCGAGTCGAGCGGGCTCAGCAGGACCTCCAGTGCCTCCCGGGCCAGCGAGGCGCTCGCTCCACCGGCGCCGAGCTCGACCATGGGTGGCCCGAGTCGGGTGGAGCCGTGTCTCACCAGACGACTGGCCCTCACGCGGAGGCAGACCAGATCGAGCTCCTCGTGGAGCGCCCGTCGGACCGGTTCGTCGGTCTCGCGATGGTCCGCAGCCACCGCGTCGAAGGCCGCCAGGGCTGTCAGGATCCGGACAGCGTCGCGCACGTCCTGGAGCAGGACATGGTCGAGCGCCACTGCGACGGCGTCGGCGGCCGGCTCCGCCCCCTCGAGACGTTCCATGACGGAGAGCCCGACCTCGCGATCGAGGTGGCCGACGTGCCGCATGAGCACCTCGTCGCGGGCCGTCGACCTGGTGGCCGCCGCCCGAACGAGGCGAATGGCGAGCCGCGGGGCCGGCGAACCTGCACGGTCGAGCAGATCCGACATCGACGGGATCAGCGCGTCGCCGAGCCGGCCGACCGCGCCCGCGGCGGCGTCCGCCGTCGGCACATCAGCGAGCGCGGCGATGGTGGCCCCGACGGCGAACACGTCGCCGGCCTGGACCGAGTCGAGCGCGGCGGATCGGACGGCCACGTCGTCGTCCTCCAGGAGCTTCGCGGCCGCGGCTCGATCAGCCGGCTCGAGGGCCACGAGGGCCGACGCCGCGCGCGCCCGGATGGCTGGGTCGGTCGAGCCGCTCGCGGCGCGGACCTCGTCTCCGAGCTGCCGCCGCGCAGTCTCATCGCCCGACGCGGCCAGCCCGGCGAGCGCCGACAACCGGACGTCAGGACGCGCGTCGGTCGCGAGCCCGGCCAGTTCGGCCGCAAGCGCGGGTGAGGACATGATCCCGAGCAGGTCGATCCCAAGCTGCGTCGCCCGCGGGTCCTCGCTCGAGAGGAGCAGTCGCGCGACCGCCTCGTCCTCGGGGGTCGCGCCCAGGTCGGCGATGGGGACGAGGAGTGGCCGCCGTCGGATGGCATCGACGAGTGCCGGCCCGTACGTGCGGTACAGAAGGATGGCCGCGACGGTCCAGATCCCGCAGACGAGCGCCATGACGAAGATCGTCGCCGTGAGGGCGAAGGGGAGAGCGTTGAGCACGAGGATGAGCACGCCAGAGATCCCGATCGCGATGGGCACACCCATGCCTTCGACGGCCGCCTGCAGGGACAGTCGGCCGCGCTCCGGGAGCACCTGGTACGTGGCGTTGATGGAGGTGCGTGTCATGCCGTCCGTCAAGGCGATGTCGGCGATCCGTGCGGCTGACGCCATCGCCAACAGGGCGAAGGACGTGCCACCGCTGATCGCGTTGACGGCGACCATGGCCAAGGCGAAGACGGTGAGCACGAGCGGGTTGGCGGGGATCCCGAGCCGGAGCCCGAACCGACGGAGCAGCGGCCCGGCCAACAAGATCAGGAACGCGATGCCCACGATGTTCATGACCGCGGTGTAGGTGGCCAGATACCCGGCAAGGTCCGCCGGATCTGCGTACTGGGCGGCCGCGCGGTCGTAGACCAGGAAGTCGGACAGCTGACTGCCCAGCGCCGACAGGACCTGGTACGTCAGGATCAACGCCACGAACCGGCTCGCCAGCGCCCCCCGAAGGGAGAAGCGGTCCGCCGGGTCCTCGTCGGTGTCCGCGCCTTGGCTCGGTCTCGCTCGGGGCTCGGTCGATCCGAGCAGCGACGCATACCGCCGGCCGGTCGCCCAGACCAGCGCCGCGAACGCGGCCTGGGCCAGCGCCGTCGCCAGCAACAGATCCTCGGTCCGTCCGAGCCACGCAACCAGCTGGGCACCGAGCAGGCCGCCGAGCACGGCGCCGACGGGGAACCCAGCCATGATCCTCGGGAAATACGCCTTGATCCCGGCGATATCGAGCAGCCGCCCGCCCTGCCCGCCGATGAACACGAAGCCGAGCTGGATGAGGATGGGAAACAGGACGAGCAGGGGGATCGACACCCACGCGGCGTCGCCCCCGATCGCGAGGAGCCACGACGCGCCGATCCCGATCGCGGCACCGCCGAGCACCACGAGCGCGATGCCGAGCAGGTCGAAGCGCTGCGCGGCCTGGGCGACCGCTCCGGAGACGAGGATCCCGGCGACGCCGATCCCGATGTAGGTCACCGGGAGCCAGGCCGATCCGTAGGCATCGAGGAACATCGCGTTCGCGACGATCCCCAGCAGCGCGGCCATCGCGCCGAAGACGAGGGCCTGCGCCGACAGCCAGCGAACCGCTCCGCGAGTCGACCTGGGCGGGCCGGTCACGGCGTCGTCGTGTCAGCCTCGGAACGGGCTCGCTCCCGGACCATCGCGACGAGCGCGACGATGATCCCGTGCGCCAGCGCTGGTCGATCGGCGAGCAGCTCCTCGAGGAGGGGCCGATCGATGCGAAGCAGCGTCGTCGGCTCGAGCGCCGTCACCGACGCGGCCCGCGGCTCCGGCACGAGCGCGGCCAGCTCACCGACCGTGGATCCGGCACCCAACACGGTGACGCTTCGCTCCCCATGGTGGACGCGGACCCGCCCGCGCACGACCGCGTACAGGTGCTCCTCCACCGCACCCTCGGCGATCACGAGCGTTCCCGTCTCGACCTCGAGCTCGGAGGCTCGTCGTGCAAGGGCCGCGAGCGTCCGGCCGGGGACGTCGGCGAACAGCCCGACCCGCTGGAGCGCGACGACGCGCTCGACCGTGGTCATCGTCACGGGGTCGCGACCGGCGGATGGAGTCGCACCGCGAGCTCGTCGACGCGGAGTGGGCGGAGCCAGGCGCGGGCATAGAGCTCGCCCGGGATCATGATCACCTCGACCTCGCGCTGGGCGACGATCTCGCTGTTGCGCTCGGCTCGACGGATCACCCCCGTCGTGCCCACTGGCACCCACGGCGGCAGGGGCGATGGCGCGTAGCCACCGTCAGGACGGACGACGAGCCCCGGGCCGGTCGGAACGTACACGAACGACGGCGAGGATCCCGGGACGACGAGGACCTCGCCGGCCTGGATCGATGCACGCCCGACTTCGGCGAACGCGGCCGCCCGGTCGAGCCCTTCGGTCGCGACGCCATGTCGGGCCATCCGTCGAAGGAGCTCGTCCGCCTCGGATCCGAGGCCATCGACCGGCGCGGCGGCGAAGAAGCGCCGCTGTTCGGCCGGCGCCGCACCATCGGTGTCGGCGACCGACACGAGTCGCCGCGCGATCGACGGGTCGAGGGCCGCCACCTGCGCCAGGACATCGTCGGCGAACGCCGGCCGGTCGTCGGGGCGTTCGAGCTGGATCAGCACGTCTTCGACCGAGCGCGTCTGGGGGATCAGCCCGCCCCCGATCGAGACGCCACCGAACGAGGGGATGACGTCCGCCTGGATGTCGACGACGACGTCCGCGACGCTCGCTGCCGCACGCTGCGCGGCTTCCTCGCTCCCGAACCCGCCACGGTGGAACGCGATGCGCAGGTGGCCCTGCGGCGTGACGAACGCGGCGCTCACGTTGGCTTCGCCGGCGCCCCGGGCGTCGTCGTAGATGACCACGTACGCGGCATCGCCGGTCGCCGGTCGCAGGGTGCACACGGCCCGTGCGGTCTCGGCATCCATGCACACCTCGAAGCCCCCCGACGTGCGCAGGACGGTGCCCCGTTGTCGCAGCACGTCCGCGGCCCGCAGCGCCCGCAAGGCGTCCACGACATCGTCGGCGAGCTCGGCATGTGGCCCGCTCTCCGCACTGAGCCAGGCAAACGACTCGGAGGGATCGTCGTACCGGTCCGTGTTGGCATCTGCCGGCAACCGGGACGTGTCGGTTGCCCGGGGATGCTGTCTCGCAGTGCGATGGTCGTCGAGTGTCGTGAAGATCACCCGTTGCATGAGCCGTCGGAACGCCGCGCGGTCATCGAGCACATCCGAGGGGACCGCCGACTTGCTGTGGGCGACGCTCATGCTGAGCATCTCCCGGAGGACGATCTCGAGCGACGTGGCGAACGGCGCCTGCGCGGCGGTCTCGGCCAGTCGAGCGCCGACCGGGCCGGTGGCAAGGAGGCGGTCGATCAGGGGACCGACGTCCGGACCGAATGCGGCGTGCGCGGCGAACAGGGCGTGGACTCGACGCCCCGACCGCGTCATGTCGACCATGCCGATGTCATGAAGGTAGGCAAGCCCGACGCCGAGCGTCTGGACGAAGCGCTGCCGTTCCGGGGAACGGCACGGCAAAAGCACGCCGTTGATCGTGTCCAGGAGTCGCGCCAGACCGATCGCGACGTCCCGGACGTGGACGACGCCGTGGTCCGCAAAGATCGCCGGATGGCGGCCCGGATCGGCAAGGAACTCGGGGTCGTCGCGCAGCACCTCGAGCGTGGCTTGTGCCTCGATGGGCCGCCAGAAGCGCTCCTCGAGGAAGGTCCGGACGTCGCGAGGCAGGAAGTCATCGAGCTCCACCGCCGGACCCGTCTCCTCCATCGGCACACAGTACCGCCCCGTGTCAGCGCCAGCCGAGCTCCGGGGCCACGTACCTGAGGATGCTCTCGATCGCGTGGGCGTTGTAGTCGACGCCGAGCTGGTTGGGCACCGTCAGCAGCAGCGTGTCCGCCGCCTGGATGGCCGTGTCGCCGGCGAGTTCCTTGACCAGGACGTCGGGCTCCGCGGCGTACGAGCGCCCGAAGATCGCCTTGGTCTGCGCGTCGTTGTAGCCGACCTGATCCGACGCCTGGTTGCCCCGCCCGAAGTACGCTCGATCCCGATCGTCGACCAGGGCGAAGATGCTCCGGCTGACCGATACCCGAGGTTCACGCTGGTGCCCCGCGGCCGCCCACGCGTCCCGGAACAGCCGGATCTGCTCGGCCTGGAGCTCGTGGAACGGCACCCCGGCGTCCTCGGTCAGCAGGGTGGACGACATCAGGTTCATGCCTTGCTGGCCGGTCCACTCCGCGGTCGCACGCGAGCCGGCTCCCCACCAGATCCGGTCTCGCAGCCCGGGGGAATGCGGTTCGGGCCGGAGCAGCCCCGGTGGATTCGGGAACATCGGCGATGGGTTGGGCTGCGCGAACCCGGCGCCAGACAGCGCCTGCAGGAAGACCTCCGTGTGCTGGCGGGCCATGTCGGCGTCCGTCCCGCCCTCGGGCGGCACGTAGCCGAAGTATCGGAAGCCGTCGATGACCTGCTCGGGTGACCCTCGGCTGATCCCGAGCTGCAGGCGTCCGCCCGCGATGAGGTCGGCGGCACCGGCGTCCTCGACCATGTACAGCGGGTTCTCGTAGCGCATGTCGATGACGGCCGTCCCGATCTCGAT
>DASPHN010000213.1:0-9264 GCA_035629655.1 Saccharimonadales bacterium (SeqCode) | reverse complement strand
ACGGCATGGCGACGTTTTCCTCGGCGGCGGTGTCAGGGCCGGCCGTTCCCACGGGGACGGCCGAGGGGAGGCCCTGACACCCGCCGCGCCCGACCCATCCGTCATGTTGGTGCGTCAAGCGCCGACCGCGTGGTCCGGGCGGCGCTACTGCGGGCGGAGCGACCCGCCACTGTCGGCGGCGGGCCGGGCGCTGGCCGACGCCGTCGCGGCAGATCTTGCGCCGGGGCTACCAGACGCCGTCCACCTCATCACGAGCCCGCGTCGACGCGCGCTGGCCACTGCAACGGCGATCGTCGCCGCCCTCGGTCCGCGCTGGACCGGGACCCTCGAGATCGACGACCGGTGGGCGGAGGCGGACATGGGTCTCGCCGATGGCCGGACGTTCGACGAGCTGGTGTCGCTGGCGCCCGAGCTGGCGGCCCGTCTGGCGGCCGGCCCCACGAGCATCGACTGGCCCCGCGGCGAGACGGGGATCGTCTTCACCGCACGGGTCGAGGCGGCGTGGCGGAGCCTCGTCGAAGCCCCCGATCGCTCGGTCGTCGTCATCTCGCACGGGGGGCCGATCCGGCTGGCGATCGCGCTGGCCACCGGCGTCCGGCCCGACGCCATCGCCGTTCCGGCGCCCGGTGCAGCGGTACGGATCGAGGTTCCGGTCGGCGCCGCCTGAAACGCGCCACGAGACCGGCTCACGCCAGCGCCGCCTCCGCCAGTCGCGCGACGGCGTCGACCGTGCGCGTCGCGGCTACCGGGTCCGTCTCGTCGATGAGGGCCGCGGTCGCCCCGAACCCGGCGACCGGCCCGGTCGCCGCGATCGTCCGCACCGCCGCCAGCGCGACCTCGAGCGACAGGCCGTCCGTCTCGGGCATCGCCACGGCCCACCCGCCGGCTGCGTCCAGCGCGTCGAGATCGAAGGCGACGTACCACGCATCGATCCGCCCGGCCACGGTGGCA
Source organism: Saccharimonadales bacterium (SeqCode) (assembly GCA_035629655.1). Taxonomy (GTDB): domain Bacteria; phylum Chloroflexota; class Limnocylindria; order Limnocylindrales; family CSP1-4; genus SPCO01. The sequence continues at coordinate 8,313 of DASPHN010000213.1, read as the reverse complement.
GCCCAGGCGGCAAGGGCCGCCTGGCCCGCTGGATCCGCGAGCATCCCGGCCCCGAAGGTCGCCACGGGACTCGCGGCAAGCATCCGCGACTCCGTCTCATCGAGGACCTGCGCGCCAAGGAGCGCCGCGTCGGCTTCGCGAACGCTCGGTGCATCGCACGCCGCGAGCAGATCGGCCGGGCCGCGTCCGCACAGCATGGCGAACGGCATGCCCCAGACATTGCCCGACGGGGTCGTGTCCGGCGTGTTGAAGTCGCCGTGAGCATCGAACCAGGCGATGCCCAGGCGGATGCCAGGTCGGGCGCGCCGGATGCCGGCCATCGCCCCGGCATGGGACGTGCAGTCGCCCCCAAGGAGCAGCAGCGCGGAGGATCCGGTCCCAGCACCGAGCGCCCCCGAGACATGCGAGGCGAGGCGCGGCAGGTAGTCGACGATCCGCGCCCGGTTCTTCGCCCAGGGGTCATCGTCGGGAGCCCAGCCGGGGTCGTTCGCCGCATCGCCGGCATCCCGCCACGAGACGTCGGCGAGCGCCGGTCGTGCCTCGAGCGCGGCCTGCAGCCCGTGGGCACGCAGGGCGGCCGGTGTCCGCTCCATCCCGCCGAAATGGCCGCCGAGCGCGGTCGGCGAGCCGGCCAGGGCGATCGTCCGTGTCATCGCGATGGAGCATACGGCGGTCGGGCGGTCCGCCATCATGCGGTCATGCGTCTTGCGGACTTCGCCCTCGAACGGTATTTCGCCCGCTGGGAGTTCGCCGTCGAGCACGTCCTGTGCGCGTCCGACGTGCAGGGCTACCCGATGGCCGACCTGCTGGCCCTCGCCGACGACGAGTCGCGTGCGCTCTGGGACGGCCTGACCCTCGGCTACACGGAGTCGACCGGGCATCCCCTCCTGCGTCAGGAGATCGCCTCGCTCTACGACGGGATCGGGGCCGAGGAGGTCCTCGTCTTCGCCGGTGCGGAGGAGGGGATCTTCTGCCTCGCCAACGTCCTCCTCGGGTCGGGTGACCATGCGGTCGTCACGTGGCCGGGCTATCAGAGCCTGTACGAGGTGGCCCGGGCGACCGGCGCCGATGTGACGCTCCACGAGCTTCGAGAGGATGCGGGGTGGGCGATCGACCTCGAACGCCTCCGCCAGGAGATCAGGCCGTCGACCCGGCTGATCGTGGTCAATGCGCCGCATAACCCGACAGGGATGCAGCCGGACCGGGCCACCTTCGAGACGCTCGTCGGGCTGGCCGAGGAGACGGGCGCCCACCTCCTGGTCGACGAGGTCTATCGCGGTCTCGAGTTCGATGACGCGGTCGCGATCCCGGCCGCCGCCGATGCGACGCCGCGCGGTGTCTCCATCGGGGTCATGTCCAAGTCGTACGCGATGGCGGGCCTGCGCATCGGCTGGCTGGCCACGCACGACCGCGAGCTGCTCCAGCGCTGCGCGGCGTTCAAGGACTACACGACGATCTGCTCGTCGGCCCCGTCCGAGGTGCTCGCGCTGATCGGGCTTCGTGCTCGGGAGACCGTCCTGGCCCGCTCCCGGGCGATCGTCTCGAGCAACCTCGAGCGGCTTGACGCCTTCTTCGACGAGTGGGTCGACCGGTTCACCTGGGTGCGGCCGCGGGCCGGCTCGGTCGGGTTCCCTCGCCTCACCGTCCCCGGTCTCTCCATCGACGACTGGGCAGCCGATCTCGTGGAGGCCGAGGGCGTGCTGCTCCTGCCCGGCTCGCAGTTCGGGTTCGGCGGCAACCACTTCCGCCTGGGCTTCGGGCGGACCGACCTGCCGGTCGCCCTCGACCGCCTGGAGGCCTTCGCCACGCGCACCCTGCGCTGACCGTCGCGAACCGCAACGGGACCGCAAGCCGCGGGCGGCGGGTCCTGATACGGCCGGGCCCGTCTGGAGCCGATGCTGAGGCCTCACCCAGCATGCCGGAGGACCCCCATGGCCACGACCACCACCAGCCGACCGCGTACGTCGACGAGCAACGGGAAGCACTCACCGGATCCCCAGCTCCGCCAGCGGGGCCCCGAGATCCAGACGTTCGGCACGCTCCGCCGGCTGCCCATCGGACTGCCCGACGAGGCGCGGAGCTCGAGCTGCGAGCTGCTCAACGAGATCCTGGCCGACTCGATGGTGCTCTACTCGCTGTACAAGAAGCATCACTGGCTCGTCGCCGGCCCGACCTTCTACCAGCTGCACCTGCTCTTCGACAAGCACGCGGATGAGCAGAACGAGGTCATCGATCAGCTCGCCGAGCGCGTCCAGAGCCTGGGCGGCATCGCCGTCGGCGACCCGCGTCACGCCGCAGAGCTGACGACCATCCCCCGCCCGCCCGACGGTGCCGAGGAGGTGGGCGTCATGATCGACCGCACCCTCGAGGCGCACGAGATCGTCATCGCCAAGGTGCGGGCCGGGATCACCGCCACCGAGGAATCGGAGGACTGGGGCACCAACGACCTGCTGATGGGCGACGTCTTGCGTCTCCATGAGCTGCAGGTCTGGTTCATCGCCGAGCACGTCGTCGACGTGCCGCTCATCGCCGACTGACGGAGGGCCGCGGGTCGCTCAGCGGGTGCAGAGCGCGTCCGCTACAGGGCGGGGGCGGCCCGGCCGATCGGCTCGCCGAGCACCGTCCGCAGGCTGTCGCGCAGCGGTTCCGCCATCGATGTCAGGCGTCGAGCGGCGACGGTCGCCGCTGCGATCGTCACCGACCGCGGCGTCGATCGGCCGTGCCACCCGAGCGGCCGCGTGGGGTGCAGCCGGATGAGCTGGGCGTAGGTCTGCGCGAACTGGGCGGGGGTCAGGCCCAGCTCGTCGATGCGCGCGCGGTACTTGGCCAGGAACACGGGCGGCAGGTCGCCTGAACTCGGCCCGTCGACCAGCTCGGCCGTGGCCTCGATGAGCCCGACGTCGAAGTCGTCCTCGGCATCGCCCAGCGCAAGCATCGCCCGGCCATGCGCGCGCAGGTTGCGGACCTTCTGGGCGCCGGGCTTGGAGACGATCGTGATCGACGTGCCATCCCACGCGAACCAGGTCGGGACGAGGTGGGGGCCACCGTCCGGCCGGACGGTCGACAGCCAGACCACCGGCTCCGTGCGCAGGAACCGGTCCAGGCGGGCGGCGGCGAGGTCGTTCGCGATGTCCATGCGCCGCAGGATGCGGCGGCGCCCGGCCCCCGACCGCGGGCGGTCGTCAGCCCGCGGCATGGACGAGCGACGATGCTCGATCAGCGACCCTTGTCGCCCCCGAGCATGCCGCCGAGCAGGTCGTCGAGCCCACCCGACGAACCTGCTGCCCCGGTCCCGGCCGCGCCACCGCCGAGCACGCCACCGAGGAGGCCGCCGAGGTCGGGCATGCCGTTCCGGGCCGCCTGGTCGAGGCCGCCGTCAGGGACGTTGCCATCCGGCGTGAGCATGTCGATGATCTGGGGCAGGAACATCGCGAGCATCGGTAGCAGCGAGGCGATGTCCAGGCCGCTGCCGGCCGACAACCGCTGCATGGTGTCCGGTCCGAGCGCCGAGCCGAGCTGCTGCGGGTCGACCGCCGCGTTCTGACCGGTGCCCACCCAGGAGTCGACCTGGTCGCCCAGGCCGCCCTGACGGAGCTGACCGAGCAGCCCGTCGAGGCCGCCGCCCTGCTCGATCGCGCCGGTCAGTCCGGCGAGTGCCGACGGGTCGCCGGCGCCGGCCGCCGCCCCACCGCCCAGGCCGGTGGAGAGCTTGGAGAGATCGTCCATCGCGGGTTCCCCTTTCGCGGTCGTACCGGCCCGTGGCGCGGGTGGTCGCCGCATGGTACGTCGGCCTGGAGCGCCGGAGGCTGCGCCGACCGGCCGTCGGCCGGCCTCGACACATCAGGCCTCGGGCGCGTCCTCGGGGATGGCGCGCCCGTCGTCCGGTCCCGGATCGACATCGACCGCTGCGGACGTCTCGGCTCCTGCCGGTGGCCCGACGGCCGCCGCCGAGCCTGGATCGGGCAGGGTCCATGGCCACTCCCGCAGGCGCTTGAGGAGGCGCCGCCCGGTGAGGTCGAGGTGGATCGGCGTGATGGCGATGCGGCGATGCACGACGGCGTGGAAGTCCGTGCCCGGGATGGCCTGGCCGGATGGCGGCGGCCCACCGATCCAGAAGTAGGGGATGCCCCGCGGGTCCAGCCGCTCGACCAGCTGGTCGGAGTAGACACGGCGGCCGAGGCGGGTGACCTCGAACCCCTCGCACTCCTCGAGGGTCACCCCCGGCACGTTGATGTTGATGAGCTCGCCGCGCGACAGGCCGTGCTCGAGGATGTTTCGGGCGACCACGGTGGCGGCGATGCCGGCCAGGGAGAAGTCGGGGTGCTCGTAATACTCCTGCGAGATCGCGAAGGCCGGACAGCTGTTGATGACCGCTTCCATGGCCGCGCTGACCGTGCCCGAGTACGTGATGTCGTCGCCGAGGTTCGCGCCGTAGTTGATGCCCGACGCGACGAGATCGAAGCCGTGCCCGAAGTAGCCGAGGAACGCGATGCTCACGGCGTCCGTCGGCGAGCCGTCGACGGAGTAGGCGAGCGTGCCGTCGGCGAGCGTCCGTTCCCGAACGCGCAGGGGGCGCATCAACGTCTTCTGGTGACCGACGGCGCTCTGGTTGGTGTCCGGTGCGACCACCGTCACGTCGCCCATCGGATCGAGCGCCTGCTTGAGGGCCAGGAGGCCGCGCGATTCGACCCCGTCATCGTTGGTGACGAGGATGCGCGGCCGGGTGGTCCACTCGGGCTTCGGCCGGGCAGGTGTCCGGAGGGCCCTGGGTCCGCCCCGGGCCGCACCGCCGGCGAGCGGCTCGCCGCGCTCCTTGTCGACGTCGCGTCGCTCGGTCCGCGCCCGCTCCCGCGTCATGTCCGGGACATCGGCCCGTCGTGGCGGTGGCGCGGCTCGTTCGCGCTCCGGGGCGTCGCCGCGGCCGTCGTCGCTCATGGCGCCTCGATGTCGCTCGACTGGCCCGGCACTGGCTCGCGCGGGATCCGGACGGGCCGGCCCTCGCGCTCGCTGACCCGGCGGGCGGCCCGACCCGCCACCGACCGGTCCCCCGACGAGCGCTGCAGGAAGTGGAAGAAGAAGGCGGATGCGACGGCGGCGATCGGGATCCCGAAGATCGCGCCGGGGATGCCAGCGATGCGCGAGCCGATGAGGACCGAACCCAGGACGACGATCGGGTGGATGCCGACCGCGCCCTGCATGATCCGTGGCTGGAGCACGTTCATCACCACGAACCAGCCGGCGATCATCAGCAGCGTCGTCGGCAGCAGCGCATCGGGGACGAAGATCAGCGCCACGATGACGGGCGGGGTCCACGACACGAAGGGGCCGAAGAACGGGATGCCCATCAGCAGGCCGGCCGTTACCGAGGTCAGGGCCGCAAGCGGCAGGCCAAGGACGAGGTTCGTGCCCAGCGCCACCAGGAAGTAGACGCTGGCCAGGATGGCCTGGCCGCGCAGGAAGCCGCCGAACGAGCGCGCGACCGCGCGCTGCAGGAGCTGCGCCTCCTCGGAGTAGCTCGGTGGCACGAGCCGGAAGAGGAAGGCCATGATCGCGTCGCGATCGACGACCATGTAGATCGACAGGAAGAACACGATGAGCATCGTGCCCACGGCGCCGATGCTCGCGACGGCGATGGACTGCAGGGGCTCGATGAGCGCCGCCGCCACATCGTCGAGGTTGTCGAGCACGCTCAGGATCTGGGTGCTGACGTCGATCTGGCCGAGGCCGATCGAATCCAGCCAGCCCTGCAGCGGCGCCGCGATCGTCTCCGCGTCCCCGCGGATGTCCGGGATCGACGCCACGAACTGCGTGATCGACGTGGTCAGGGCCTGCGTCACGACGAGCCCGATGACGGCCAGCACGATGACGATCAGCGTGTAGACGAGGACCGTCGCCAGGACCCGGGGCAGCCCCGGGATGGCCGCGGCGATGCGGGTGACGATGGGGCTGATGATGAATGCCAGGAGCCAGGCCAGGAAGAACGCCAGCAGCGTGTCGCCGAAGAAGAAGAGGGCGTTCGCCGTGTAGCTGACCGCGACGAAGAACAGGACGATGGTCGCCAGGACGAGGATCGCCCCGATGAGCCGCCGCTCGCGACTGCTGGGAGGCATGGCGTCCAGCATCGCGCCGGCCTAGCGGAGTCCCATGTGGTGCCGGACCTCGGCCATCGTGGCCTGGGCGATCGGCCGTGCCCGCTCGGCCCCGTCGGCCAGGATGCGGTCGATCCGATCGGGGTCGGCCAGCAGCTCGCGATAGCGCTCGCGGGCCTCCGCGTAGTGGCGGATGATCCGCTCGGCAAGGAGCCGCTTCGTGTCCACGCAGCCGGTCCGCGCCGTCCGCTCGCCGTCCCAGATGTCCTCGTGGTCGTCGCCGAAGAAGCGATGCAGCTGGCAGACGTTGCAGACCTCCGGGCGGCCAGGATCCGTCCGCTTGATCCGCTTCGTGTCGGTGACCATGCTCATCACCTGGCCGCGGATGACATCCGGATCGGCCAGGATGTCGATCGTGTTGCCGAGCGACTTGCTCATCTTGCGCACGCCGTCGGTGCCGAGCACGACCGGCGCCTCGGTGTGGACGGCCTCCGGCTCCGGGAACGTGTCGCCGTAGAGCGTGTTGAAGCGCCGGACGATCTCGCGGGACAGCTCGAGGTGGGCCGCCTGGTCCTTGCCGACCGGCACGAGCGACGCCTTGTAGATCACGATGTCGGCCGCCTGCAGGACCGGATAGGTGAGCAGCCCGTGGTTCACGTCGTCGGGCTGGTTGACCTTCTTCTCCTTGTAGGTCGGGGTCCGCTCGAGCCAGCTGACCGGGGTGACCGTGCAGAGCAGCCAGCACAGCTCGGTATGTTCGGGCCGGTGGCTCTGGACGAACAGCGTGCAGCGCTCCGGGTCCAGCCCGAGGGCGACGAGTGCGGCGGCCATCTCGCGAGTGCGGACCCGCAACACCTCCGCGTCGTGCAGGCTCGTGAGGGCGTGGTAGTCGACGATGCAGTAGATCGCCTCGTACTCCCACTGGAGCCTGACGTAGTTCCGGATCGCACCCAGGTCGTTGCCCAGATGGGGGGCTCCCGAGGGCTGGATGCCGGAGAAGATCCGGGGGCGCGCGGCCGGCGCCTCGACCGGTGACGGGGCAGGGGCGATCTCGGTCGTCATCGTGGCCGAGTGTAGCGTCCGCCGTCCGGGCCGAGACGGTCCGCTACCATTCCGGGCGAATGCGCGCATCCCGTCACGTCGCCCACCGATGAGCCGTCCGCCGCTGCGTGTCGCCATGCTCGGCGCGGGGACCGTGGGCCGGGCGGTGATCGCCGGGCTGCTGGACCATCCCGATCGGCTCGTGGCGTCCGACGGCGGGGCCCTGTCGCTGGCCGGGGTCGCCGTTCGCGATCTCGCGCGGGCCCGCGAGCTCGGCATCCCGGCCAACCTGCTGACGGATGCGCCTGCCCACCTCGTGGCGGACCCGGACACGGACGTCATCGTCGAGGTCATGGGTGGCGACGAGCCCGCGCGCACGCTCATCGCCGCCGCGCTGGCCGCCGGCAAGTCGGTCGTCACCGCCAACAAGCATGTGATCGCCCACCACGGCCCCGAGCTCGAGGCCGTGGCCCGACGCGCGGCCGTGCCGTTCCGGTTCGAGGCCGCGGTGGCGGGCGGCATCCCGGTCCTGGGACCGCTCGCGGCCGACCTCGCCGGCAACGAGATCATCCGCGTCCGGGGCATCGTCAACGGGACGACGAACCACATCCTCACCGCGATGGCCCAGGACGGCCGGCCGTACGCCGAGGTCCTCGCCGACGCCCAGGAGCTCGGGTATGCCGAAGCCGACCCGACCGGGGACGTCGAGGGCGACGACGCCGTCAACAAGCTCGTGATCCTCGCCCGCCTCGCGTTCGGACGCTGGCTGGATCCGACCACCGTCGGCCGGCGTGCCCCGAGCCTGCGCGGCGACGGGCGGCCGGGCATCACCGGCGTGACCGACCAGGAGCTCGAGGGCGCCGGGGCGCTGGGGCTGACGATCAAGCTGCTTGCGACGGCGACGCGATCGGTGGACGGGATCGAGGCCGCGGTCGTGCCGACCGCCGTGCCGGCCGACAGCCCGTTCGGCTGGACCGACGGCGTCACGAACCGGGTGGAGATCGAAGCCGAGCCACTCGGCACGGTCCAGCTGGCTGGGCCAGGTGCCGGCGGGTCGGCGACGAGCAGCGCCGTCCTGGGCGATCTCGTGGCGATCGCCCGCGGTCTCGGTTCGACCTGGGCGGGCCTCCCGCCGGCGACGGGGCCGGCCATCGACGCGGACAGCCCGCTCGACCGCGCGCGG
>DASPHN010000212.1:0-8867 GCA_035629655.1 Saccharimonadales bacterium (SeqCode) | reverse complement strand
ATCACGACCATCAAGATCAACCCCGAGAAGATCCGCGAGATCATCGGCAAGGGCGGATCGATGATCCGCAAGATCCAGGAAGAGACCCAGACCGAGATCAACGTCGAGGACGACGGCACCGTGGAGATCGCGGCCGTCTCCGGCGAGAACGCTCGCAAGGCGATCGACTGGATCAACAGCCTGACCCGCGAGGTCGAGGTCGGCGCCCTCTACATGGGCAAGGTCACCCGGATCATGGGCTTCGGCGCCTTCGTCGAGATCCTGCCGGGCAAGGAAGGCCTCGTCCGGATCGGCGAGCTTGCCGACTACCATGTCCCGACCGTCGAGGACGTCGTGTCCGTCGGCGACGAGATCATGGTCGTCGTGATCGAGGTCGATCGACAGGGGCGAGTCAACCTCTCGCGCAAGGCGGCCATGCAGCGCCACCTCGCGAAGGAACCCGTCTAACCCTCCAGCGTCCATCCGACACGAGCCGCCGGGTCCACGCCCGGCGGCTCGTTCGATTCTGGTTTCCGTTGCGCCGACGCCCCGTCCCCGCCGAACCGTGTGCTAAATTCGCATCATTCCCCTCGGAATAAGTGACTTACCACGTTCGACCGCCACGGAGACCCTTGCATGACGCGTTCCGTTCCACGCTCAGCCGTCGTCGCGGCCCTGGTCATCAGCCTCGCTACCGCGGCCTGCGGTGGAGCCGTTCAGGGTGGAGCGTCATCGGGTCCAGGCGCGAGCGACGCGGCCGGCACGTCGGGGAGCGGCGTCCCGGCGCCGTTGACCTACGACGGGCCCATCCGGTTCGGTGTCTTCCCGAACATCACCCATGCACCGGGCCTCATCGCGCTGGCCGACGGGGGACCGCTGTCGGTGCTACTGCCATCTGCCGCCATCGAGGCGGTGCCCTTCAACTCGGGCACGACCGCGGTCGAGGCCATGTTCTCGGAAGCCATCGACATCACCTACATCGGCCCGAACCCCGCGATCAACGCCTTCGCGCAGTCGAACGGCGCGGCCGTGCGGATCATCTCAGGCTCGACCTCCGGCGGCGCCTTCCTGGTCGTCAAGCCCGGCATCACCTCCGCGGCGGATCTCAAGGGCAAGACGGTCGCCTCGCCATCGCTCGGGAACACCCAGGACGTGGCCCTGCGGGCCTGGCTGAAGTCGAACGGTCTGGCCACGGACAAGGCTGGTGGCGGTGACGTCTCGATCGTCCCGCAGGAGAACTCGCAGACGTTGGAGACGTTCCAGGCTGGCACGATCGACGGGGCGTGGGTCCCTGAGCCCTGGGCGACCCGCCTCATCACGGAGGGCGGTGCGACCGTCCTCGTCGATGAGCGGGACCTGTGGCCCGAGGGCCGCTACGTGACGACCCACCTCATGGTCGCGACCGCGTTCCTGGAGGCGCACCCGGACGTCGTCGAGCGGATCCTGCTCGCCAACATCCAAGCGGTCGACCGGATCGTGGAGGATCCGGCTGCGGCGCAGGCCGCCGTCAACGCCCAGATCGAGGCCATGACCACGAAGCCGATCGGCGAGGAGCTGCTGCAGACGGCCTGGAACAACCTCACCTTCACGGTCGATCCGGTCGCCTCGTCGCTCCAGAAGTCGGCCACGGACGCGATCGATCTCGGCCTGCTCACGGACCCGGGAGACCTCGCCGGGCTCTACGACCTCACGCTCCTGAACGGGGTGCTGCGCAGTCTCGGTCGTCCCGAGGTCGCAGGCCTCTGATGAGCAGCGGCGCATGACGACCGTCACGGTCGCGCCGCCCGCCGGAGCGCCGGGACCGTCACCGGACCCGGTGGCCGGCGACGTCTCGGTGCGGATCGACCACGTCTCGAAGGTCTTCGGGGGTCGGGCAGGCTCGGTCACCGCCCTCCAGGACATCTCGCTGACGGTCGGCAAGGGCGAGTTCGTCTGCCTGCTGGGCGCGTCCGGCTGCGGGAAATCCACGCTGCTGAACCTCGTCGCCGGCCTGGATGAACCGACCCGGGGGACGGTCGCGCGAGCCGGCGAGCCGTCATTCATGTTCCAGGACGCGGCGCTCTTTCCGTGGCTCAACGTCGAGCGCAACGTCGAGCTGCCGTTGCGGCTGCGCCATGTCCCGGCCGCCGAGCGGCGGGAACGGGTCGCGGAGCTGCTGGCGCTGGTCCAGCTGACCGCGTTCGCTCGTCGGCAGCCGCATGAGCTGTCTGGTGGCATGCGCCAGCGTGCCGCCCTGGCCCGCGCCCTCGCCCACGACGCCGAGATCCTCCTGATGGATGAGCCGTTCGGGGCGCTCGATGCGATGACCCGGGACATCCTGCACGACGAGCTCGAGCGGATCTGGCAGGTGACCGGGCGGTCGATCATGTTCGTCACCCACAACGTCCGTGAGGCGGCCCGCCTGGGTGATCGGATCGTGTTGCTGACCAGCCGACCGGGGACCGTGGCCGAGGAGTTCGTCGTGGACCTGCCACGCCCACGGCGCATCGAGGATGCCGACGTGGCCGCGCTGGCCGGTCACATCACCACCCGGTTGCGCGCCGAGGTCGCCCGCCATGGCCGTTGAGCCAGGCGGCCCGGACGGGGGCCGGAGATCGTGACGGCCAGATCCGAGGTCGCCGGCCTCGATGCGCTCGAGGCACAGCCGCTCCCCACGGCATCGCTCGGGCATCGCGCCTGGGACGCGACCTGGCCCAAGCTCCTGGCCCTGGCCATCGTCGTGGGCCTGTGGCAGCTCGTCGTCTGGTCGGGATGGCGCCCGACCTATGTCCTGCCCGGCCCGGTCGACGTCTTCGGGCGGCTGGTGGCCGACCTGCAGACCGCGGAGACGTGGCAGGCGGTCCTGACGACGCTCCGGCGCGGCATCTGGGGGTTCGGGATCGCCGTCGCCCTCGGGGTGATCGTCGGCATCCTCGTCTCGCGATTCCGCGTGATGCGTTCGGCGATCGGGTCACTGATCACGGGCCTGCAGACCATGCCCTCGATCGCCTGGTTCCCGCTCGCCATCCTGCTGTTCAAGCTGACCGAGGAAGCCATCACCTTCGTCGTGGTCCTCGGCGCGGCCCCGTCCATCGCGAACGGCCTGATCCACGGCATCGACCACATCCCGCCGGTGCTGACCCGGGCCGGTCGCGTGCTCGGCGCCCGCGGGCTGGACGTCTACCGGTACATCATCCTGCCGGCCGCGATGCCGAGCTTCGTCAGCGGCCTGAAGCAGGGCTGGGCGTTCGCCTGGCGGAGCCTTCTGGCCGGCGAGCTGATCGTGATCATCGCGAACAAGGCGTCCCTCGGGCAGCTCCTGCAGGTCAACCGTGAGTTGGCCGACAGCGACGGCCTGCTCTCGATCATGGTCGTCATCCTGTGCATCGGCATCGCCCTCGATGCCCTCGTCTTCGGGACGGTCGAGCGCCGGATCCGGGAGAAGCGCGGGCTGCTGGAACGCTAGCCGCGCTCAGTGCGAGACGAGGGCGTCCGGATCCTCGAGGAGACCTCGGACGTCGGCTGGCAGGGTGCCCGCGACGACGTCGGCGATCGTGACCCGTTCGAGGACGCGCCGGACGCTGACCCGATTCGCGAGCCACACGTCGCGCAGGGCGGCCGCCGGTCCATCGAAGTCGAGCGCCTCGGGTCGGATGCCTCGCACATCGGCGAGCGGACCCTCCACGGCCCGGATGATGTCCGCGATCGAGACCGACGATGGCGGCCGAGCGAGGCGATGCCCGCCGATCCGCCCCCGGGACGCCCGGACCATGCCGGCACGCTTGAGGTCGACCAGGATGTTCTCGAGGAACGACAGCGAGATGCCCTGCGCATCGGCGATGGCCTCGGCGGTCAGCGGGGTCGATGCATCGTGCGCGGCCAGCTCGCACATGGCGCGGACCGCGTAATCGACCTTGGCCGAGATCCTCACCAGACGATCGTACCTGTCGGATCAGGCGACGCGGGAGCTCGTTCGGAGGTCGAACCTCAGTTGACCACATCCGGGAGCGGTCCCGGGCGCTGCTATACTCCCGCCGTGCCCGACCTGATCAAGACCGCAGCGGAGCCATGTCCGTAGTGAGCACGAAACCCCTCACCGTCGCCGTCGTCGGGGCCACCGGCGTGGTCGGCGGGACGATGATCCGGATGCTGCGTGAGCGCCGGTTCCCGATCGGGGACCTGCGCCTGCTCGCGTCGGCGCGGTCCGCAGGCCGAGCCGTCGACGTCGATGGGACGCCATACGTCGTCCAGGAGGCGACCCCTGAGGCCTTCGAGGGCGTGGATATCGCGCTGTTCAGCGCCGGCGGCGACACCTCGAAGTCCCTGGCTCCCGAAGCGGCCAGGCGTGGCGCGACGGTCATCGACAACTCATCGGCATGGCGGATGGACCCCGATGTCCCGCTCGTGGTGAGCCAGGTCAATCCCGACGACCTCGAAGCGCACGAGGGCATCATCGCCAACCCGAACTGCTCGACGATGCAGCTCGTGCCGGTCCTGATGGCCCTGCGCGACGCCGTCGGCATCGAGCGGGTCGTCGTGGACACCTACCAGGCGGTCAGCGGCACGGGCGCGAAGGCGATCCGGGAGCTGCAGGCCCAGGTCGAGCAGCACGTCGCGGAGCGACCACTCGAAGCCAGCGTGTATCCCCACCAGATCGCCTTCAACGCGTTGCCCCAGGTCGATGTCTTCCTCGAGAACGGCTACACGAAGGAGGAGTGGAAGGTCGTCACGGAGAGCCGCAAGATCCTGCACCTGCCGGAGCTGCGCGTCTCGTGCACGGCCGTCCGCGTGCCGGTGTTCGTGGCCCACAGCGAGGCCGTCCATGTCGAGACGGTGGAGCCCTTGACCCCGGACCGCGCTCGAACCCTCTTCGCGGCGGTGCCCGGCGTCGTGGTCCAGGACGACCCGACCACCGCGACCTATCCGCTCGCGACCGAGGCCGCCGGTTCGGACGAGATCTTCGTCGGCCGCGTGCGCCAGGACCCGTCCATCCCGGGCGATCGGGGTATCGCGTTCTGGGTCGTCAGCGACAACCTGCGCAAGGGCGCCGCGACGAATGCCGTCCAGCTGGCCGAGATCCTGGTCGAGCGCGGCTGGGTCCGCGCCGCCGCCGCTCGCAACGCGGCCGGTAGCCCGGCGTGACCGTCGCCGAGCGCCGGGCGGCGCTCGAGGGGGTGGCGGCCGAGGTCCGGGCCTGCACGCGATGCCGGCTCCACGAGACCCGGACGCATGCGGTCCCCGGCGAGGGCGACCCGGACACCGAGGTCATGTTCGTCGGTGAGGGGCCGGGCATGCACGAGGACCGGGAGGGCCGCCCGTTCGTCGGGCGCGCCGGCGGCCTCCTTGTCGGCCTGCTCGGCCACATCGGCTGGCGGCGCGACGACGTCTTCATCACCAACGTCGTGAAGTGCCGGCCGCCCGGGAACCGCGACCCGGAGCCGGACGAGATCGCCGCCTGCGCCCCGTACCTGCGCCGACAGCTCGAGGCGCTCGACCCGTCGGTCGTGACCACGCTCGGCCGCTTCTCGATGGCGACGTTCATGCCTGGGGTCCGCATCACCCAGGCCCACGGCACGACCCGCCAGGCAGACCCAGCGACCGGCGCCCGGGACGCGACCGTGTTCGCCATGTATCACCCGGCCTACGCGCTGCGCAACCCGGCCGTCGAGCGCGAGAGCTACGAGGACATCGAGCGTCTCCCGCGGATCCTCGTCGATGCCCGTGAGCGTCGTGCCTCGGCTGGGCCGGCCGGCCCGGTCGCAGCCGCGCCCACCACCGTGCCGGCCCCCCAGGCCACCATGGCGATGCCGGCCGCGACGATGCCCGCCCCCGCGGCCGCACCGGACCTCGCCACCCATCACGCGACACCGTCCACATCGGATCTCGTCGGCGACGCCGTCGAGTCCGACCAACTCACCCTGTTCTGAAACGAGACCTGACACACCCCATGCCAACCGATCCCGATCTGCCGCTCCGTATCATCCCGCTCGGCGGGGTGGGGGAGATCGGCAAGAACATGTACGTCTTCGAGTACGGGGACGAGATCGTCGTCATCGACTGCGGTCTGATGTTCCCCGACGAGGAGATGTTCGGCATCGACCTCGTCATCCCTGACGTCACCTACCTCAAGGAGCGCCGCGCCAACGTCAAGGCGTTCCTCATCACCCATGCCCACGAGGACCATGTCGGCGCCTTGCCGTACGTGCTGCCCGAGTTCCCGGGCGTCCCGATCTACGCGAGCACCCTGGCCCGCGGTCTGCTCGGCAACAAGATCAAGGAGCACAAGCTCCACAACAACCCGCTGCTGGCCCTCGATCCCGGTCAGGAGATCGAGATCGGTCCCTTCACGGTCATCCCGTTCCGGGTGGGCCACTCCATCCCGGATGCGATGGGCATCGCCCTGCGGACGCCGGTCGGCACCATCGTCCATAGCGGCGACTTCAAGTTCGACCACACCCCGGTCGACGGCAAGCTGTCCGATTTCGCGATCCTGGCCAAGCTCGGCGAGGAAGGCGTCGCCTGCCTGCTCTCCGACTCGACCCGCGCCGAGAACCCGGGCTACACCCCGTCCGAGCGCACGGTCGGCGAGGCGTTCCGCGAGATCATGGAGCCGCTCGACGGCCGAGTCATCGTGGCCACGTTCGCGAGCAACATCGCGCGCATCCAGCAGGTCCTCGACGCGGCGCAGGACATGGACCGCAGCGTGTCGGTCATCGGCCGGTCGATGGAGCAGAACTTCAAGATCGCGACCGACCTCGGCTACCTGAAGTACGAGCCCTCCCGGATCGTGTCCAAGGACAAGATCAAGGACCATCCGGACTCGAAGCTGGTCATCGCGACGACCGGCGCGCAGGGCGAGCCGATGGCCGGCCTGGCGCGCATGGCGAACCGTGACCACCGCTTCGTCGAGATCCAGCCGGGTGACACGGTGATCGTGAGCGCGAGCCCGATCCCGGGCAACGAGGAGTACGTCTCCCGGACCATCGACAACCTGTTCAAGGCCGGCGCGAACGTGTACTACCACACGATCAAGCGGGCCCACGTGTCGGGTCACGCGAGCCAGGAGGAGCTCAAGCTGATGCTCGGCCTCACCAAGCCGAAGCACTTCATCCCGATCCACGGCGAGTTCCGGATGCAGGTCCAGCACGGCCGCCTCGCGATCGAGACCGGCGTGCAGCCCGACAACGTCTTCATCATCGAGAACGGCACGCCCATCGAGCTCTTCGCCGACGGCAGTGCCCGTCGGGGCACGCCCGTGACCGCGGGCTACGTCTTCGTGGACGGCCTGTCGGTCGGGGACGTGGGCGAGATCGTCCTTCGCGACCGACGCTCGCTCGCCAACGACGGCATGTTCATGATCGTCGTGACCGTCGACAAGCAGACGAGCCGGATCATCGGCCGACCCGAGATCGTGACCCGCGGCTTCGTCCATCTCAACGAGAAGGACCCGATCATGGAGGAGGCGGTCCGGCGGGTGGTCGAGGCGGTCGACACGCCGGGCGATCACATCAGCGAGATCGCGCTCCTCAAGACCCAGATCAAGGATGGGGTGTCGCGCTACCTCTACGAGAAGACGAAGCGCCGCCCGATGGTCTTCCCGGTGGTGGTCGAGGTCTAGCGATGGCGACCCGCTCGCGCCCTTCCACCAGCCGTCCCCGCGCGGCCAAGACCGGGACCACGCGTCCCGGCGGCAGCCGTGGGTCTCGCCGGCGCGCTGGCCGCGGTTTCACCTCGGCCATCACGCCCGACGTCGTGCGCTCGATCGTCGGGACGGTGCTCATGGTCATCGGCGCGATCACGCTCATCGCGCTCATCCTGCCCGGCCAGGGCGCCCTGACGGACTGGTGGCGCGTTTCGATCGCGCCGTGGTTCCAGACCGGGCGCTGGCTCCTGCCGTTCCTCCTGCTCGCCGGCGGCTGGTATGTCGCAGCCGGCCCGGGCAAGCGCCCGAACTCGGGCTGGGGCATGACCCTGGCCGGTCTCTCGATCGCCTACGTCGCCGCGCTCGGCGCGTTCGAGGTGCTCGACCTCAACTTCCTCGATACGGAGCGGGGTGGCGGCCGGATCGGGCGCTTCATCGAGAGCGTCCTCGAGCCGCTGCTGACCCCGCCCGGCGCGTTCGTCCTGCTCGTCGCGCTCACGATCGTCGGGCTCATGCTCGCGTTCAACCTGCAGCTGCGCGAGGTGATCAAGCCGGTCACGGGCACGGCTCGCTGGATGGGCACGACCGCGGCGGCCTCCGTGCGGCGCGAGCCCGGCTCGCCGGCCGCCGCGCCGCAGGCGAAGAGCGAGACGGGGGCGAAGCCGAGCGCCAAGACCTCGGTCGGCGTGCCGTCCCTGGCGGGGGCTGCTGCGGCTGGGACCGCAGCCGAATCCCGGAGCATCCTCGACGAGCCGGCATCGCCCAGCGGCGGCGCCCCGATCAGTCGGACGGTGTGGACCGGCGAGACGGCGAACCGTGGTCCGGTCGATCCGGCGACCGCCGCCCTCGCAGCCACGCTGGCCGGGGCTTCGGGCACCGGCAGCGGGGCGGCGGCCGGGCTTGCGGCCGGCGCCGCCCTCGGCGTGGCCGTGGCGGACCCGGACCTGGAGCTCGGCGAGGGCCCGTCCGAGCTGGACGACCTGCGCTCGATCAACTGGACGCTCCCGACCGCCGAGCTGCTCGATGCCCGCCCGACGATCCGGCCGAACGCGAGCCTCGACCACACTGGAAACATCCGGCGCATCCAGGAGAAGTTGCGCCACTTCGGCATCGAGGCTGACGTGGTGGGCACCAACACCGGCCCGGTCGTGACCCAGTACGAGGTCCGACCCGGCAAGAACGTCAAGCTGTCGCGCATCGAGGCCCTCGCCGACGACCTCGCGATGGCCCTTGCCGCCCGCTCCATCCGCATCGAGGCGCCGATCCC
>DASPHN010000211.1:0-2712 GCA_035629655.1 Saccharimonadales bacterium (SeqCode) | reverse complement strand
CTGGATGCGGTCGACGCCGGCGGCCTGGAGATCGAGGACCTCCCCGGCGAGGCGGGAGTAATCGGCGCCCAGAACTGATGCGACGATGGCTGGTCCGGTCATCGATGCCCTCCGTCTACGACTCGTCGTGCCCGTCCTGGGCGAACCGTCCAGGCCCTCGTCGATCGCCCGTCGCTGGTGGAGCGTCCAGGTCGCCATGGGTCGTCGAATCCTTTCCGCGTGCGCTTGCGATTCGGCGCGCCCGACGACGAACGAATCGCCCTGTTCGGCTCTCGTCGCGAATTCGATTCACACTTCCACGACGTCGCCGGCGGTGGTCCTCAGACTGAGTGAGTTCAGCGCAACCGATCGGCCGACCGAGAGAGTGGTCCTCTCCTTGAAGTGATCATCATCTTATCATCCGGCAGTGGAGCGGCATAGTGTTCCGGCGAGATCCGATGAACGTTCTCGATTGCTGCGAGCGAGTAGGTGTTGTTTCGGCGGAACGACTGTCAGACTTGCGGCATGCGCGTCTACCTCGCTTCCGACCATGCCGGGTTCGAGATGAAGAACCATCTGCTCCGGCGCCTCGGCGAACTGGGACACGAAGTTCGGGATCTCGGTCCTACCGAATTCGACCCCGACGACGCCTACCCGCCGTACTGCATCGAGGCCGGTATCCGGGTGATGGCCGACGAGGGCAGTCTCGGTGTGGTCGTCGGTGGCTCCGGGAACGGGGAGCAGATGGCGGCGAACAAGGTCCGCGGAGTTCGTGCCGCCCTCGCGTGGAGCATCGAGACCGCGTCCTTGGCGCGGGAGCACAACGACGCCCGGATCGTGGCGATCGGCGCTCGCATGCACACCCTCGACGCGGCCGCCGAGATCGTCACCTCCTTCGTCGACACCCCTTTCTCGGAGGACCCACGTCACCTCGCCCGCATCGCGATGCTCGATCGGTACGAGGAGAGTGGACAGCCGCCGCCGCTGCACGAGCGCTGATGCCGGTGCGGTGGTCGCGGTGGATCGGGGGAGGCGCATGGTTCTCCGGGTCAGGCGCCGAGGACGTCGTGCAGCCGGTCGAGCTGGTGATGACCCTCGACGACCAGGACCGTGCCGGTGCTCGAACGCATCGCCACGGAGTGTGTCGTGGCACGGTCGGCGCGATACTGGAGGCCGGGGACGTCGTCGCTGCCGGTGACCCCGGTGGCGCTGAAGAGGATGTCCTCCCCACCGACGAGGTCCCCGGTGTGCAGGACCGCATCGACGTCGTGCCCGGCGTCGAGCGCGCGTCGACGCGCGCCCCCGTCGCGTGGCCACAGTCGGGCCTGGATCGAGCCGCCCACACAGGCCAGTGCGGCGGCCGCGAGGATGCCTTCGTGTGCGCCGCCGACGCCGACGAGCATGTCGCTGTCGCTGTCGGGGTGTGAGGCGGCGAGTGCCCCGGCGATCTCACTGCCCAGGAGGAGACGGACCCGCGCCCCGGTCCCACGGACCTCGCGCACGATCTCCTGGTGCCGGCCGCGCCCGAGGACGGTCACGGTGAGCTCGGAGATCGGCCGCTGCCCGGCTGCGGCCACCGCCCGCACGTTCTCGGCCACCGGGCGGTCGATGTCGACGACGTCGCACGCACCCGGCCCGACGACGAGCATCTCCAGATCGGTGATCGGTGATGCTCTGAACATCCCGCCGTACTCGGTCGCAGCGATCACCGCGAGAGCGTCGGGCATGCCCTTGGCGGCCAGGACCGCGCCGTCGAGGGGAGCGAGCGCGACGTCGCGCGCCGGGCCGGTGCCGTCGCCGACCTGCTCGCCGACCCGGAAGGGGCCGACCTCGCCCCCGTCGGTGGCGACCGTGCCCCGGATGGGGATCGATCCCATGAGGGTGCGCGCGGCGGCGACGGCCGCCGTGATGCCGCTGCTCTCATCGCCCAGCCCGACCCACCGGCCCGCGGCGAGAGCCGCGAACTCGGTGACCCGGGCGAGCTCGAGGACGAGGTCGGGCGTCTCACGCTCGACGGCCCGTGGGGCCGAGGAGCGAAGGGAGTCAGCGGACGGCGGCATTCGCGACCGCCCGCTCGGAGAGGGCCTCCTGCGCGGCGCCCCACTGGTCTCCGCTGCCTCGCCAGGTCTCGAGGGCCGGTCCGACCAGCGCCCGACCGAACGAGTACGTCAGCTCCCAGGGAAGGGGAGCGAGCTCCTTCATCGCGGCCAGGTTGTCGGTGGCCTCCTGCGGGTCCTGTCCGCCTGAGAGGAAGGCGATCCCCGGCACCGCCGGCGGAACGGTCTCGCTCAGGGTCTCCACGGTCGCGCGGGCGACCTCGGACGCCGTGGGCTTGTGCGGGTGACCGTCGCCCGCCACGACCATGTTCGGCTTGAGGACGATGCCGTCGAGCTGGACCTCCATGAGGCTCAGCTCCTCGAACACCGACTGCAGCACCGCCCGTGTCACCTGCCGGCACTGCTCCAGCGAATGGTCGCCGTCCATGACCACCTCGGGCTCGACGATCGGCACGAGCCCCGCCTCCTGGCACAGCCCGGCGTAGCGGGCGAGTGCGTGGGCGTTGGCCCGCTTCAACCGGTCCGTGGGGAGGCCGTCGCCGATCGAGTACACCGCGCGCCACTTGGTGAAGCTGGCTCCCATGGCCACGTACTCGTCGAGCCGCTCGCGGAGTCCGTCGAGCCCCTCGGTCACCGTCTCGCCCGGAGCGCCGGCCAGCGGCTTGGCCCCGGTGTC
>DASPHN010000210.1:0-5029 GCA_035629655.1 Saccharimonadales bacterium (SeqCode) | reverse complement strand
CGAACATGGAGCGTGCAAGCTGCGCCCGCCCTGCCTGGGCACGCACCGCCCTCTGGAACCTCACTGGTTACGAACTCGCCTGGAACATCACTCGTGACGAACTCCGTCGGCAACGGCTCCAAGCACCGTTGCGACCGCCGATGGAACACACGAGGTGCCGGTCGACGGAGGAGCGCCGGTTCGAGCAAAGTTCGTAACACCTGAGGTTCCGCGGCAGGGGCCGCGCAGGCGCACAGCGCAGCGGGGGCCGCGCCGCGGGGGCCGCAGCGGGCCGCCGTCGCGCCAGGGTCAGGCGGACGCGAGGGCTGCGGCGAGGTGGCCGGCGACGCTCGCGTCGTGGACGATGAGTGCGGTGTTGGCACGGACCGAGGCGCCGTCGCTGATCTCGGCGATCCGTTGCAGGAGCCAGGGGGTCAGGGCCGGTCCGCCGATGTGGGCGGCGTCCGCTTCGGCGACGGCGCGCGCCACTGCGTCACGGGCCACGTCGTCGGGGAGTGCCAGGTCGGCCGGTGCCGGGACGCAGACGAGGATCCCCGCCCCGAGGCCGAGACCCAGCTGCGCCGCGACGATGGCGGCGGCCGCAGCCACGTCCGGCGCCACGTGCGGCGAGGGGACGCCAGCAGAGCGAGCGTAGAACCCGGGCAGCTCGTCCTGGCCGATCGTCACGACCGGAACCCCGCGGGTCTCGAGGTACTCGAGCGTGGCCGGCACGTCGAGGATGGCCTTCGGGCCGGCACACACGACCGCCATCGGGGTCCGGCCCAGCTCATCGAGGTCCGACGAGATGTCGAAGGTCGGGGCGGGGCTCCCACCGCTGCTTGACAGCGCCCCACGATGCACCCCACCGATCCCGCCCGTGGCGAACACCGCGATGCCGGCGGCGTGGGCCGCGATCAACGTGGCCGAAACGGTCGTCGCGGCCCAGCCACCCTCGGCCAGGGCCACGGCCAAGCTCGGTCGAGCCGCCTTACGGACGGAGCCAGCGGGGGCGGTCGCCAGGTCGTGAAGCGCCGCAGCGTCGAGTCCGACGAGCAGCCGGCCATCGTGGACGGCCACCGTCGCCGGGATGGCCCCGCTCGCGCGGACGGCGTCCTCGGAGGCGGTCGCCACCTCGAGGTTCTGCGGGTACGGGAGGCCGTGGCTGATGAGCGTCGATTCGAGCGCGACGACCGGCGCGCGAGCCCGGAGCGCGTCGGCCACCTCGGGCGCGAGGACCAGCCGATCGGCGATGGGGCGAGGCGGCATGGCCCAAGCGTAGCGCCCGCCGGTCACGGGAGGTTCCGGGCTCGACATGGCCGCTACCCTGTCGCGGATGGCCGAGCGATCGCTCCCGCCGATGACCCCCGCCGACATCGCCCGACAGGTGGTCGTCGAGGAGCTCGACCTGTCCGCGGACGGCCGGCTGGCGGTCGTCGTGCGCCGATCGATCCGGCGCGGCCGGTACGTCAGCCACCTCTACGGCGTCCCGATCGACGGGCTGCGCGTCGGTCGACCGCGACGGCTCACCGATGGGCCGGTCCGTGACACGCGACCACGCCTGTCGAGCGACGGCCGCACCGTCGCCTTCGTCCGGTCCGATCCGTACGACGACGATGCCCCCGGCCAGCTGGCGACGACCTCGATCGATGGTGGCCGCGTCCGCCTCCGACCGCCGCGGCGCCATGGCGCCATCGGCGATCTCGCATGGTCGCCCGATGGTCGTCGCCTCGCGTTCACCGCGGAGGTCGATCCGCCGCGATTCCTCGTGGGCAAGGTGCCGCCCGTGGACCGTCGGCCGGCCCGGGACGACGCCGACGAGGCACCGCTCGGGCGCCACATCCGCCGCGTCGATTGGCGCTGGGACGGCGAGGGGCACCGCGATCGCTGGTCGCACCTGTTCGTCGTCGAGCGGGGCGGCCTCGGTCGGCCGCGCCAGGTGACGCGCGGCGACTGGGGTGTCGAGCACATCTCCTGGCATCCCGACGGCCGCACCATCGCCTTCACCGCTGATCGCGGCGAGTCGCCCGATCTCCATCCTCGCCCGACGATCTGGGCCGTCGACATCGGGGGTGGTAGCACGGAGCCGCCGGACCCGCGTGAGGTCCTGGCGCCGGCCGGTTGGGCCATGCACCCGGCGTACTCGCCGGACGGACGATGGCTTGCGGCGATCGGCGTCCTGGCGGCCGAACCGCTCGATGACGTGAGCCCGGGCATCCTCCTCGGTGCAGCTGACGGCGCCGGCCCGCCGCGCGCCCTCGCCCCGGACCTCGATCGCCCGATCGGGAATTGGGCGGACAGCGACCTGACGGGCTGGATGGTCGATGGGCGGCACGGACCGTTGTGGCGCGGCGTCGACGAGATCGTCGCCACCGTCTCTGATCGAGGCCGCTCGCTGCCGGCGTCCTTCCGACTGGATGCCACGACCGGCCGTCCCGCCAAGGTGCCGGTGCCTCTCCCACGCGACCAGCCCACGCCATGGGCCGAATCGGTGGTGCAGTCGATCGCGGTCCCGGCACCCGGGACGGTCGGTCCGATCGTGGCCCTGGCGACCGACGGCACCGATGGGCTCGAGGTGGTCACCCTCGACGAGCGCGAGCCGGGTCCCAAGCCACGCTGGGGTGGCCGGACGTCGTTCGGGACCGCCTGGCAGCGCCGCTTCGCCCCGATCCTGATGCGACGAGTGGACGCGCCCGGGCCGAGTGGACCGATCGAGACCTGGATCGCGTCCCCGTCGGGCGCCGGCACAGCCCCGCTGCCGACGGTGGTCGATGTCCATGGCGGTCCGCTCGGAGCGTGGGCACCGACGCCCCACGTCGAGGTCCTGCTGCTGGCGTCTGCCGGCTATCGCGTCGTACTGCCGAACATCCGAGGCTCGGCCACGTACGGCCGCGACTGGATCCGCCCGCAGCTGGGCGATTGGGGTGGCGTCGATGCCGCCGATGTCCACGCCGCGCTCGACCACGTCATCGGGCTGGGCCTCGCCGATCCCGAGCGACTCGGCATCCTCGGCCTGAGCTACGGCGGGTTCATGGTCCACTGGCTCGTCGGCACGACCGACCGATTCCGGGCGGCCGTGTCGGAGAACGGCGTCACCAACCAGGTCTCGGATTGGGCCAACTCCGACAGCGGCCCGGAGTACGACCGCGCCTCCCTGCTCGGCGATCCGTTCTCGCCAGCCGGCGTCGAGAAGCTGTGGCGCCAATCGCCACTCCGCAACGTCGCCGCGGTCCGCACGCCGCTGCTCATGCTCCAGGCCGAGGCGGACCTGCGCTGCCCGCCCCAGGACAACGAGCAGTTCTTCGTCGCGTTGCGCCACCTCGGCCGGACCGTCGAGTACGTCCTGTACCCGGAGGAGTCGCACGTCTACGGTTCCTCCGGCCGACCGGACCGCCGGATCGACCGGAACGAGCGCATCCTCGACTGGTTCGGGCGCTACCTGCGCTGATCGGGAAAGGACGACCGGGGCCGGCCGGGGTTCAGACCGTCGTGATCTCCGGGCGCGTCGTCGTCAGCTGCTTCGCCGCGGCTCGATGCCCGGCGAGCGCCGCCCGCTGGAGCGACGCCGGCAGGGATCGCCCAGCCGAGCGAGCGGCGAACCAGCCGACGAGGAACCCGGCATCGAAGGCATCGCCCGCGCCCGTGGTGTCCGTGGCCACGATGTGCTCGGTGGCCACCTCGAAGCGGAGCACCTCGTCGCCCTCGCGGGCGAGGACCGTCGCGCCCTTGCTGCCGCGCTTGATCACGGCCATCGGGGCGAGGTCCAGGAGGCCTTCGGGTCGGTAGCGGCCGAGGAGCGCCTCGGCCTCGGCGGCCGTCGCGAACAACAGGTCCGGGGCGATCTCGTCGATGAGCGTGCGGGCCGCGCGTCGACCGCGGGACAGGAGCGGCACGATGGAGGCCAGGTCCACGCTGATCATCGCGCCGGCATCGCGAGCGAGCGCGACCGCTCGGCGACCGGCGAGGCCGAGTGGCTCGCCGAGCAGCGAGTAGACCGGAAGATGCAGCGCATCCGAGGTCGCGAACCACGACGCCCGGAGATCGTCGGCTCCAAGCCCGTCGGCGGCCCCTCGATCGGCCACGAACGAGCGCTCCCCGTCCGGGGCGACAAGGACGCCGATCCGTCCGGTCCGGGCGCCGGCGACGCGGCTGACATGCGCCACGACCCCATCACCGCGGACCGCTTCGACGAGCGCTCGACCCGCGGCGTCCCGGCCGACCGCCCCGATCAGCGACGACCTGGCCCCGAGCCGGGCCAGCCAGCGCGCGGTCGTCGCGGCCGAGCCGCCCTGGACGAACACGACGCGACCGGGCACGTCCGAGCCGCTCTCGAGCGGTCGAGCCGGAGCCAGCACGACGTCGAGCATCAGGTCGCCGAGGACGATGACGGTCGCCCGCGAAGACGGGCGGCGGCCGCGCGACGGTCGTGGAAGGGACGGCATGGAGCCCCGAGGATAGCCCGTCGGTCTAGGATGACGCTCCACACCCCACGCTCGCCGACACCCACCGGAGTGCCCACCGATGACCGCCGTGACACCCGATCTCGACCGCTTGGCCATCGACACCATCCGGACGTTGTCGATCGACGGAGTGCAGGCGGCGAATTCCGGCCACCCGGGCGCCCCGATGGGCGCTGCGCCGATGGCCTACGTGGTCTGGACACGCTTCCTGCGCCACGCGCCGACGCATCCGGACTGGCCGGGTCGCGACCGCTTCGTCCTCTCGGCCGGGCACGCCTCGATGCTCCTCTATTCGCTCCTGCACCTGACCGGCTACGACGTGTCACTCGACGACCTGCGCAGCTTCCGGCAGTGGGGCTCACGGACGCCGGGCCACCCGGAATCCGGCCTGACCCCGGGCGTCGAGGCGACCACCGGGCCGCTGGGACAGGGCCTGGCGAACGCGGTCGGGCTGGCGATCGCCGAGCGGCGCCTGTCGCACGAGTTCGAGCACCTCGTCGATCACCGGACATTCGTCATCGTCAGCGACGGCGACCTGCAGGAAGGCATCGCGTCGGAGGCCGCCAGCCTGGCCGGCCACCTGCGCCTCGGCA
>DASPHN010000209.1:0-22533 GCA_035629655.1 Saccharimonadales bacterium (SeqCode) | reverse complement strand
CACCGGCCGATCCTGGCCGTAGCAGCAGCAGCAGCCTGCTGTCTGGCGAGTTCGCGGGTTGCGGGCCGGGCCGACACGGCGCGCGGAGCCCCACTGACGCGTCGGCGTCGCCTACAGCCAGCCGCGTCGCCGGAAGTACGCCAGGGCGCCGACCGTGACGATCGTCATGAGCGCGACCAGGAGCCAGAACACGGCGAGGCCGCCGTCGCCGGGCAGGGCCACGTTCATGCCCCAGACGCTCGCGATGAGGGTCGCGGGCAGGAGCAGGACGCTGAGCGCGGTCAGGACGCTCAGGTTGTCGTTCAGGCGATGCGACAGGGCCGATTCGTTCGTGGACTCGAGCGCCTCGACGACCTCCTTGTAGTTCTCCAGGATGTCCCAGATCCGCTCGGCCGCGTCGGAGATGTCGTCGAAATAGATCTCGAGATCGTCGGCGAGGTAGCGCTGCTTGGTGCGCTCCAGGTCGCGCAGCACGGCGCGTACCGGCCGCACGATCCGGCGGAAGTTGATGATCTCCTGCTTCGCGTTCGAGATGTCGAGGACGACGTTCTTGGCGCCACCCTCGAAGATGTCGTCCTCGATGCGATCGAGCTTGAGGCCCATCTTCCGCAGCATCGGGAACGACGCGTCGACGCAGGTGTCGACGATCTTGTAGAGCAGGTAGCCCGTTCCCTTCGAGAACGTCGCCTCGCGCAGCTCGGGCTTCTCGGCGTAGCGCTCGAACATGGCCGTCAGCGGTGGCAGCGGGATGTTCGGCAGGGTGATCAGGTAGTCCGGCCCGATGAACAGGTCGAGCTCCGCTGTCAGCAGCCGATCGGTGTCCTTGTCGAAGAGCGGGAAGTGCAGGACGATGAACAGGTAGTCGTCGTACTGGTCGAGCTTGGGGCGCTGGTTCCGAGAGTAGACGTCCTCGAAGTCGAGGGGGTGGAACGTGAAGTTCTCCTCCAACCAGTCCCGATCCGCCGTCCGCGGGCTCTCGATGTGGATCCAGCGCAGTCCGGCGGCCTCGATGACCTGCTGATTGGAGGTTTCGGCAGGCGGCGGCTGATCACCCGGGCCGGTCGGGCGGCGGCCGCGCGGTCGAGGGATGGGCAGGTTCGGCACGGGCGCCATGGTACGCGCCGACGGGGCCGCGGGCGCTCCCATAGCGCGCTCGACGCAGGTCGGGCACAGTACGCGGGACACCGCGTCTGCCCCGGACCGCCCCGGACCCATCCAGCCCCTACCGGACGACCCGCCGCCAGATGACCGACCCGACCATTGCCACCGCGCGGACCTCGCGCCGCCCGTCCCTCCTCGAGGGCGGCTGGTCGTGGCTGGCCGACCCACGCCTGGGTGCCGCCGCTGCCTTCGCCCTCTGGCTGGCCGTCGTCGTGTTGTCCAGTCCGATCGGACGACCGCTGGGGACCGGCCAGGAAGCTCTCGCCTACTGGTCCGCCCAGCTTGCCGACCCCTATGCCAACTCGGAGTGGACGATCCCGCCCGGGTACGTCTACTCGCCGGCGTTCCTGCTGCTCGTCTCGCCGCTGAAGTGGCTGCCGTGGGTCGCCTTCATGGGCGCCTGGACGGCCATCCTGCTGGTCGCCCTTCGCACGCTGACCGGCGGCCGCTGGTTCCTGCTCGGGGTCCTGGCCGCGACGATGGAGATCGCCGGCGGGAACATCTCGCTCCTGCTCGGCCTGGCCATCGTGGTCGGGTTCCGCTGGCCGGCCGCCTGGGCGTTCGTCCTGCTGACCAAGATCACGCCGGGCGTCGGGCTCCTGTGGTTCGTCGTCCGGCGGGAGTGGCGATCGCTGGGCATCGCCCTGGGCGCGACCGCGCTCATCGTGGCCGGCTCGGCCGTCCTCATGCCGGGCGCCTGGCTCGAATGGATGGACGTCCTGGTGCGTGCCTCGGGGTACAGCGCCACGTCCGCGGCCGTGCCGATCCCGTTCATCGTCCGATTCCCGATCGCGGTCGTGCTGGTCGTCTGGGGCGCCCGGACCGATCGCCGCTGGACGGTCCCGGTGGCGTCCATGCTCGCCCTGCCCGCCCTCTGGTATGGCAGCCTCACGATGCTGCTCGCCGTCATCCCACTGCTCGACGGAGTTCGTGACGGCCGGCCGCCGGCGCGCGCGGGCGAACACCGAGAGCACGAAGCGTCGGGCGAGGCCGCGGCGACCGCCTGATCCCGTCGCCCGGTGGCGAACCGGGCCGGTCGTCAGCCGCCGCCAGCCGTCGTGATCGTGGGATCCGTCCGAGCCTCGTCGGCCGGGGCTGGACCTGCGTCCGCGGAGATGCGACGGTGCCGGCGGCGGCCGCGCAGGGCGATCGCTGCGGCGCCGGCGAAGAACACGACGCTGCCGACGATGAATGGTCCCTCGACGCCGGTCACCGAGGCGACGCCCGCGCTGACAGCCGGTCCGATGATGCCCGCGGCGTAGAGGGGCAGGTAGACGAGGTTCAGGGTCGCCGAGCGCCGCTCGGGTGGCAGCTCGGTCGCGACCAGACCGAAGACCATGGCACTGACCGTGGCGCTCGAGGCCGAGAGGACGACAGCCAGACCGGCCAGGGACGCGACCGACGGGACGAAGGGCATGAGCAGGAGGGCGACGCCGGCACCCGCGAGGGCCGTCATCAGCACCCGCCGAAAGCCGACGCGATCCCCCAGCACGCCCCCGAACGGCGCGATCAGGCCACCCACCAGGGCGGCCGTGCCCATGACCAGCGCGATCGCCGAAGCCAGCCCCGGCCCGGTCCCGGCCAGGCCCTCGACGAGGACCGGGATGTACGGGCGGCTCATCTGGAGCGCCAGGAAGGACACGCCGAAGATGACGAAGATGCGCCGAACGGCCGGATCGCGCAGGACGTTCCGCACCGCGCCGAAGGCGAGGTTGATGACGCTCCCCTGCGGCACGATCTCGGGTCGAACCTCCCGTGAACCGAACGTGACGAGCACGGCGGTCCCGACGGACAGCGCAGCGGACAGCCAGAAGACGGCCGGGAGGGCCCAACCGAAGCCGTCGATGAGGAGCCCCGCCAACGCCGGTCCCGCGGCCATGCCGACGGCCGACGAGGCGCCGAAGATGCCCATGATGGTGCCGATCCGGCGGCGCGGCGACACGTCCCGGATGGCGGCCAGCATCACCCCGGTATTGCCCAGCTGGAACCCGATCAGCAGCATCGACAGCGCGAGCTGCCATGGCTCGCGCGACAGGGCGACACCGGCGAACACGACCGCCTCGACGAGGGCGCTCCGGACGATGACCGCTTTGCGGCTGTACTTGTCCGCCCAGACGCCCCAGAGCGGGACCAGCGGCAAGCCGACGAGGAAGATCAGGGCACTGAACAGGCCCACGAACGCCAGCCGGTCATCCTCGGGCACGCCCATCTGACGGAGAGAGGTCGGGATGAGGGCGAAGATCTGGCTGATCCCGAGCCCCTCGACCATCGAGGTGACCCAGAACACGACGACCAGGATCCGCCAATCCTGGACCGGGCGTGGCGGCGGGAGCGCCACGGCGGGCGAGACGACGGACACCGGACGAGCCTAGCGGACGCACGCCCGGCTGGTCCCTCGCACGGCGCCGCGCACACGAAAGCGCCCGAAGGAACTGGTGGGAGAACCAGCCGTTCGACGGGTCCGCCGGCTCCGAACAAGTCCGGAGTCTGCGGTCGCCGCCGGGTCCCTCGCTCGCCAGCCTTGCGGCTGTCGAACCTGGTTCCCGGGACCGTTCCGAGGATCGCTCCCCGGTGCGGTCTGGCGGTTCGCACCTGCCCCTTCGGGCAAGACGAAATGTAGCCGCCACGCCCGTCGGGCAACAAGGTCCTTATCCACGAACTCGACCATGGGACCCTGGACCTTATCCCCGAGTTTCCCACCGGTGTGGACGACTCGTGGATAACCCGGCGCGGACGACGAACCGCCCGTCGACCGGCGGCGTAGATTCGGACAGGGAGGTGTTCGATTGGCTCGACTGCTCGCGCGTCTGGTGGCCATGAACGATGGCTGGGCCCGTCCGTTGGGGGACTTCAACCACCGCTGGGTCAGTGCCCTGTTTCGGCCCATGCGGCCGGTCAAGGACCTCCTCCATGGTCGCTGGCTGGGTCACCCGCTCCATAGCGCCACCACGGACATCCCGATCGGGCTGCTGCTGGGCTCGGTCATCCTGGACATCGTCGGGCAGCCGACCGCGGCCGACCTGACACTCCTGGTGACGATCGTCTTCATGGTCGCGTCCGCCCTGTCGGGGCTCGCCGACTACGGCGACACGGACGGCACGGCACGGACGCGTGCCACGACCCACGCGACGATCATGACCGTGTCGCTCGTCCTCCTCATCGTGTCCGCCGTGCTCCGAGCCGGCGCACCGACCGACCGGACGATCCCGATCGCCCTCTCGATCATCGGCTTCCTCCTCGTGACGGCCGGCGCATTCGTCGGGGGCGACGTCGTCTACGCGCTCGGCAACATGGTCAATCGCCACGCGTTCCGTGGCGCCGGGACCAAGTGGATCCGGCTCGACACTGGCGACGTGACGGATCTCGCGCAGCTGGCCGAGGCGACGCCGTTCAAGGCCAAGGCGGGCATCAACGACCTTGTCCTCGTCCGGTCCGGCGACACGGTCCATGCCCTGCACGCCATCTGTGCCCACGCCGGAGGCCCTCTGGACAAGGGCACGGTCGTCGACGGATGCGTCCAGTGCCCATGGCACGCCTCGCGGTTCCGGCTGACCGACGGACTCGTGACCCAGGGCCCGGCGGTGTACGACCAGCCCGCCTACGAGCTCCGTGCCGCCGAGAGCGGCGGCTATGAGGTGCGGCGCGCAGCCTCGTAGACCGCGAGCGCCCTGGCTCGCGCCTCGGCGTGGTCGACGATCGGGGCCGGGTAATCGGCCCCGATCACGCATGCCGCGGCCTGCTGCTCGTCCGGGCGCATCTCCCACGGGGCGTGGACCCGCGGCGTCGGTACGTGCGCGAGCTCCGGCAGCCAACGCCGGACATAGTCGCCATCGGGATCGAAGCGACGCCCCTGGAGGACCGGGTTGAAGATGCGGAAGTAGGGCTGCGGGTCGGTGCCGGTCGATGCCGACCACTGCCAGCCGCCGTTGTTCGACGCGACGTCGCCATCGATGAGGTGGCGCATGAAGTGCGCTTCACCGACCCGCCAGTCGACCAGGAGGTGCTTGGTCAGGAACGACGCCACGACCATCCGCGCCCGGTTGTGCATCCAGCCCATCGCCGCGAGCTGGCGCATGCCGGCGTCGACGACCGGATAGCCGGTCCGGCCGGCGCGCCACGCCTCGACCGCCGTGTCGTCGGTCGACCAGGGCACGGAGGCGAGCTCGGGGCGGAACTCCGTCCGTCGGATGGACGGGTGGTGGAAGAGGACGGAGGCGTAGAACTCGCGCCAGACGAGTTCATTGACGAACGTCCGCCGGCCGGCGCCCGGCCCCATGGCACGGTCCGCGACCTCATTCGCCGACAAGGTCCCGAGATGCAGGTCCGCCGACAATCGCGACGTGCCGTCCGCATCGTCGAGACGGTCGCGCGAGGTCGCGTAGTCATCGATCGGCCGGGCCGCCCACCGCTCCAGCCGCTCGCGAGCCGCGACCTCGCCAGGCTCGAGCAGGCTCGCCCGATCGGCCGTCGGCTCGGCGCCGAGACCGAGCGCCGCCAGCGACGGGAGGCGTCCGACCGCCAGGCGCCCCTCTGCCAGGCTCGGGATCGCGTCCGGTGCTGGCTGGATGGGACGCCGCTCGAGCCGCTCCCAAGCGCGGCGGAACGGTGAGTACACGGTGAACGGCGTGCCGTCAGCGGTCAGCACCTCGTCGGGCTCATGGATGAGGACGCCGCGCTTCGGGCGGAACGCGATCCCGGTCTCCGACAGCCGGTCGGCGACGACGCGGTCGCGGTCTCGACCGTACGGCGACGGATCGCGCGAGACGTAGACGGCGGACGCCCCGGCCTCGCTGGCCAGTGCGGGCACGAGCGAGCGCGGATCCCCGACGCGCACATGCAGCCGCGCGCCACGCTCGCGGAGGGCCGCATCGAGGGCGCGCAGCGACCCGAGCAGGAACCATGTCCGATTCGCACTCGCGAACCGGCCGCGAAGCAGCGCCTCGTCGAGCACGAACACGGGCACCACCCCTCCGTGCTCGGCCAGGGCAGCCACCAGGGCCGGGTGGTCATGCACGCGCAGGTCGCGCCGGAACCAGACGAGGGCCGGAGGATCGGTCGTCATCGCCAGTCCCTTCGGTTGAGCGGCGCGCATGGACGGGTCGTCCGCCCCATCATCGGCGCATGACCACGCTCGTCCTCCCGGATCCGAGCCTCGTTGTGCTGATCGGCGCTGCCGGCTCCGGCAAGTCGACGCTGGCCGGGCGCCTGTTCGCACCGGAGGAGATCGTCTCCTCGGATGCGCTGCGGGCGGTCGTGTCCGGGGATCCCGCGAACCAGGGGGCTTCCAAGGTCGCGTTCCGCATCCTGCACCGCACCGTCGAGCATCGCCTCGGGGCGGGGCTGATGACGGTCGTGGATGCCACGAACACCCTCGCTCGGGCCAGGCGGCCGTTGCTCGACCGGGCGAGGAGGGCCGGCGTTCCGGCGACGGCGATCGTGCTCGACCTGGCGCGCGATCGCATCCTCGCCCAGAACGCCGCCAGGACCGAGCGCGTGGTCGACCCCGAGGTCATCGATCGGCATCTCGATGGCGTGCGCGACAGCCTCCGCATGGGACGGCTCATCCACGAGGGGTTCGAGCACGTCGCGATCCTGCGCACGCCAGGCGGCGCGGGTGATCTGACCGTGACGCGTCGCCGGCCGGCTCCCACGAGGGAACCGGCCGGCGGACGATAGCGCGAGCGCTTCAGGGCAGGTCGACCGCCACCCCTCGGAGCGGGGTCTTCGTACCCACGGACCAGGTCATCGCGATCGTCCCGGTGGCGAGGTCGATGGTCGCGAGCGTCGACGGACCACAGCCGCGCGTGCCTCCGGCCGCCTTGTACGCGGTGAACGCGGTGTTGCCGGGGGCGATGTCGAACCCGGTCAGGCCCTGGACGGGGACCGTCCTGCCGATCGTGTTCAGGAGCCCGTCGTTCGGCGGCGCCTGCGTGACCAGGCGGTCCGGTCCGGCGTCGAGGTCGTACAGCGTGGTGGCCGTGTTCGGGTCGGTGTCCGGGTTCGTGTACGCCGCCGCGACGACGGAAGGATCGTCGCCACCGTTCGGATCGGCCGCGGCGTAGGCCAGCGTGCCGTCGACGAAGGCCACCGCACCGGTGTCCG
Organism: Saccharimonadales bacterium (SeqCode); assembly: GCA_035629655.1. Lineage (GTDB taxonomy): Bacteria > Chloroflexota > Limnocylindria > Limnocylindrales > CSP1-4 > SPCO01. Next base: position 15,270 of record DASPHN010000209.1, on the reverse strand, counting down.
GGTGCGCCCGCAGGTTCTGCCCCGTGTCACTCACGATGCGGATCCGGTCGACGGTCGGATTGAAGTCGAAGCCGAAGCTGGAGCCGGACAGGGCCGGCGCGAACGGGCCGCTGCCGACGGCCGTCGCGGCACCCGTCGCGGCGTCGAGGCGGTAGATCCGGCTGCTGCTGCCCAGACCGTACAGGCCTCCGGTCGCGGGCCGCTCGTCGATCGCCACGATCGATTCGCCCGGCTGGAGACCGGTGATCCGGACGGCAGGCGATGGCTGGCACGCCGTCGCCGGGGTGAACGTGACGAGCGAACTGTCGGTCGTGAGGCCGACCAGCGGAGTCAGGTGTGCGGCAGATACGGGGCCGGCGATCGCGGCCGCGAGGGACAGGGCGGCCGTCAGGGCGATGGCGGTGCGACGCATGGATCCTCCGAACGAGCTGTCGTGACAGGCCAGGACCAGACGGGCTCGGGACCGTCGCGCTGGACGACCGGGATACGTCGAGATCTGCGGGACGGATGATGCCTAGACAGGTCCGCTCGGCGCCTGGGCCGGTCCGCCGACCTCGTCCGTCCTCGCGACGCGACCGAACGGGCGGGCGCGCAACTCCACCCAGACCCCGTTCCGGATGTAGACGTCCTGGCGCACGATGTCGAGCGCCTCGGCCTCGCTACCGGCGCGCAGGAGGACCAGCGAGGTGGAGACGTCCGGGAACGCGCCGGCCTCGAGATAGATGCCGGCCGCTCGGAGCGCACCGATGCGCGCCACGTGCTCGGCGCGGAACGGGCCTCGCGTCTCGGCGGCGTCCGGGGCGTAGGTCGCCTCGACGAGCCAGACGGATTCGATCGTCAGATCGGGCGGCATCGCGGTCTGGGCGGCGGACGGGTCGGACATGTCGGCAGTCTACGTGGCGGTGGGATCGGCAGACCCGGCACCGATGAGGACGATGGCCAGGACGGCGAGCGCGATGCCGATCGCGTGCTCGCGCGTGACCCGCTCCTTGAGCACCGCGGCCGCCAGGATGACGGTCACCACCGGGTAGAGCGCCGAGAGGACCGAGGCGATCGCGAGGTCGCCGCTCTGGACGGCGAGGACGTACAGGCTGTTGCCCGCCATGTCCGCGACGCCGATCGCGATGATCGCCGGCACGAATGAGCGCCCGGGACGCCAGGCCGAACGCGTCACGAGGATGGCCGCGACGACGAGGACGGCCTGGACGCCGCGGATGATGGTCAGCGGCCCGAACACGACGCCCTCGCTGAGCTGGGAGATCGACACGCCGAACAGCCCGATGGCCGTGCCGGCGACCAGGGCCTCGGTCAGGCCGGCCCGCCCGCCCCCTTCGTCCGCGACGCGCGAGACCAGCAGGACCGCCGCCAGCGCCACGACGATGCCGGCGATGACCAGCGGCTCGGGCAGGCCCTCGAGGATGACGCCTGCCCCGACGGGGATCACTGCCGCAAGGACGCCGGTGATCGGGGCGACGATGCCCATCCGCCCGACCGCCAGGCCCCGGTACAGGGCCGTCACGCCGATGCCCCCGAAGACGCCCGCGATGACGGCGACCCGGATGTCGTCCGGACCGGGCACGGGCTCGGCCCGGATCACGGCCATGCCCGCGACCATGATCATCCCGACGAGCTGCGAGAAGAGGACGACGCCGAAGACCGCGGTCCGCCGGCTGATCAGCCCGCCGCCGAAGTCGCCGGCACCCCACGCGACGGCCGCCGCCAGGGCGAACGCGATCGTGGCGAGCTCCGCGGAGATCCCTCCGGTCAGGCCGCGCCCTCGACCGCAGCCGAGTCGGGCGTGGCCAGTGCCGGATCCTCCACGCCGTCGTCGACGGCGCTCGGCCCGGGCAGCTCGACGACCGCATCCGCGGCCGCGTCGTATCGATCGGAGGTCGTCAGATAGATGATCTGGAAATCGGAAGCGACGCGCTTCAGCAGTTCGAGGGCGCGCGTGGCCCGGACGTCGTCGAGGGTGACGAACGGATCGTCGAAGACGAGCGGCGGCCGGCGATCGCCCGTCACGAGCCGGACCAGCCCGAGGCGTGCGGTGAGATAGACGAGGTCGAGCGTGCCCTGGCTGAGGGCGCTGACCGCGACCCAATCGCCCCGCTCGGGGGCGTACACCGAGATGTCGAGCGTCTTGTCGTCGACCTTGACGCGGCGGTATCGCCCGCCGGTGACGGCCGCGACATCGCGCACCATGTGGCCTTCGAGATAGCGGGTCGCCGTCTTCATCGTCGCGACCTCGGCGCGCTCGATGGCGCGGAGGGTCGTGTCGAGGACGCGGTGGCGGCGCTGCAGGAGGCCCAGCTGCTCCCGCCAGACGGCCAGGCGCTCTCCCTCGCCCGCGACCTGCTCGGCGTCGACGGGGTTGGCCTCGACACGCGCCCGGGCGTTCGCCTCGTCGTCGCGAGCGCGCTCGAGGGCTCGTTCCTGGTCACGCACCTCGACCTCGAGCCGCTCGCGTGCGCGGGGCTCCTTGGCGATCGGCCCGAGGGCGTCGAGGGCGCTCGTCTTCTGTTCGATCTCGAGCGCGGCGGCATCACGCAGCGTGGGCAGGGTCTCGCGCGGCTCCTTGCCGACGAGCCCGTCCAGCTGGGCCTCGAGCTGATCCATCCGCGCGACGTGGGCTTCCTCGCTCGCCAGCAGGGCCTCGGCCGTCGGCAGGTCCTCGAGGCCAAGGGCGCCAAGCTGCTGTTCGGTGTCGGCCTCGGCCTGGCGCAGCTCGGCCTCCATCTCGGAGCGGCCGCGCAGCCGGCGATCGATCTCGACGTCGCGAAGCTGGCTCTGCATCGCGGAGCCGCGACGGAGCCAGAAGGCGACGAGGGTCAGGATCAGGCCGATCCCGGCCACGGCCGCCGCCAGGTACAGCGGTAGCGTCCCGAGGTCGACGATGCCGAGTGTCCGGAGGACGAAGACCACGATCGTCGCGATCAACCCGCCGGCCCCGATGATCGCGCCCCACCGGGACAGGGGCTGCCAGGTCGCCTCGGGCTCGACGTCGAACCGGACCTGGACCTCGCCGGACAGGAGAGCGCGCAGCTCACGGATGCGGCCGTCGAGGTCGCGCAGCCGGGCGACGCTCTGGCGGATCACCGGCAGCGGGTTCGGCGATGGGTGGGTCTGCGCCAGCTCGTCGAGCTCCGTGGTGACATCGACCGCCTCGCGGTATCGGTCGTAGCGTTGGCGTGAGACAGCACGCTCGGCGTCCAGGCGCTCGGCCTGGCGGGCCTTCTCGAGGAGGCTGCGTCGCTCGACGAGGCTCGTCTCCGCATCGGACCGCCGTTCGCGAGCACCGGACAACGAGTCGCGGTCGCGTTCCAGCTGCGCCAAGGCGAGCTCACCCTGCTCCAGCGACGCGGCAGAGGACGCCACGGCCCCCTCCGCGACCTTGAGCCTGCCCGGGTTCTTCTCGCCCTTGGTCGTGAGGTCGTGGAGCGCGCGCTCGAGCTTCTTCTTGGCGCGCCCGGTACCCCGGTCGGCGCCGCTGATGCTGGCTTGCAGGCGATCGCGGAGCGCGGTCTCGTCCCGGGCCAGGTCACTGAGCTCGTGATGGCGGACGGACGCGGTCGAGCGGAAGAACGGCTCGGTCGGGATGCCGGACAGCTCGGCCATCACCTGGTCGGCGAGGGTCGGGTCCGTCACCGGCGACTGGCCGTCGTAGCTCAGCGAGACGGTGCCCTTCTGGCCACCGAACGACTTCTCGAGCGTGCCCGTCGCCAGACGGCCGTCCTCTTCCTCCTGCTCGAAATCGATGGCGATCCATGGGCGGGCATCCGGGGCGGCATCCCAGGGCCGCAGCGCGTCCAGGTCGGCGGCGCTGCTCGTCACCCGGCGGGTGATGGCCAGCTCGATCGCGCGTTGGATCGTCGACTTGCCAGCCTCGTTCGGGCCGCGGACGACGGTGACGCCGGGCGCGAGATCGATGTCGAGCTCGCGATAGCGCCGGAGGTCGCGGACCTGCAGGCGCCGGATCCTCACAGCGACACCTCGTGGCCCGCCAGGAGGAGGCGCCCGAGTCGGAGCGCATCGCGCAGCTCGGCGGCCTCGCCCGTCGGCTCGGCGGTGGTCGTCGGCGCCGCCTCGAGCTCGGCGATGCGGGCTTCCAGGTCGCGGATGAATGCGCCGGCGATCGTGTCGGGGGACGGGAGCGCGCCCTCGGTCAAGGCGGGCAGGCTCACATCGCGGACGCGGACCTTGAGGAAGGATCCAGCGAGGGACGTCTCGATCTCGTCGAGGTCGAGGTCCAGCTCGTCGGGCCGGACGCCCACGATCCGCGCATCGAGGACGAGGTCCGGATCGCCGCGCCGGGTAAGCCCGTCGATGAGGGCCGGCTGCGCGCTGATCGTCGCAGCGTCGATCTGTACCTTCTCGAACTTGGTCTTGCCGACCTGGTGTTCGGTCACCGTCACCGTCCGGGCACCGCCGACCTCCTCGAGGTCGACCCGCAAGACCTTGCCGGCGCGGTCCTGATCGAGGGCGACCGGCTCAGGCGCGCCCGCGTAGGCGTAGGCCACGCCACCGGCCTTGCCCTGCTGGGTTGCGTGCCAGTGGCCGAGGGCGAGGTAGTCGAGCCCGGTGGCGGCGATCTCGTCGACGGTGATCACGACATCGTCACGGTCGGTCTTGCCGGGGATCGCGATGGAGCCGTGCACGAGCCCGACCCGCCAGGTCACGGGCGGACCGTCGGAAGCGGAGGTGCCCGAGGTGGTCGCGGACGAGGAGGCCGCCGGGCGAGCGAGATCTCGCAGGGGACTGTGCGGGGCCTTCTTCGTCGCGAAGACCGGACCGTGGACGATCGCATCGAGGGCGGGCAGGTGGATGCTCGGCTGGTCGGGCGTGAGGAGCGTCACGAGGTCGTCGTCGGCGGTGCTGCCCGCGAGGGATGCCAGGTCGTAGGCGCGGTACAGCGATGACCGGTCGTAGCAGTCGTGCGTGCCCGGGATGATGACCGTCCGGATCTTCGCCTGGGCGAGTCGCTGGAGCTGCGCGGCGACGCGCTCGACCGACCGTCGCGGCTGGACGTTGCTGTCGAACAGGTCGCCTGCGATGAGGAAGAGGTCGATCTTCTCGGCAAGCGCGAGGTCGATCGTGGCGGTGAAGGCAGCGAACTGGCGCTCGCGCTGGGCGGCGGCCTGCTCACCAAGGTCGTCGTGGCGCGCGCCGAGGTGGACGTCCGCGGTATGGATGATTCGTAGCATCCGGTCGGGGCTCAGCCTCCCATGGTCGGTCTCGGTCCGGACGGCACGACCGGGGCGGCTTGGCCGATGGTCCCGATCGGGCCGCCCGGGCGGCCCGCGGGATGTGGCGCGAGCGAGGCGCCCCCATGACTCCTCGCCCGCCGCTCCGGATGCTCGGGGGCCATTGTGACAGGTACGTTGTCACGGCCGCCAGCCCAGCTGGGAGTTCGCGGGGCCTCGGAGCGAGGAGAGACGCGCGGGGACGGAGGCCTCCCCACACCCTCACGCTCCTGTCAGGCTGTGCGCCGACGAAGTGCGATGTCCCTTTTTCGAACCCGTTGTATCCTGCCCCGCACTACGAACCGGTGCGCCCAGCAGTCAGGGACTCCACATCGGCACCTGGGTCAAGCGGGCCCGGCTCTCCTCGCCAGACCTCGCATTCCCGACCGTCGATGCGGCCGCCCTCCGCAGCGCACCCCTCTATCAGCGCGCCCCGGAGGAGCAACGTGACCTACGTCGATCGAACCCTGAACTGCGTCGACTGTGGCGTGGAATTCATCCACTCCGCCGCAGACCAGGAGTACTACGTCGCCAAGGGATTCGCCAGCGACCCGAAGCGGTGCACGAGCTGCCGCGCGAGCCGTCGAGCGTCCCGTGATGGCGGGTTCGATGTCCGCGAGATCGGTGGCCCGCGTGGCTACGAGCGCGGCGACGATCGCGGCAGCCGGGAGTACTTCGCGGTGATCTGCTCGTCGTGCGGCAACCAGGCGCAGGTCCCGTTCAAGCCGCGCATGGATCGCCCGGTCTACTGCTCGGACTGCTTCCGGACCGTGCGCCCGGACTGATCCGACCCACCGAGGGAGTCCGCCGTCGCACGCTGACGACGGCCGTCCGCCGGCGCGTGAGCCGGCAGCACTGCGACCACCTGGTCGCACCACGCCGTCCCACGACGGCAACCCTGCCCAGTCAGGACCAGGACGCCCCGGGTGCCCCCGAACCCGTGGGCGTCCACTCACCCCGCGTGGGCGCTAGAGCCGGAAGGCCTCGCCCGCGCGGAAGCGCTCTCGATGCCGCCCGCGCCAGACGGTGACGCGCGACTCGCCGCGGACCTGCCAGGCGCCGTCATGCCCGACGACGGCGGTCCCCTCGTCGATGCCCAGGATCACCGAGCCCCGCGGTGCCTGGAGCGCGACGAGCGCGCAGACGGGCTCGGGCCAGGCGTCGTAGTGCGGCACGACGGCCACGCCGGCCGCGATCCCGAGGCCGTGATCCCAGCGCAGCGGCCACGGCATCGCCCGGAATCGGAAGCCGAACGTTCGAGCTGCCAGCACCATCGCCCCGGCCGAGCACCCGGCGAGGATGGCGCCGCGTTCGTGGGCCTCGGTCAGCGCGCGACCGACGGCGCTCTCCTCGAGCGCCCGCAGGAGGTAGTCGGGCTTGCCGCCCGACAGGTAGATCAGATCCGCCTCTCCCACCGCCTGGGCGGCCCCCGGGGCATCAGCGCCGGCGCGGTCCCGGACGAGCACCGGCTCCACCTCGGCGCCCAGTGCCGCGAAGTGGGCGACGCCGAGGGACGCCCAGCGCTCGAAGATGGCCTCGCCGTCGGGAAACGACGCCGTCGGCAGGACCACCACGCGCGGGCGTGACCGTCTGGTCGAGGCGAGCAGCTCGGCATCGACCTCGGCCATGGCAGGGAGGAACTCTCCGGCGCCGATGAGCGCCACGGGCCCGGGCATGGCCGAGAGTCTATCTGCGACACTCCGTCGATGACGCCGCGCCAACGTTGGACCCTCATCGCGACGGTCATCGGCTCGGGTGCGGTCTTCCTCGACTCCACGATCGTGAACGTGGCGCTGCCCCGGATCGGGCAGGACCTGCCGGCCGGCGCCCTTGGCGTCCTCGAGGGCCAGACGTACGTCGTCAGCGGCTACCTGGCGGTCCTCGCGGCGCTGCTGATCATCGCCGGCGCCCTCTCCGACCACTACGGCCGGCGGCGCGTCTACGCCATCGGCCTGACGAGCTTCGCGGTCACTTCTGCCCTGTGCGGACTTGCGCCGACGCTCGAATGGCTGGTCGTGTTCCGACTGCTCCAGGGGGCGTCGGGGGCATTGCTCGTCCCTGGTGCCCTGTCGATCATCACGCAGACGTTCCCCGGCGAAGAGCGGGCGCGAGCCTTCGGGATCTGGGCGGCGGCGACGTCCGCGTTGACCGTCCTCGGGCCGATCGTCGGCGGCTTGCTCGTCGACACCATCGGCTGGCGTGTCTCGTTCCTCATCAACGTGCCGGTCCTGGCGGTCGCCCTGTGGGCGACCCTTCGCCATGTCGCTGAATCGCGTGACGAGGAGGCGCCCGCGCATTTCGATTGGCTCGGCTCCCTCGTCGCCGCGCTGGCCGTCGGGGGTCTGGCGTTCGGCCTGATCCGGGGCGAGCAGCACGCCTGGGACGACACCATCGCCTGGATCGCGCTCGGCATCGGCATCGTCTCGCTCATCGCGTTCCCGATCCTCATGGCGAAGCGGCCGAACCCGCTCGTGCCCCTCAGCCTCTTCCGATCGCGCGCGTTCGCGACCATCAATCTCGCGACATTTTTCATCTACGGGGCGCTGTACGTCACGTTCAGCTACCAGGGTCTGGTGCTCCAGGGCGCGCTCGGCTACACGGCCCTGGCCGCCGGCGCGGCCGGCCTGCCCATCGGCGTGCTGCTGTCGGTCCTGTCGACCCGGGTCGGGACCCTCGCGGGCCGCGTCGGGCCGAGGCGGTTCCTGCTGGCCGGTCCCATCCTCATGGCCATGGGCCTCGCGTGGTATGCGCGATTGCCGCCCGATTCGGCGCCGTGGCTGGCGTCGATCGACGACCCCGCGACACTCATCCCGCCGATCGATGTCGTGATCGACGTGCTCCCCGCGGTCATGCTCTTCGGCGTCGGGATCTCGTTCGTCGTCGCGCCCCTGACGAGCACGCTGATGGGCTCCATCCCATCGCGCTTCTCGGGCCTCGGATCGGCGATCAACAACGCGATCTCGCGGGTCGGGCAGCCGCTGCTCGGCGCGATCATCTTCATCGCCGTCAGCGCGACGTTCTACGCCTCCCTCGGGGCGGCCATCCCTGGCCTGGACCCGACCGCCGACGCGACGCGCCAGGCCTTCGCGCCGCTGAACATGCCGGTCGGGACCGCCACCCCGGCCGAGCTGGACGCGGCGCGCGTCGCATCGGTCGAGGCGTTCCGCCAGGCGTGCCTGGTGGGCGTCGTCCTCCTGGCCATCGGCACCGCGGTCATCTTCGTCGGCCTGCGCGAGACGGACACCGCCGCCGGCACGGCGGACGCCGTGGCAGCGCCCAGCGGGGCCTGAGCGCCGACGCGATCAACCCTCGACGAGGAGGAGCTCCCCAAGGTCGATCGCCGGCTTGCCATCGTCGCCGGCCGCCCGGAACGTGCCGACGACGGTCACGTATCCCCACCATGCCTTGTTCAGCCCGGGCTCGGTGGTGGTATCGAGGAGGTCGAGCGTGGCCCGCGGCACCTCGCCCCTGATCCGAACGTCGCCGCCACCACATTGCGGCGGATAGGACTCCATGAACAGCCCACACAGCCGGGCCCCGTTCGGCTCGTCCGCCAGGAAGTTGCCCGTCACCCGGACGAGCTGCCCGTCCTTCGCGGCTGGGTCTGCGAGCAGGTCGTCGATCGTGATGGCCTGACCCGCGTCGCCGCTGCCCACCGGCCCGGAACCCGCCGGCGTCGACGGAACGACGGCGGGCGGCGCCGATGCATCGGTGGACGGCGCCGCGGCCGAGCCGCAGGCCGCGACGGCCGCGGCGACGAGCAGGACGGGGATCAGGCCGGTCGCGCCGCGGCGACGTGATCGTGCAGGGACGGACATTCGGGTCTCCGGTCGGTTCGACGGACGGGTCGGCTGATCGGCGGCTGGACGCGGGGCGAACGCGACAGGTTCCTCAGTCGCGGACGCGGAACGGGCCACCGTGGCCCGGGATGACGATGTCCGCCGCGGCCAGGACGCGTGCGCGTCCCACCTCGATCGCCGCCTGGTCGGCGCCGAGCGGGTCGATGGCGGGCGTCCGGTCCGACTTCCACCACAAGTGGGTCATCGCGTAGATCCCGTCGTCCGCCGTGACGACGAGCGTCGCATCCTGGTCGGTGTGGCCGGGGGTCAGCCACAGCTCCGAGTGCGGGGCGAGGCGATAGCCGTCGCCCTCGTGATCGAGCCACAGGTCGTCGCGATAGCGCGCCCAGAAGTCGACCACCTCGGCGTTCGGGAACAGCGCGATGTTCACCGTGTGATCCGGGTGATGGTGGCTGAGGAAGACGTGCGTGACGTCCTCGACAGCCACGCCCAGGTCGCGCAGCGGATCGGTGATCCGCGAGCGACGGGCCACCATGCCCGGATCCACGACGATCAGGGCATCCCCGTCACGGACCAGGACGATCGAGGAGCCGACGCGGTCATCGGCGTAGCCGGCGTGGAGCAGGTGGACGGTCGTCATGGCCGGCGATGCTACGCCGTCGCGACGGGCGGGATGCGGGCGGGCCGCGCTGGCCCGCGATGCGAGACTGCGGCGTCGCCACGGCGACCCGAGACTCCACGTCCGTGAAGTACGCCTGGAGGCCGCATGCCCGCCGATCGACCTGCCGATCTCGTCCTCCGGGGTGGCCGGATCGCCACGATGGATGCCGCACGACGCTTCGCCACGGCCCTCGCGGTCCATGACGGCCGCCTCCTGACGGTCGGGACGGACGAGGCGGTCCGGCCGCACATCGGGCCGTCGACGCGCGTGATCGAGCTGCGTGGTCGAACGGTCACCCCTGGCTTCCAGGATGCCCACGTCCACCCGGTCCACGGCGGGCTGGCCCGCCTGCGTTGCGAGCTCCACGACCAGCGCGGCGAGGCGACCTATCTGGCGATCATCGAGAGATACGCCCGGACCCATCCCGACGAGGCGTGGATCCGTGGCGGCGGCTGGGCGATGGACGACTTCCCTGGGGGCTCGCCGACCAAGGCCGGTCTCGACCGGATCGTGCCCGATCGGCCGGTCCTGCTGTCCAGCCGTGATGGCCACACGGCCTGGGCCAACAGCCGGGCGCTCGAGATCGGGGGCATCGATGCGTCGACCCAGGACCCGTCGGACGGGCGCATCGAACGCGAGGCGGACGGCTCGCCGGCCGGCGCCCTGCACGAGGGCGCCATCGACCTCGTCGAACGCCATCAGCCCGATGACACCCCGGCCGACCTCGAGGAGGCGCTGCGGATCGGCCAGGCGTATCTGCACTCCCTGGGGGTCACCGCGTGGCAGGACGCGATCGTCTCGCCAGGGACCGAAGAACGCGCGTATGTCGCCCTCGCGTCCAGTGGCGAGCTGACCGCCCGGGTCGTCGGAGCGATGTGGTGGGAGCGCCACCGCGGTGCCGAGCAGATCGAGGAATTCGTGGCCCGCCGCGAGGCCACCTCGATCGGCCGCTACCGGGCCACGAGCGTGAAGCTGATGATGGACGGCGTCCTCGAGAACTTCACTGGCGCGATGCTGGAGCCGTACGGGGACGGGCATGGTGGCCTGACCGACAACCGGGGCCTGAGCCAGATCGATCCGGAAGGGCTCAAGACGTGGGTCCCGCAGCTCGATGCGCTCGGCTTCCAGCCACACTTCCATGCGATCGGCGATCGCGCCGTCCGCGAGTCGCTCGATGCGGTCGCTGCCGCGCGAGCCGCGAACGGGGTGAGCGACACCCGGCCGCACATCGCGCACATCCAGGTGATCCACCCTGACGACATCACGCGCTTCCATTCGCTGGACGTGGCGGCGAACGCTCAGCCGTTCTGGGCCGTCCACGATGGCCAGATGGACAACCTGACGATCCCGTTCCTCGGCGATCGCTGGCGCTGGCAGTACCCGTTCCGGTCGCTGCGGGCCGCCGGGGCCGTGCTCGCCATGGGCTCGGACTGGAGCGTCTCCACCCCGGACCCGCTCGCCGAGATGGCCGTCGCGGTCGACCGCCTGTACGGCGACCACGAGGCCGGCGACCGGCCCTTCCTGCCCGACGAGGCGATCGAGCTCATCGACGCCCTGGCGGCGTTCACGGTCGGCTCGGCCTACGTCAACCACCTCGATGACGAGACCGGCACGCTCGAGATCGGCAAGGCGGCAGACCTCGTCGTCCTCGATCGGGATCTGTTCGATCGCGCCGCGGGCGGCATCGCCGATGCCCGGGTGCTCGGCACCTTCATCGACGGCCGGCCGGTCTACGAGGCGGGTGGGCTGGACGCCTGAGGCATCGCGGAGCATGGACACTTGACGATGCTGGATCGGCGCCGGAGGACGATGTCCACGCGGGCGTGATGGGCGGATATTCGATCTGCGCACCGGAGACACCGGAGGGCGCAGAAAGGAGATCGAGACCATGGCCCTGTCCACCATCCGCTTCGCGAACGACTACCAGGAGAGCCTCCGCGCCGAGGCTGCCCAGCGCCGGTTGATCCGCCAGCCGTCCCTGCGCCAGCGCCTCGTCTCGGTCTTGGGCTTCGCCCGCCTCGCGTTCGGCGCCGGCGGCGGCTACGCTCCGGGCTCGATCATCCCCGCGACCCACTGACCCTCCAGTCGACGTCGAGGCCTCCTCCCCTCGACGTCGATCGCTCCCTCCCACGCACGACGGCCCCCGTCCCACCGGACGGGGGCCGTCGTCTGTCCGCGCCGTGACCAGACCGCCGCGTGGACGGATGACGATGGCGATTCGGCATCGGATGTCGATGGAGCCGGGATGCGTCCGGGTCGATGCTCTGGTCGCACACCGGATGGACCGGGACGCAGAAAGGAGCGATCCGATGCAGGCCTTCACCGCACTGATCATCACCGAGCACCTCTACCAGCTCCGGCTCGAGGCGGCCCAGCGGCACGCCCAGGCCGACAAGCCCGGGATCCGTGCCCGGATCGCGTCCACCGCGGCGGGCGTCCGAGCGGCGCTCTCCAGCCCAACCTCGGCGGGCAGCCCGATCCTCCCGAAGCTCGACGACTACCCGTACCGGAGCTGAGGCCTCCTCCCTCGGCTCTGCCCTGACCTCCCTCCCAGCGCGAACGACCTCCGGACCCTCCTCCGGAGGTCGTCGTGCGTCCGGCACCGGGCTGCCCCGCTACCCTGTCGCCACGCCCGGAAGTGGAGACCTGCCCCATGGACCAGCGCCTGTCGCTCGTGACGCTCGGTGTCGAGGACCTCGACCGGGCCGTCGCCTTCTACCGTGACGTGCTCGGCTGGACGCCAGCCGCCCGGCCGCCGGGCGTCGCCTTCTTCGACCTCGACGGCGTCGTCCTGTCGTTGTGGCCGCATGCCGACCTCGCCGCGGAGCTGGGCCTTGCCCCCGACGTCGCGCCGTACCGGGGCATGACCCTCGCCCACAACCTGCGCTCCCGAGCCGAGGTCGATGCGTTGTTCGACACATTGCGCGAGCGCGGCGCCGAGATCACCAGGTCGCCGACCGAGACCGAGTGGGGCGGCTACTCGGGCTACTTCAGCGACCCCGACGGCCATCGCTGGGAGGTCGCCCACAATCCGGGCTGGCCGCTGGCCGAGGACGGGCGGGTCCTCCTGCCGCACGGCTGACGGTCAGGCGTCCGAGGCGACGCCAGGGTTGGTCAGCGGGATATCGCCCGGCACGTCGATGTCGCGGAGCGTCGCGGCCTCCGGGTCATCGAGGCGCCACTCGGGCTCCGGGATGACGGTCGTTCGAAGGGCATCGGGGAGGGCACGCAGCCGGCGCTCTCCGCCGGCCAGCAGCGCGCCGGCCGCGGCCCGCCCCGTGGTGGCGCGGAGAGCCATCGGCAGCGGCACGGCTCCGCGCTCTGATCCCAGGACAGCCGCCTCGACCTCCGGGTCGAGCGCCGCGAGCAGGCGCCGCAGGACGGCCGGGACCAGGCTCGGCATGTCGCCGGCCACCACGATGACGCGGTCCACGCGCACGACGGCCAAGCCGGTCGCAAGGCCGGCCAGCGGGCCCTCGTGCGGGCGCGGGTCATGGACGATCGACACGCGATCCAGGTCATCGATCGCGAGGGTCACCGTGCCCGGCGCAGCGACGACGACGACTCGATCGGCGACCACCCCGACCGCCGAGATCGCGTGCCGCAGGAGCGGCTGGCCGTCGATCGGCTCGGCGAGCTTGTCGCGCCCGAATCGCGCCGACCGGCCACCCGCCAGCACGATCGCCTCGACCCCGTGGTCGTCGAGCGTCATCGCGGTCCGGCGGCTCGGACGGCGGCGGGGGCCTTCGGACCGGGCACATGGCCCGCCGGGGTCCGCCGGAGCAGCCCCCGGCGATCGAGGTCCTCGAGGAGGGCCATGACGTACTTCCGGCTTGTGCCCGTCTCGTCCCGCAGTGCGGCCGGCGTCAACGGCGCGCGGGTCGCGAGGGCCACGGCTCGGCCGCTGAGGGCTCGGTAGGTGCCGGCAGCGTAGGCGAGGTCCGCGTCCAGGAGCACGATCCGGCCGGCCTGCTCCAGCGCTCGCACCCCGGCCGGCGGACAGCCCGCGGCCCGGCTCGCCTCCGCGAGTGGCGGAGGTGCCGCGACGTCCAGCGCGGCCTCGAGTCGGTCCATCGCCTCCGCCAGGGAAGCGTCCTCGGTCGGCGCCGTCAGGCCCGGACGCCGGATGCGGTCGCCGGACCGTACGAGCCGGCCCGCCGCAACCAGCCCCTCGATCCGGGCGACAGCGACCGTCGCGGCGTCGTCCCGGTAGACCGTGACCTGGCGGCGGAGCGACCGAGCCGCAGCCGCCCGGGCGGCTGCCGACGCGGTCTCGTCGCCGACGGCCGCGACCGTGTCATCGTCGAGGGCTGTCGCGACATCGGGCGCGACCCGAGCGCCGTCGCGCTCGGCGACCAGCCCGTGGAGGTCGATCCGGGCGGCCCCGATCGCCGGCAGGTCGCCGTGAGCGACGGCCGCCGCCAGTGCGGAGACGCGGTCCGCGGTCTGGCGCCGCCGCGAGAGGCCGCGTGGCGGCACGGCATCGAGCACGACCCCGCCCACCGGGGCAGCGGTCCCGCGGCGGAGGACGAAGCGGTCGCCCGGGCGGGCCGCGATCGGGCCGGCCAGCCGGAGGATGGAACCCGCCGTGCCATCCGCAAGGGCGAGCGCGTCACGTCCGCTCCGTCCGATGACCGCGTCGACGGCGGCCGTCCCGAGGTGCAGCCGTGCCCGCGTCCGATCCGGGAGCGGCCGAGCGAGCGCGACGAGCATCCGGTCGGTGGCCACCACGCCGCGGTCCAGGGTCAGGACGTCGCCGCGGTGCAGCGCCGCGAGCTCGATCCCTGCCAGGTTCAGCGCGGTGCGCCCACCCGTCTCGACGCGCGCGACGCTACCCCCGTGCACCTGGACCTCGCGGACCCGGATCAGTTCGTCACCGGGGATCCGCCGCATCCGGTCGCCGGAGGCGAGTGGCCCGCCCCGCAGGGTGCCCGTGACCACCACCCCGCGGCCCTTCACCGCGAAGGCACGGTCGATCGCGAGGGTCGCCGGTCGGATCGCGACGGGCGTGGCCGCATCCCGCAGGGCGACGAGACCCGCCCGCACGGCCGACACCCCCTCCCCCGTCGTGCCGGACGCGGAGAGGATCGCCGACCCCGCCAGGTTGGTCGAGGCAAGGAGCGCCGCGACGTCGGTGCGGACCGCCTGGACCCGCTCGGCATCGACCGAATCGATCTTCGTCACGACCACCAGGCCACGCTCGATCGCAAGCGCGTCAAGCAGCGCGAGGTGCTCGATCGTCTGGGCCCGCGGCCCGTCATCGGCGGCGACGACGAGCAGCGCGGCGTCGATCTCTCCGGCGCCGACGAGCATGTTGCCGACAAGCCGGTCGTGGCCCGGCACATCGACGAAGTCGATCGCCGTGCCGTCGTCGAGGACGAGATGCGCGTAGCCGACATCGATCGTCATGCCGCGCCGCCGCTCCTCGGGCAGGCGGTCGGCATCGATGCCGGTCAGCGCCCGGAGCAGGGTCGTCTTCCCGTGGTCGATGTGGCCAGCCGTGCCGACGACGAGGGTCATGACCGATCCGCGAGGCAGGCGCCGACCAGCTCGGCCAGCTCCGGGTCAC
>DASPHN010000208.1:0-10680 GCA_035629655.1 Saccharimonadales bacterium (SeqCode) | reverse complement strand
GTTCAGCCGGACGATCCTGGGCAGCAACAACATCGACAGCTGCAACCGCACCTGACACGCCCCGAGTGTCGCCGGTCTGGCGACCGTGTTCGGTGCCGGTGGCGGCACAAGTTCATACCGTGAGGTCGAGGACACCGATCTGATCGTCCTCTGGGGCAGCAATGCCCGCGAGACGCATCCGATCTTCTTCCACCACGTCCTCAAGGCGGTCCACAAGGGCGCCCGGCTCTACGCCGTCGATCCGAGGCGGACGTCGAGCGCGGAGTGGGCGGATGGCTGGCTCGGCCTCGATGTCGGGAGCGACATCGCGCTGGCCAATGCCGTCGGGCGTGAGATCATCGCCGCCGGTCTGGCCGACCGAGACTTCATCGAGCGCGCGACGAGCGACTTCGAGGCGTACCGGGACAAGGTCGAGTCCTACACCCTCGACTACGCCGAGCGGGAGACGGGGGTCCCGGCGGCTTCGATCCGCGAGCTCGCGCATGCCTTCGCCACGGCGCCTCGGGCGATGATCTGCTGGACCCTGGGCATCACCGAGCACCACAACGCGGTCGACAACGTCCTTGCCCTGATCTCGCTGGTCCTGCTGACCGGTCACGTCGGGCGATACGGCAGCGGCGTGAACCCGTTGCGTGGCCAGAACAACGTCCAGGGCGGCGGCGACATGGGTGCCCTGCCCGATCGATTGCCGGGCTTCCAGCACGTGGAGAATGACGAGCTCAGGGCGAAGTTCGATGCCGAATGGGGGGTTGCCGTGCCGCCCACGCGCGGCTGGCACCTGTCGGGCATGTTCGACGCGATGGAACGAGGTGACCTGACCGCCGTGTACTGCATCGGTGAGAACCCGGTCCAGTCCGAGGCGGACCAGAAGCGCGCGATCCATCTGCTCGAGGGCCTCGAGATGCTCGTCGTCCAGGACCTGTTCCTGACCAAGACCGCGGCCCTCGCGGATGTCGTGCTTCCCGCCACGGCGGCCTGGGCCGAGGGCGAGGGCACGGTCACCAACTCCGAGCGACGCGTCCAGCGCGTGCGCGCGGCGGTCGAGCCACCGCCCGGTGCACGGGACGACCTCGAGATCATCTTCGACATCGCCGATCGGATGGGTGGGGGCTGGGGGGTCGCCGATGCCGAGGCGGTGTGGGATGAGCTGCGCCGCCTCTCGCCCGTGCACGCCGGCATGAGCTACCGCCGCCTCGAGGAGCTCGGGGGGCTGCAGTGGCCGTGCTACGACGAGGATCATCCCGGCGAGCTCTTCCTGCACAGCCGGCTCTGGGAGGATCCGATCCCGGGCAACCGTGTCCCGTTCGTGCCGGTCGACCACGACCCGCCGATCGACAAGCTGACCGACGACTATCCGATCCGGCTCACCACCGGCCGACGGCTCGACTCGTACAACACGGGCGTCCAGAGCGGCGGGTACACCTCTCCGCTCCGGAGGGGCGAGTCGCTCGATATCTCACCCGAGGATCTGGCCACGTACGGTTTGGTCGACGGGGAGCTGGTCCGGGTGGTCTCGCGCCGGGGCCAGGTGGAGGTGCCGGTGCGGATCGACGACTCGCTGCGGCCTGGACTGACGTTCATGACGATGCACTTCCAGGACGACGTGGCGACCAACCTGCTGACCATCGACGCCACGGACCCGAAATCCGGCACGGCCGAGTTCAAGGCCACGGCCATCCGCATCGAACGGATCCAGGACCCCCTCGCCGCCGTGCCGGCCCGCGCCTGACGCGGTCAGTCGTCGTGGTCGGCGAGCCCCACCAGGTCGTCGGCGTACCAGCGCAGCGACCTGCGGTACGCCTCCGGGGGACCCGGGTCCGTCAGCAGGAGGTCGAGCAGGACATGGACCGCGTCCGCCGGCCGGTCGTCGCTCAGGAGCGCGAGCGACAGGAACATCCGGGCTGCACGGTGGTCCGGCCGGGCCTCGACGACTTCTCGGAGGAGCTCGACGGCCTCCCCCGACCGGCCGAGGTTCCGCAGCGTGCTGGCGAGCTGGATCCGGGTCGCCACAGCCCGCTCCGGCTCCACGCCGAGTGCCAGCGCACGCCGGTAGGGATCGACCGCCTCCGCTTCGTGGCCGGCGCTGTCGTGCGCGGATCCCAACAGGTAGAGCGCCTCCGGGTCGTCGGGATGTTCGGCCACGTAGGGCTCGAGCTCAAGGAGCGCCTCGTCGGGACGGCCCTGGTCGATCAGCTGCGCCGCGGTCGCGAGCGTCGGGTCTGCCACGGGCAGACGGTAGCGGGTCGCGGGGCTACCAGCTCACCGTGACGGGCAGGACACCACTCGACAGCGAGTCGAGCTTGCGATAGGCGTCGCTATAGAGGTCGATGATCCGCTCGCCCTTGCACCCGCACCAGTCGATGAGCGTGACGTAGATGCAGTCGCCGCCCTGACACACGCGAACCTTCCGGCCGCGCCAGTCCCCGATCCGGATCTCCCGACCCGCGGCCGCGTACATGCCACTGCTGTGTGCGTAGTGGCAGGAACTGACGCCGGGCTTGCAGTACCAGGTCGCTGTGCCGCGAACGGTCCGAGACGATTTGGACCCCCCGGCCGACTGCGTGACCTTGGGTCGCGGTGGCGTCTTGATGATCGCTCTGGCCTTGGCATTCGCCTGCGCGTTCGGCTGGCCGAATCGCTCCTCGGCCTCGTCGTCGCTCAATGGGGCCGGTGCATCGAAATCGACGATCTTCGGGACGACGACCGGGGCAGGCGGCGCGACGACGGAGGCGGGAGTCGGTGCCGGCTCGGAGAACTGACCGGGGTCGATGAGGGTGAACGCGGTCGTTTCGAGGGCGGCAGGTCGGGAGGGCACATCGGCGATGGCGATCGTCGCCGTACCGAGAAGCGCGGCCGAAAGGACCGCGACGGCAGCCATCGTCCGCCGGCGGGGTTGCCGGGTGCGGTGATGGTCTGTGACCTCCCGACGCGTGTGCGTCGAGGTCATGTCCAGGATGGTGCGGTGCGGTCCGTTGCAGACACCCAGCCTCTGCCCGGAGGCAGCATTGCAGCGCCGTTCCATCGGCGCCCCGCGACGGCTGGCCTCCCGTTCGCGCCCCGGCGCTACACTCGGCCGCGATGGACCTCCACGTCATCGGCCCCCTTGCCTCACCCGCCGAGCGTGCCGCCGTCGATGGCGTCCTGGGGCCCCCGGAGTCAGCCTGGGTCGGTGGACCGCGACGCCCCGGCATCGACGGCCACGCGTCCCGCGGTGGCCACGCCATCCGGGCCCGGCGCTCGCAGCTCTTGCCGGCGCTCCACGCGGTGCAGGACCGGATCGGCTGGATCAGCCAGCCGGCCCTGAACTACATCTCACGACGCCTGGCCGTCCCGCCGGCCGAGGCCTACGGCGTCGCGACGTTCTATGCCCTCTACGCCACCACCCCACGACCGCCCGTGGTCGCCCACGTCTGCGACGACATCGCCTGTCGGATCGCCGGTGCGGAGGCGATCTGCACGGATCTGGCCCGGGCCATCGGACCGGCGGGTGAGGCGGCTCGCGAGGGGGCGATCGGCTGGAAGCGCTCGCCGTGTCTCGGGTTGTGCGAGCTCGCGCCGGCGGCGCTCGTGACGTCATCGGCCGAGGTCGCACACCGGGTCAGCGTCGCGCCGGCCGACGCGGCCGCCGTCGTGGCGCGTCTGGAGTCGCCTGCGCCGGGGCGACCACAGCACCCCGTTCGCCAGGCCGGCCGGTCGCCGCTGCGCATCCTGCGCCGAGTGGGGGTGGTCGACCCGGCCTCGCACGCCGACTACGAGGGACACGGGGGTGGTCGAGGCCTGCGCCGCGCGTTCGAGCTCGGGCCGGAGGCCGTGATCGCCGAGGTGACCGCCTCGAAGCTCATGGGCCGTGGCGGGGCTGCCTTCCCGACGGGCCGGAAGTGGGCGGCCGTCGCGGCCCAGCCGGCCACACCGAAGTACGTGGTGTGCAACGCGGATGAGTCAGAGCCCGGGACCTTCAAGGATCGCGTCCTGCTCGAGGGCGATCCGTACGCGGTCATCGAGGCGATGACCATCGCCGGGTTCGCGGTCGGGGCCAACCAGGGATTCCTCTACCTCCGCGGCGAGTATCCCGAGGCGGAGGACCGCGTCAGTGCGGCCATCGTCGCCGCTCGCCAGCTCGGCCTGCTCGGTCCCGATGTCCTGGGCTCCGGCTTCGCGTTCGACATCGAGCTCCGGCGAGGCGCGGGAGCGTACATCTGCGGCGAGGAGACGGCCCTGTTCGAATCGATCGAGGGCAAGCGCGGCGAACCACGCAACAAGCCGCCGTTCCCGGTCGAGGTCGGCCTGTTCGGCAAGCCGACCGTCGTGAACAACGTCGAGACGCTGGTCAACATCCCGCTCATCCTCGAGCTGGGCGGCGAGGCCTATGCCGGGATCGGCACCGAGGGCTCCACGGGGCCCAAGCTGTTCTGCCTGTCCGGCCACGTCGAACGGCCGGGCACCTACGAGGTCGAGTTCGGGGCGACGCTGCGCGACCTCATCGAGCTCGCCGGCGGGGTCACGGGCGGCGGCGCGATCCAGGCCATCCTGCTCGGTGGCGCGGCCGGGGTGTTCGTCGGCCCCGGATCGCTGGACATGCCCCTCACCTTCGAGGCGACGCGGGCCGCCGGCGCGACGCTCGGCTCTGGCGTGATCATGGTCTTCGACGAGTCGGTCGATCTGGTCGACACCATGCGCCGGATCGCCCAGTTCTTCCGCGACGAATCGTGCGGTCAGTGCGTGCCATGCCGGGTGGGCAGCGTCCGCCAGGAAGAGCTCCTGGCCCGACTGGCCGGCGGCGCGGGCGTGCGACCCCGGGAGGAGGAGCTGGCGCTCCTGCGCGAGATCGGACAGGTGATGCGTGACGCGTCGATCTGCGGGCTCGGTCAGACCGCGTCGTCGGCGATCGAGTCGGCCCTGCGGCAGCCGGGCATGGTCGCGATATGACCGAGGACACCACCGGCCTGTCCATGACCCGGGATCCCGCGCCCGACGCGGCGACACCGCACGCCGGCCAGGCGCCGGCCGCCCAGCCGCTGACCGACATCCTCTTGCGGCCACCGGCCCGTGCATCGCGTCCGCCGACCGCGCCGGTCGTCGAGGCACCACCCGAGATCGAGCTCACGATCGACGGCGTGGCCGTCTCGGTCGCCGCGGGGACGACCCTGCTCGGCGCCTGCCGGTCGCAGGGGATCGAGACGCCGACGCTGTGCTACGCGGAGAACCTGACACCGCTCAACGTCTGCCGGGTGTGCGTGGTCGAGGTCACCGGGTCGCGCGTGCTCGTGCCCGCCTGCTCGCGGGTGGCGGAGGCCGGGATGGAGGTCCAGACCGATTCGGAAAGGGTCCGCACCTCGCGCCGCATGGTCCTCGAGTTCCTCGGCTCGTCGGTCGACGTCTCGTTGGCTGGACCCGCCGTCCCGGACGGCTCCATCGCGTCCTACATGGATCGCTACGGCGCGGACCCGTCGCGCTATGGACCACCGGCCCCGCCTGCCACGGCCGGCGAGCGGGACGACCGGGAACCCGGACACCATCACGTCCCGACCGCGACCGAGGCCGCCCTGGCGGCGACCGTGGCCCAGCCGACGAAGATCGACAACGAGCTCTATGTGCGCGACTACTCGAAGTGCATCCTCTGCTACAAGTGCGTCGAGGCATGCGGCGAGGACGCCCAGAACACGTTTGCCATCGCGGTCGCGGGGCGCGGGTTCGACGCCCGCATCTCGACCGAGCAGGCCGTCCCGCTTCCCGAGTCGGCCTGCGTCTACTGCGGGAACTGCATCGGCGTCTGTCCGACCGGCGCGCTCATGGCCAAGCCCGAGTACGACCGGCGCGAGGCCGGGACGTGGGACCCCTCGCAGCAGACCGTCACCGAGACGATCTGCCCGTATTGCGGTGTGGGGTGCGTCGTCGAGCTGCACGTCCAGGACGACACCATCCTCAAGGTGACCTCGCCGCTCGATTCGTCGGTCACCGACGGGCACCTGTGCGTGAAGGGCCGCTTCGGGTTCGAGTTCGTCAACGAGCGGCCGAAGGGGCCCCCGGCGTGATCGCGGCGCCGATCCGCTCGTGAGCGTCCTGACCGGTGGCGATCGCGCGCTCCTGGACGAAGGGCGTCGCGCGACCCTGGCGACCGTCGACGAGTCGGCGAGACCGCGCCTCGTTCCGGTCTGCTATGTGCTGGACCCGGACGACGACCGACTCTGGATCCCCCTCGACGAGAAGCCGAAGATCGTCGACGACGTGCGAGACCTGGCTCGTGTCCGCGACCTCATCGCCCGGCCGGCCGTGTCGCTCCTGGTCGACCGCTGGTCCGAGGATTGGGAGCAGCTGGCCTGGCTGCGGCTGCACGGGTCGGCCCGGCTCATCGAGCCCGCGGACGTCCCGCCTTCGGTGATCGCTGGCCTTCGCCAGCGCTACCCGCAGTACCGCCAGCACGCCCTCGATGGCCGGCCGGCGATCCGGGTCGATCTCGAGGCGGCCCAACGCTGGCGGGCCGAGCCCGGCGAGGCATAGCGCCGAGCCTCAACTCCAGCCGGTGAGGTCGCGCAGGTCGATGCGCCGGTCGTGCGCGTACACGTTGAAGCCGTCGCCGCGCAGGAAGCCGACGAGGGTCTGCCCAAGTCGTTCGGCGGTCTCGACCGCAAGATCCGACGGCGCAGAGACGGCACACAGCATCGGGATCCCCACGACCGCGGCCTTCTGGACGATCTCGAACGAGACCCGGCCGCTGACCATGAGGATGCGCTCGTGGAGCGGCAGCGCCCCGGCAAGCAGCTGCGAGCCCACGAGCTTGTCCAGGGCGTTGTGGCGACCCACGTCCTCGCGGATCGCGATGAGCTCGCCGGCAGCCGTGAAGAGGGCGGCGGCATGCAGGCCGCCGGTCTCGTCGAAGGCCCGCTGCGCCGATCGGAGCAGATCGGGCAAGGCGAGGATCACGGACCTCGCGACCGTGGGGCCGGCGGGCAACGGATCGCAGCGGACGGCGACCTCGTCGATCGATGCCTTGCCGCAGATGCCGCAGGACGCGGTCGCCACGAAATGACGTTCCGCGACGGCCGACTCGTCGAAGGCCCGTGACAGTCGGACCACGACCGTATCGTCGGGCTGGTTGAGCGTCGTCGGGTCGCCAGCCTTCACGGACACGATCTCCGGACGGCCGGCGATCAACCCCTCCGTGCGCAGGAACCCCAACGCGAGCTCGTCCTCGTTGCCGGGCGTCCGCATCGTGACGGCCACGGCCACGGGCGTCTGGCCTGGCCCGGCCGCGCGGATCTCGAGCGGTGCCTCCCCGACGACTCGATCGGGCCGGACCTCGAGTGACTCCCCACGGACCGCGAGGATCCGGCGCGTGGCGATGTGGCGGGTGGGAGGGGTCCCTGCGCCGGCGACCGGGAGCGATGACGAGGTCTGATCGGTCGGCATGCCGAGAGGATAGGCGCACGCGGGACGCCTGGGTGCCGTGGGCCGCGGGGCCGGTGTTCCGTCAGGCGGCGACGACCATCACCGCGCTCCCGATGCCGACCGCGCCGACACCCGCCATCAGGCCGGCCACGACGTACGAGGCCCACCGTTCGTCCATCGCCCGCAACGCCGCCGCGATGATCGCGCATTCCAGCACGATGGCGCCCTTCAGCACGAACGGGGCGTATGGGTGGGCATCGAGGAACCAGCGAGCGATCGGGTTCTGCTCCACGGCGCCCGGGACCATGGTCAGCACGACCATCGTGACGACGGCATCGAGCACGAAGATGACGCCGGCGACCGCGAACAGCGACCACGCGATCGAGCGCTCGAGATGCGCGGGTGGCCGTCGCGGCAGGGGACGGTCCATGGATCGACGCACGGTGGCCATCGAGAGGGTCATGGGCCAAGCGTGCGGTCTTGCGCCCCGCGTGGCCATCGGCCGGTCGCGCCGCCACGGGCCACCGGTCTGGGCATGCGTGCCTCACGCACGCGACGTAGGCACGTCAAGCGCACCAGCGGCGGCACGCACGCGACCCCCGCAGGTCAGCGATCGAGGAAGACGGCCTCGCCCATCGGCCGGAGGCAATGCGTCGAGGACATCGCCTGGTGGTAGCCGCCCGCGTTGAGCAGGGCGACGATGTCGCCCTCGCGGATCCTGGCCATCGGGTAGTCGACCGCGAACACATCGCTCGCCTCGTTGATGTGGCCGGCGACCGTCACGGTCTCGGTCCGGGCCCCGAGCGGATCGCGGCAGGGCACGAGCTCCTGCGCGAACCCGTAGATGAAGTAGGCGCAATTGACGTTCCAGCCGAGGTCCAGGCCGACGAACGTCGTGCCGCGACGCTCCTCGACCGTGACGACCTCCCCGAGCAGGATCGCGGCGTCCTTCGTGAGGTAGTCGCCCGGCTCCGCCGCGACGGTCACCTGCAGCGGCCCCAGATGCCGGGCCACGACCGCCGCATAGGCGTCGAGGTCCACGGCCGGCTCCTCCTCGCGGGCCGGCGCTCCGAGCCCGCCCCCGATGTTCACCTCCACGACGTCGTGCCCAGCCGCGCGGACCCGCTCGACGGCCGCCACGGCGATCGGCAGCACGGCCGTGAAGCCCGCCAGGCCGGCTCCGCCGAGCCAGCCCGAGCCCGCGTGGAAGTGGATCGTGTCGATCGCGAGGTCGTGGCGCGCCGCCGCCGCCAGGGCATCGTCGAAGCGTTCGAGCGCGATCCCGAACTTCGTCGCCCGGCTGCCGCTGTACTCCAGATGGGCGTTGTACCCTGCGCCCGCGCCCGGGTCCAGGCGCAGCCCGATGCGGGCACCCGGCGAACGCCGACCGTAGCGCTCGATCTGGCTGATCGCATCGAGGTTGCAGTGGATCCCGTTGGCGAGCAGGACGTCGAGATCACGTTCGGAGACGTTGGTGCCCGTGAAGCTGATCTCGTCGGCTCGCCAGCCGCATTCGAGCGCACGCAGCACCTCACCCGGCGAGCATGCGTCGATGCCGACGCTGGCCGGCGAACCGGGCTCGCCGAGCCCGCGGAACACCTCGAGGACCGCCGGGATGGGATTGGCCTTGAGCGCGAAGCGCAGGCGGAACGGCAGTCCCGTCCCCGCGAAGGCGTCCTGGAGTCGCCTGGCATTCTCGGCGAACCGGGCGCGGTCGTAGACGAAGAGCGGCGTGCCGTGCTCGCGCGCGAGCGACTCGGCATCACGGCCGGCGATGGCCAGGCGGCCGTCGCGCACGTCGAGGCCGTCGCGCACCCACCAGGGCGTCACGACCGCCTGGGTCACGCCCGCGCTCGACCGCTCGCGGCGGGCGCGGCTCCGGCGATGTGGATGGTCCCGTCGCGGCCGACCCAGCGTTCGGGACCCACCTCGACGTCCACGCCGATCGATTCGACGAGGCGCCGCGATGCCGCGGCGACCTCCGCGATGGCGGCGTCGAACGCGTCTCGATTGCGGGCCGATGGCTCGCGGAAGCCGGAGAGCTTGCGGACGTACTGGCGGGCGGCGGCCTCCAGTTCGCCCGTCGTCGCCGCTTCACCCGGGCGACGAAGGGTCTTGATGCTTCGGCACATGCCGATACGGTAGGACGCACGGGCCGTCTCGTCATCCTGCCGACCCCGATCGGCCCGATCCACGATGCGCCGCGCGCGACGGTGGGCCCACGCGTATCCTCGTCCGCGATGGAGGGCGCCGGCACGGTCATCGAAACGCTCGGGATGCGCCGGCACCCCGAGGGCGGCTGGTACGTCGAGACCTGGCGCGCACCCGCGGTCGGGGGCGAGCGGCCGGTCGCCAGCGCGATCCTCTTCCTCCTGGCAGCCGGGGAGCGGTCCCACTGGCATCGCGTGGACGCGGCCGAGATCTGGCAGTGGTCGGCCGGGGATCCCCTCGAGCTCCGGGTCTGGGTCGACGGTGACGTGGCGGTCCGGAGCTTCCGGCTCGGACCCGGGGTCGACGGTGAGCCGGCCGAGGCTCCCCAGGCCGTCGTGCCGGCCGGTGCCTGGCAGGCGGCGCGACCACTCGGGGCGTGGGGCCTGGTCGGCTGCATCGTCGCGCCGGCCTTCGACTTCGCGGGGTTCGAGCTCGCTCCCCCGGACTGGGAGCCGCCGGTCATCATCCCGATCACCACGGACCCGGCGGCGTGAGCGCGCCTTCCCGCTCGTCGGGCGGCGCTCGGCAGACCCTGCGTGCCCTGAATCGCTCGACCCTGCATCGCCAGGGCCTGCTCGAACGCGGGACGGGCTCGCCCGAGGCCGCCATCGGCCGGCTGGCCGGCCTCCAGGCGCAGCACGCGAACATGCCGTACATCGCCCTGTGGTCGCGCCTGGAGGGGCTGACCATCGCGGCGCTCGAGCGCGCGCTCGACGAGCATCGCGTGGTTCGGGGGACGGTCATGCGGGGCACGCTCCACCTCGTGGCGGCCGCCGATCACGGCGCCTTCGACGTCGCCAGCGCGCAGGTCCGGCTGGCGGTCTACGGATCGATCGCACGTCAGGCCGGCCTCGACATCGGCGACCTGAACCGAACGCTGCGGCGGTTCTGCGATGAACCGCGGACGGTGGCCGAGATGGAGGCACACTTCGAGACCGTGGTGCCGGATGCGTCGCTGCATGACCACGTGCCGGCGGGCAGCCGGCACGTGGCGTTCCGGTTGGCGGGCGCCGGTGGTGGCCTCGTCCACGTGCCGCCGAGCGGGCACTGGAAGGAGCACGGCAAGCCCCGATACATCGACGC
>DASPHN010000207.1:0-21057 GCA_035629655.1 Saccharimonadales bacterium (SeqCode) | reverse complement strand
GCAGATCCGATCGGCCAGCCGCTCGACGTCGGTCAGGTCGTGGCTGGTCATCAGGATCGCCACGCCGTCCGCCCGCATCCCATGGACCAGCTCGCGTGTGGCCGCGCGAGCCTCCGGATCCATGCCTGCCGTCGGTTCGTCCAGGAGGGCCACCTCGGGCCGCCCGACGAGGGCCACCGCCAGGGCCAGCCGCTGACGCTCGCCGCCGGACAGGTGCCGATACGGCGTGGCGGCCACGGCTCGCAGCCCCACGAGCTCCAGCAGCTCGTCGGGGTTCCGGGGGTCGGCGTGGAACGCCGCGTACTGTCGCAGCGTCTCCAGCGGCCGTGCACGGATGTCGAAGCCGCCCTCCTGGAGCATCAGGCCGAGGCGCGCACGCAACGGCGGCCCGCCGCGGACCGGCTCCATGCCCAGCACTCGGACCGTGCCCGCGTCGGCGGCGCGGTAACCCTCGATGATCTCGACCGTCGTCGTCTTCCCCGCGCCATTGGGCCCGAGCAGGGCCACGACCGAGCCGTGTTCCACCGTCAGGCTGACCCCATCGACGACGTTCCGATCGCCGTAGCGCTTCGCGAGTCCGTCGACCTCGATGGCGGGCGTGGCGCCCGCGGTCACGGCGCGATCGCGGCGTACTGGCGATCGAAATCGGACTCGCGGACCTCACCCCGCTGCACGCTTCGGATCACGCCTTCGGCGTCGATGAAGTACGTCTGCGGACGGAAGGCCACGCGATAGGCGTCCTTGATCGCCCGGTCCGGGTCGATGACGGTCGGCCAGGTCGCGCCGTACTCGTCGACGAAATCGCGCGCGAGCTCGGGCGGGTCGTCCATCAGGACGCCCACGATCGCGAGCCCCTCATCGGCGTGCTCGGCGGCCTTGGCCTGGAACAGTGGGAATTCGTCACGGCACGGGACGCATGACGGCCCCCAGAAGTTCACGAGCACGGGACGCCCGCGCAGGTCGCTCAGCCGGATCGTCTCCCCATCCAGGGTCGTCCCCACGATGTCCGGGGCCGGGTCGCCCGCGATGGCCGACGGCCCCTCACGGCCGCTCTCGACGTACCAGACGACCGCCACGGTGGTCAAGAGCGCGAGGGCCAGGGCGAGGAGGATCGGTCGGCGCGGCGTGGTCGGGACCTCGGGGACGGCGCCCTACTGGGCGGTGGCCGTCCCGATCATGTTCGGGTGCACGACGCAGAAGAACTCATAGGTGCCGGCCGAGATGGGCGGCACGTCATAGACCACCGTCGCCACCCCGTTGAAGATCTCCCCTTGGAACAGGTTCGCGCCGTCCTGTGCCCGGAACTCCACGTTGTGGGGAATGTTCGGATCGTTGTTCACGAAGGTCAACGCGAACGGTTCATCCGCGGGGATGGTCAGCTGGCCGGGTTCGAAGACGAGGTTCTGGGCCGTGACCGTCACGGTCGTCGGCGGCGGACCGCCGGAGTCGGTCGGTCCGCCAGAACCGGCCGGCTGGCCCGAACCCGTCGGGCCCCCGAGCGCAGGTGGCTCGCCGGATGTCGTCGGCGCGCCGGAGCCGGTCGGCTGCTGGCCGCCGCTGGCCTCCCGGGGCGGGATCCAGCCGACCTGGATGAGGGTCCCGGCGACGAGCAGGATGGCAAGGGCCGCCAGGAGGAGCGACGGGGTCCGCGGCGATGGCAGATTGTCGAGGTGTCCGGTCCGGTCTGCCTCGACCGTCTTCCGATACTCGCCCACGGCGTCGAACAGCCAGCCGACCAGGGTCAGGACGAGGGCGATGACCCCGACCGCCAGGAGCCACTCCCCGAAGACCAGGCCAAGCAGGAGCATCGCTGTCCCGATCGCGCCGAGGAACGGCCGGAACGACGGACCCGGCATGTGGACGCCTTCGGGTGGGCCGTCGTGAACGACCGCGGGAAGCGCCGGGACCGTGGCTCCCTGCTCGCGGTCGTAGGTCCGCAACGCTTCGGCGAGCCAATACAGGAGGGTCAACGTGAGCGCGATGCCGCCGAGCACGAGCATCAGGCCGCCGAAGACGAGGCCCAGCAGCAAGAGGAAGGCACCGACGGCGGCGAAGACCGGAGACATCGATGGGCCGGGCATATGGATCCCGGCCGGCGCGATGGGTTCGATCCGTTGCTTGCCGCGCCGGGCCGGTGCCGCACGGAGCAGCCGGATGAAGGTCCAGGCCAGGACGGCCAGGCACAGCACGAAGATGCCGATCGGCAGGAGGGCGATGAGGGCGCCCCAGTCCGGGATGACGAACTGGGTCATCAGCTCGAGGATGCCGCTCCAGATGTCTTCGAGCATGGGTCGGCCGGGTCAGTCGTTCGGGGATCCGGCGATGAGCACGTACGCCATGATCCCCATGGCGACGCCCAGGAGGATCAGCATCGTGACCCCGGCGTAGTCGACGTGCCAGCCGCCGATCGTCGGGACCGCCCAGTAGATGATCCCGATGATGACGAAGATGGCACCGACGGCGATGGCGTTGCGGGGATGGCGGAGCGGATGCATGGCCAGTCCTTCCTACGCCTTGCCGGGCAGCAGATAGAGGAGCGAGAACAGCAGGATCCAGACCACGTCGACGAAGTGCCAGTACAAGGAGGCGGCTTCGACCGCGTCGTGGTGGCGGGGAGAGAACTGACCGGCCATGCCGCGATAGACGACGACCGCGAGCATGATCACCCCGGCGAAGACGTGCGCACCGTGGAAGCCGGTCAGGGTGAAGTAGGTCGTGCCGTAGGTGCCGGACGAGAGGGTGAGGCCCTCGGCGCCGAGCTCGAGGTAGTCGATCGCCTGCATGATGAGGAACACGATGCCGATGACGAGCGTGACGGCGAAGTTCCGCATGAACGCGGTCCGGTCGCCACGCCGGATCGCCCACACGCCGAACTGACACGTGAACGACGACAGGATCAGCAGGACGGTCGCCGGCCCGACGAGCGGGAGGATGGCGATGTGGAAGGCCTCACCGGTCTCGGGGTTGAGCGGCGGCCACTGCGGTGCGTTCGCCCGAACGTTGAAGTAGGCCGCGAAGAGGCCCGCGAAGAACATCACCTCGGACGTGATGAACAGCAGCATCCCGAGGACGGGGTTGCTGATCCCGCCTCGCTGATCGTGGGCGAGTGCGGCGACCGGGGAGTGCTCGGACGTCGCCACGGCCTGGCTGTCGGTGGCCATCGTCGCGGCTCCCTAGGACCCGGCCGGCAGCTGCTGGGTCCGGTCGGGACCCGGCGGCGTGCCCGTGGCGTGCGCCTGGCCGTGGCGGACATCGAAGAGGGGTCGCTCCGACCGGATGTCCGGCAGGTGATCGAAGTTGTACGGCGGCGGTGGCGAGGAGGTCGCCCACTCGAGGGTGTTGCCCTCCCAGGGATCGTCGCCGGCCGGCTTGCCGCTTCGCAACGAGATGAAGATGTTCCAGAGCAGCGGCACCATGCTGGCCGCGATGATGAAGCCACCGATCGTCGCGAGGAGGTTGAGGTCGTTCCACCCGGCGGCGGAGTCGTAGTCGGCGATGCGGCGCGGCATGCCGGCGAGCCCGAGCTGATGCATCGGGAAGAACGTCAGGTTGAAGCCGATGAACATCAGCACGAACTGGACCCGGCCGAGGTTCTCGCTGAGCATCCGGCCGGTGATCTTCGGGAACCAGTAGTAGAGCCCGGCCATGATCCCGAAGACCGAGCCGCCGAACAGGACGTAGTGCAGGTGGGCGACGACCCAGTACGTGTCGTGCACGGCGAAGTCGACCGGCACGGACGCACTGAATGCGCCGTTGATGCCACCGATCAGGAACATCGACAGGAAGCCGAGGGCGAAGAGGAGCGGCGTCCGCAGCATCAGCTGCCCGCGCCACATCGTGAAGACCCAGTTGAACATCTTCACGCCGGTGGGGACCGCGATGAGGAAGGTCATCAGGCTGAAGAACGGCAGGTAGACCGCACCGGTCGTGAACATGTGGTGGGCCCAGACCGAGAACCCGAGGGCCCCGATCGCCGCGGTCGCGAACACGAACGCCTTGTAGCCGAAGAGCGGCTTCCGGCTGAACACCGGCAGGATCTCGCTGATCATGCCCATCGCCGGCAGGACCATGACGTAGACGGCCGGGTGCGAATAGAACCAGAAGATGTTCTGGTAGAGGATCGCGTCGCCACCGTTCGCCGGATCGAAGAAGCTGCCGCCGTAGTTGCGGTCGATGAACAGCATGATCAGCGCGCTCGTGATGACCGGCGTGGCCATCAACACCAGCACGGACGTGACGAGGACGGTCCAGGTCATGATCGGCATCCGGAACAGGGTCATGCCGGGTGCGCGCATCTTGAAGATGGTCACCAGGAAGTTCACCGCGCCAAGGATCGAGCTCGTGCCGATGAGCACGAGAGCCACGATCCAAAGGTCTTGACCGGGCCCGACCGCCGCCAGCGGCCGGTCCTCGGAGAGTGGCGCATAGCTCGTCCAGCCGGCCGCGGCCGCACCGCCCGTCACGAAGCTCAGGAGCAGGAGGATGCCGCCCAACGGCAGCATCCACAGCGACAGCGCGTTGATCCGGGGGAACGCCATGTCCGGAGCGCCGATCTGGAGGGGCACGATGTAGTTTCCGAAGCCCGCCAGCATCGGGATGACGAACAGGAAGATCATGAAGGTCGCGTGCATCGTGAACAGCTCGTTGTAGGTCTGATCCGTCACGAATGCGAGGCCCGGCTGGGCAAGCTCCGTGCGCACGCCCAGCGCCAGCAGGCCACCCAGGAAGAAGAACAGGAAGGAATTGATGATGTACATGATCCCGATCTTCTTGTGATCGGTCGTCGTCACCCAGTCGTACAGGGTGCTGCGATAGGTCGGGGCTGCCGGATGGAGCGCGGTGGTCGCCACGGGAGGCTCCTCAGTTCACCGTGAGGGTGCCGGTCATATTCGGATGGACCGTGCACACGAAGGCATAGGCACCCGCCGGCAGGGGCGGGACGTCGTAGGTCCGCTTGGCGACCCCGGGGAAGACCTCGCCGGTGAAGATGGCGGGGCCGGTCGGCGATCCCTCGTGGATCGCGACGTTGTGCGGGATCGACGGGTCCTGGTTATCGAAGTCGATCTTGAACGGGGTGTCCGCCGGGGCGGTGAGGGCGGCCTGGTCGAACGCGACATTCAAGGCGGCCAGCGGGATGGTCGGACCCGGCCCGGCGCCGCCGGAGGGCGCGGGCTCACCGGATGGCGCGGGCTCGCCGGAGGCCGGCGGCTCACCGGAGGCCGGCGGCTCACCGCTCGGCGCGGGCGGCGGCGTCGCGTTGGCCTGGTCGATCTTGCCCTGCAGCCACGTGTCGTACTCGCCCGGCGTGAGCGCGTGGACGTCGAACAGCATGATCCGGTGGCCGGACCCACACAGCTCCGCGCACTGGCCACGGAAGGTCTGCCCGGCATCGGTGTCGTTGACGTTGAACTCGAAGACGTTCGTTCGGCCCGGGACCACGTCGCGCTTGAACAGGAACTGCGGGACGTAGAAAGCGTGGATGACGTCGAGGCTCGTGAGGTAGAGCTTGACCCTGCGCCCGGTCGGGACGTGGAGGCCGCCCTCGGCGCCGGTCGGGAGGAATTCGGTGTACAGCGGGGCCTTCAGTGGCTGGTCGGTCGGCTCCCAGTCGTCAGGGAGGTACTCGAACGTCCACTGGAACTGGCCCGCGACCGCCCGGACCTTGGTATCGGGCGCAGCCGAGACGGTGTCGACGTTGTTGAGGGTCTGCCACGAGATGACGAACAGGAACGCCACGATGAGCGTCGGCACCACGGTCCAGACGATCTCGGCGACCGCGTTGCCGTGGGTCTGGACCGGCAGGGAGTCATCGCCCGGCTTGCGCCGATAGCGGATGACCGTCCAGATGATCAGCCCTTCGACGAGGAAGAAGATCGCGGCGGCGATGAGGAAGACGATCGTGTAGAGGTCGCGGATCTCGCGGCCCTGCGACGTGACCGCGATCGGCGGATACAGGCCCCGCACGATCTGCTCGCCGGCCTCGAGGAGGTTGACCCCGGCGACGATCGCCGCCACGACGAGGCCAAGCAGCAGCGCACCCACGGCCAGCGCGGCGATGGCGACGGACGATGAGCGGCCGGTCCTGGTGGAGCTCGCCATGCAGGTCCTCGAACAGGGGCGTGACACCGTGCCTGGGCGTGGTGCCGTGCCGAGACGAACGCAACGTGGGGGCCGGGCGCGGCGGACCGCGGCGGACCGACGCCATGATACCCGGAGCATCGCCGTGTGCGTGCATCTCGCAAGGGGCCGGCAGGCCGTCGCGCCGGGTTCGTGGGACGATGCCGGCGATGGCCATCCACGCACGCGTCCGACCCGTCCTGGCCGCCGCCGTTCGGGGCCACGGCGCGGCTCGTGCCCTCGGCGCGCTCCCGATCGCCGCGACCACCGCGAGCACCTGGCTGGCCGGTGCGGTGCCGGCCCTCGCCCACGGCCCCGCGCCGGATGTGCCGCCGACGGCGGCGACCCTGCTGCTCGGTTGGACGTTCGAGCCGCTGCCGACCCTCGGGCTGGCGGTCGCGGCCGGTTGGTGGTGGTGGGCGGTGCGACGGGTCGATGCGGCGCACCCCGGCAACCCCGTCCCACGCTCGCGGTCCGTCGCGTTCGGCCTGGGCTTGCTGGCCATCGCGTTCGCGCTGCTGTCGGGGATCGAGCGGTACGACACGACCCTCTTCTCGGTCCACATGGTCCAGCACGTGCTCCTCGTCCTCGTCGCGGCGCCACTGCTTGCCCTGGCGGCCCCGGTGGTCCTGGTCCTGCGCGTCGCTTCGCCGGGGACCCGCCGGCGCTGGATCCTGCCCGTGCTGCACTCACGCGTCATGCGCGTGCTGGCCTTCCCGGTCGTGGCCTGGATCGTGTTCGCGGGGGTGATGTGGGTCGCCCACTTCTCGCCGCTGTTCGATGCCGCGCTCGAGGATCCGGTCGTCCATGACCTGGAACACGCGCTGTTCCTTGGCGCGGCGCTCCTCTTCTGGTGGCCGGCCGTCGCGCGTGATCCGGCCCCATGGCGCATGGCCCACCCGGCGCGCATCGGGTACACGTTCCTCCAGATGGCCCAGAACACGTTCCTCGCCGTCGTCATCCTCGGCGCGACCACCGTGCTCTACCCCCACTACGCCACGGTGACGCGCAGCTGGGGCCCGACGCCGCTCGAGGACCAGCAGCTCGCTGCCGGGATCATGTGGATCGCCGGCGATCTCATCTTCCTGACGGCGATCCTCGGCATCGTCTGGTCGTGGATGCGGGCCGACGCGCGCGAGTCCGCCCGCGAGGACCGTCGCGCGGCCGTCGAGCTGGCGGACATCCGCGTCCGGGAGCGCCAGCTCGCCGCGCGGCTGACCGACGAGCGTCTGTCCCGCGAGCGCGGCGACCCTCAGTCCGGGAGCGGCGCCGCGAGATAGGCGAGGTATCGATCGGGATCGACGTTCCCGCCGCTGACGATGGCCACGATGTCGCCCTCCAGGCCGTCGAGTCCGGCCTCATCGGACCGGAAGGCGAGCGCCGCGATCGACAACGCACCGGACGGTTCGGCGACGAGCCTCGAGCGTTCGGCGGCCAGCCGGATGCCGGCCGCGATCTGCGCCTCGGAGACCGTCACGATCGCGTCGAGGTGCATCCGCAGGTGCGCGAACGTCCGTTCGCCGATGGCCTGGGTGCGCGTCCCGTCGGCGCTCGTGCGTGACACCCGGTCGGCCTCCCAACGGACGATGCGGCCCCGGGCCAGCGATTCCTGGGCGTCGGCGGCCAGCTCCGGCTCCACCCCCACGACCCGTGTCCTTGGTCGGAGGGCCTTGACTGCCGCGGCCACCCCACTGGCCAGTCCCCCGCCGCCGATCGGGACGAGGATGGCGGCCACCTCCGGCAGGTCCTCGACGATCTCGAGCCCCACCGTGCCCTGGCCGGCGATGATCCGGTCGTCGTCGTAGGGCGGGATGATCGTCAGGCCACGTTCGTCGGCGAGCGCCTCCGCGACGCGTTGCCGTTCCTCGGAGGCCGTGCCGACGACGATGACCTGCGCGCCGTCCGCCTCGACCCGCTCACGCTTGAGGGCCGGGGCATCCGATGGCATCACGACGACGGCTGGTGCGCCGAGCAGGCGTGCCGCGCGGGCGACCCCCTGGGCGTGGTTCCCGGACGAGTAGGTGATGACGCCGCGGGCGAGGGCGTCCGTCGAGAGACGGGCGACCGCGTGGTAGGCGCCGCGAAGCTTGAAGGCCCCGATCGGCTGCAGGCTCTCGGCCTTGAGCCAGCGGCGGTCGCCTGGTGGCCCGAACGGGATGAGCGGCGAGCGGATCGTCACGCCGCGCAGGATGGCGGCCGCGGCCCGGATGTCGTCGATCGTGACGAGGGGTCGGTCGGTGCTCACCGGCGAGCGCGGTCGAGCTCGCCCTGGCAGGCGATGCAATGCGCCGCCCACGGCAGCGCCTCGAGCCGGGCGGGGGCGACCGGCTTGCCGCAGCGAACGCACACGCCGTAGCGACCGTCGTCCAGCCGGGCGATCGCGGCGTCGACGAGCTCCAGCTGGGTCGTGGCCCGATCCCGGAGGGCGAGGTCGCGTTGCTGCTCGAACACCTGACTCGCGGCGGCCGCCTGTGAGCCGTACGTCATCTGGCCGGGCGCGATGATCGCCTCCCCGAGCTCCGTCAGCAGGTGGGCGCGCTCCGCGTCGAGGGCGACGCGAGCCGCGGCTCGATCGATCGGGTCCATGTGCCGGAGGGTACGCGCCCTCGGGTCGTGGCGCACCCTGCGATATACTCCCTGGGAGTACCCATCGCACCACGACGGAGGCAGTGTCATGGCCATCGCGATCGATCCCGTGTGCGGGATGGAGGTCGACACCGCGACCTCGCTCTTGTCCTTCGAGCACGAGGGCACGACCTACTGGTTCTGCGGCAAGGGCTGCCTGCTCGAGTTCAAGGACGACCCCGACAAGTACCTCGCCGAGGACCACGTCCCGTCGATGTGATCCAGATGAGTCGCAGCTAAGCGCCGGTCGCGACACTGCACCACACGCGACCCGACCGGGCACCTGTGATGGGTCGGCGCGTCCCAGACCGGACCGGGACCGGTGGAGGTGCCCCATGCGCGACCTTCGACACCGCTTGGTGCTGGCCACGTACGCCCTGTTGCCGGTCATCGCCGCCGCGCTCGCCGCGGGGGCCGGCCGACGGTGGCTGTGAGCGACCGGCCGGACGCTAGAGTCGGGCGCCGACCACGCCTGCGCTGATCCGTGTGGCGATCCAGACCGGCACCACCGAGACGATGATGAGGACCAGGGCCACGACGTTCACGACCGGCAGCTCCACCGGGCGTTGGATCGCGGTGTAGATCCACATCGGGATCGTCTGCGTCCCGGCCCCGGCCGTGAAGTTCGTGACGATGATCTCGTCGAAGGACAGGGCAAACGCGAGCAGACCACCCGACAATAGGGCGGTGCCCATGCCCGGCAACGTGACGCGCCGGAACGTGGTGAAGGAGTCCGCGCCGAGGTCGGCGGAGGCCTCCTCCGGCGAACGGGGGAGTCGCCGGAGCCGCGCGATCACGTTGTTGTAGGCGATGACCACGCAGAACGTGGCATGGCCGACGATGATCGTGAGGAGGCCGAACTCGATCCCGAGCGTCACGAACGACGTCCGAAGCGCGATGCCCGTCACGACCCCCGGCAGGGCGATCGGCAGGACGAGGAAGAACGAGATCGTCTGGCGGCCGAAGAACGCATAGCGCTGGACGGCGAGCGATGCGAGCGTCCCGAGCACCAGCGCGATGGCGGTGGCCGCCATGGCGACGATGATCGAGTTGACCAGGGCCGAGCGGAGCGCGACGTTGCCCAGCGCCTCACCGAACCAGTGGAGCGAGAAGCCCGCCGGTGGCCAGGACTGGATGCGGCTCGGATTGAAGGCGTAGATCGCCAGGATGATGAGGGGGAGATACAGGAAGCCCAGCACCAGCGCCGTGACCAGACGCAGGAGGATCCGCGTCGCGCGCCCCTCGATCATCGCTCGCCGCTCACAAGGAGTCGAAGGCGCCAAGGCGCCGGGCCACGAGCAGGTAGACGGTCATGATCGCGATGGGCAGGAGCGAGTACGCCGCGGCAAGCGGGAGGTTCCCCAGGCTCGAGTTGTCGTAGATGACGTTGCCGATGAACTTGGCGTCGGCCACGAGGTCAGGCGTGATGTAGTCCCCGAGCGTCAGCGAGAACGTGAAGATCGAGCCCGCCACCAGGGCCGGGAAGACGAGGGGGAGGACGACCCGCCGGAAGGTCGTGCCAGAGCGCCCGCCCAGGTCTGACGATGCCTCGAGGAGGGAGTTCGGGATGCGCTCCAGACCGGCGTAGATCGGCAGGATCATGTACGGCAGCCACAGGTAGCTCAGGACGAGCCAGGCGTTGACAAGCTCGTCCAGCCCAGGGCCACTGATGCCGAACGGCCCGAGCATCCATTCGAGCAGCCCGTTGCCCTGGAGGATCGTCCGCCATGCGTAGACCTTGACGAGGTACGCCGCCCAGAGCGGGGTCAGGACGGCGACGACGAGGACGCCCCGCATCCGGGGCGACGCGATCCGGGCCATGTAATACGCGATCGGGAAGGCCAGTAACGCGTCCGTGATCGTGACCAGGACCGCCATGCCGACGGTCCGCACGGCGATCGTCCGATAGACCTCGTTGTCCGCGATCTCGCGGAAGGCATCGAGCGACCAGGCGAAGGGCTCGACCTGGCCGGTGAAGGCGTCCTTCTCCCAGAAGGCGTTGAGCAGCAGGATGAAGAGCGCGCCGAAGTAGGCGATGACCAGCCAGCCGACCGGCCCCGACAGGAGGAGCCCGATCTGCAGCCGCCGGCGCGGGTAGAACCACGTGGCGATCCGCCGCGCCAGCCCCGGCCGGGCACGCGGCGGCGGCGACTCGGCTGTCGTGGGCGAGCCGCTCATCGGGTGGCTGCTTCGCGGGGATCGATCACGGTGCGTGCGGCTCCCCGGACGATGCCCGGGGAGCCATCACGCGCCGCCGTGGATGACGGCTCAGGAGCCGCGGAGCGTGGTCCAGGCGGCGACCCAGTCGTCCTGGTCCTTGCAGGTCGTCGCGGCGTCCGTGTCGGCGCAATCCGCCTGCGGTGTGGTCCAGTACCAGATCTTGTCGTAGAAGGCCTCGTCGGTCGCATGCGTCAGCTCGCAGTGGCCGGGGGAGATCGTCTCGGCGTAGTCGCAGGCCGCCTGGCTCGTCGGCGCCTCGCCGAAGTAGACGGTCGCCTGGCCATTGGCCTCGGCCGACGCCATGTGGTCCATCCACATGTACATGCAGTTGGGGTTCTTGGCCTTGGAGGCGATCATCCAGGTGTCCGACCAGCCGGTCGAGCCCTCGTCGGGCATGACCCCGGCGATCGGCTTGCCCTCGCCGGACATCAGGTTGACCTGGAACTGCCATGACGTCCCGGTCGTGACGTCGCCCGCGTCGTAGGACGCCACCTGGTCGGTGTAGGTCCCCCAGTACAGGGCACCGGCGTCGCGCTGCTTGGTCAGCAGGTCGACCGCCGCCTGGAACTGCGCGTCGTTGAGCTGGTAGGGGTTGGTGATCCCCAGCGCCGGCTGGGTGGTCATCAGGTGCAGCGCCGCGTCGGCGATGTAGATCGACGAGTCGTAGACGCTGACCTTGCCGCTGCCGTCCGCGCCGCCGTTCCAGACCATGTCCCATGACGTCGGGGCCGTGGTGACGACGTCGGTGTTGTACATGAACAGGTTCGGCCCGCGACCATGCGGCACGCCGTAGGGCACGCCGTCCAGGGAGTTGTGGACCTGGTTCTTGAGGCCCTCGAAGATGTTCGCGTAGTTCGGGGTCAGGGCCGTATTGACCGGCGCGACGATCCCGCCGGCCATGAGGCGGCTCGTCGCATCACCGGAGAACGACCCGCCGTCGTAGTCGCCCGACTGCATCAGCGACACGCCGTTGTTCGAGTCGGTCATGACGGTCGTGTTGACCTTGCAGCCGGTCGCCGTCTCGAAGGGGGTCACCCAGTCGAACTCCGGGAAGGCTTCCCCGCGCTCGGCGTAGCCGGGCCAGATGATCAGGTTGACCTGGCCCTCGCCCGCGCCGAGCGATGCCTGGGGACTCGGCGCAGCCGACCCGCCCGGGCCGCCGCTACAGGCGCCGATGGCCATGGCCGCCACGGCGGCCAGGGCCAGGAACCTTCGGTGTGTCATGCGGACTCCTCCTCCTCCACGGGTCCTCCTCCATCAGCGACGGAGAGGACATGCTGTCGCTTCCAGATCAGGCGGACAGCCTTGCCTTCCAGGGCGAGCGCCTCGGTCGAGGTCGTCGCGAGGTTCTGTTGCGTGACGACCAGGTCGGACCCGGCGTCGAGCGTGACGGTGTAGCGGGTGTCGGGCCCGAGATACAGGACGGCACGGATGCGCCCCGGCGCCGATTGCTCGTCGTCTCCCACGGGCGCCGACGCCTCGGCCAGGCGGATCTTCTCCGGCCGGATCGTGAACGTGCCCGCCCGTCCGATGACCCGCTCCGCCACGTCGCCCGTCAGCAGGTTGGAGGTGCCGACGAAGCCGGCGACGAACCGGGTGGCAGGCCGCTCGTAGACCTCGGCCGGCGAACCGAGCTGCTCGATCCGGCCGGCATTGAAGACCGCCAGCCGGTCGCTCATCGTGAGCGCCTCTTCCTGATCGTGGGTCACGTAGATGAACGTGATGCCGACCTGCTGTTGGATCGCCTTGAGCTCGATCTGCATCTCCTCGCGGAGCTTGAGGTCGAGGGCGCCGAGGGGCTCGTCGAGGAGCAGCACGCGCGGCCGGTTCACGAGCGCCCGGGCGAGGGCGACGCGTTGACGCTGGCCACCCGAGAGCTGCGCGGGCTTGCGCGCCTCGTAGCCCTCGAGACGGACCATCCGGAGGGCGTCGGTGACGCGCGTCCGGCGCTCGGCCTTGGCCACCTTGCGCACCACGAGGCCGTAGCCGACGTTGTCGCCGACGCTCAGGTGCGGGAACAGCGCGTAGTCCTGGAAGACGGTGTTGACGTCGCGGTCGAAGGGGGCGACGCCGGTCACGTCCTGGCCGTGGAGCAGGATCCGGCCGGCCGTCGGAAGCTCGAAGCCGGCGATCATCCGCAGCGTCGTCGTCTTGCCGGAGCCCGACGGGCCGAGCATCGAGAAGAACTCGCCGTCGCGGACCTCGAGGTCGATCCCGGCGACGGCCACGACGTCGCCGTACCGCTTCTCGATGCCTTCCAGTCGAACGGCCGGTGGCCGCGCCGACGGCGTCGTCGGCGGACCGCTGGCAGGCGGGCGGTCCGTGATCGAGTCCTGGGTCTCGGGCGGTGACGCCACATAGCCTCCTGGCCGGAACGGACGCCTCGGTCCTCGGCGGGTGCGCGTACGGTGCGGCGCGCCATGGGCGGTGTCAAGCCGCGCAGCCGGGCGTTTCGAGGCGCGCGCCGGAAGGCGATCGCCGTGCGTGACGCCGCACTGGAAGAGCCCGGCCCGCCGTCCCTCTACGATGCCCCGCACATGGACCTGCGTCGCACCTCCTGGCTGCTCGCGCTTGCCGTGGTGACGCTCGCCGCGTGCGACGCGGATGCACCGGCGCCGACCCCGCCGGCCGTGCCGGGCACCTCGGCGGCTCCCCGCGAGGTCAATCTCATCGCGAAGGACTACGTCTTCCTGCCCGACGCGCTCGAGCTGATCCCCGGCGAGACCATCCTCCTGCACGTCATCAACGGTGGACTGGAGGTCCATGAGGCGATCATCGGCGATGCACGGGTCCAGGACGCGTGGGAGGTCGCCGAGGCGGCGGCCGCGGGCGCGCCGCCCGGCCCGACGCCCCTCGTGACGGTCCCCGCGGACGTCGCAGGCGTGCGCGTCGTCGTCCGATCCGGGGAGCTCGTCGACATCGTCTGGACGGTGCCGCGCGACGCGGTCGCCGACGCCGGCTGGATCGTGGGCTGCCACATCCCCGGCCACTACGAGCGAGGCATGGCCATCCCGGTCGATTGGGTGGAGGGAGTGAGCGCGCCGTGAGGCGTGCCGGTGGTACGCTCTCTCCCCGCGCCGGCCGGGGCGCGCTGACCTTGCTGACAACCACGGATCGCCCTCGAGGAGGACCCTGAATGGCCTACGTGATCGCCGAGCCGTGCATCGACGTGCTCGACGTGTCGTGTGTGTCCGTCTGTCCCGTGGATTGCATCCACTACGAAGAGGGCGTGGATCGCAAGCTGTTCATCGACCCCAACGAATGCATCGACTGCGGGGCCTGCGAGCCGGAGTGCCCGGTGAATGCGATCTTCCCCGAGGAGTCGCTGCCGGTCGAGTGGGCGAAGTTCACGGCCGTCGATGCCGTCTGGTACACCGACAAGGCCGCCGCCCGCGCCGCCGTCGACGAGGCCAAACCACCCTCAGGCTGATGGCAACCTCGGGCCGATGGCGTCGGCGGAGCTCCGCCTCGGACCTCGGTGCGCGTGTGACATCTCACCGTTGAGGGTGCCGGTACTCCGGGTCGTGTGATGCGCATCGTCTCGTTGCTTCCGTCCGCGACGGAGATCGTGTGCGCGATCGGGCTCGAGGACGAGCTCGTCGCCGTGACCCACGAATGCG
Organism: Saccharimonadales bacterium (SeqCode); assembly: GCA_035629655.1. Classification (GTDB taxonomy): domain Bacteria; phylum Chloroflexota; class Limnocylindria; order Limnocylindrales; family CSP1-4; genus SPCO01. The sequence continues at coordinate 6,475 of DASPHN010000207.1, read as the reverse complement.
ACTGGCCGCCGACGGTCATCGGCAAGCCCGTCGTCACGCGAAGCACCCATGACCTGCTCGATGTTCCCTCGCGGGACATCCACGACCGGGTGACCGCCGCGATGCATGGCGGCTCCTCGCTCTACGCGCTGGATGCCGAGGCGCTCGAAGCGGCCGAACCGGACCTCGTCATCACCCAGGAGCTGTGCCGCGTGTGCGCCGTCGGCTACGAGGAGGTGAACGAGGTCGTGCGTCGGATCGATTCCGACATCACGGTGATCTCCCTCGAGCCGACGTCGATCGAAGGGATCTTCCACTCGATCACGACGGTCGGCGCCATGACCGAGGTGGAGGATGCGGCGGTCGATGTCGTCGAAGGCCTGCGGGAGCGGCTGTCGGCGATCGAGCGACGGGTCGCCGAGCGACGGGACGCGGGCCGTCGGCCTCCGCGGGTGATCGGGCTCGAGTGGCTCGACCCGCCGTTCACCGTCGGCCACTGGGTGCCCGAGCAGATCCGCCGCGCCGGTGGCTGGGATCTGCTCGGCTCAGATGGAGCCACGGCCAGCGAGACGACGTGGGCCGCAGTCGCCGAGGTCGATCCCGAGATGCTGTTCCTGATGCCGTGCGGGTTCCACCTGCCGGAGACGGTCGACGAGTGGGCACGCCTGCCACGGCCGGCGGGCTACGCGGACCTCGCCGCCGTGCAGCGCGGTGCCGTCTTCGCGGTCGATGGCTCGTCCTATTTCAGCCGGCCGGGACCACGGGTCATCGACGGCATCGAGCTGCTGGCCGAGATCATGGATCCGGGTGGCTTCGTGGACGTCGCGCCGTCCGCCGGCTGGACCCCGGTCGACTGAGCGTCGGCCCGCACGCCATGCCGTTCCGCGCGACCTTCGATTGCCTCTGGTGCGGGACCGCCCACGCCGCGCGCGGCCCCGACGACCTCGAGGGTTGGGCGCAGCTCTGTCCGGACTGCGTCGGCAAGGCGGGCGACAACGGTTTCCTGCGGTTCCGATTGCGCCAGGCCCTGGCGGAGCGGTCGGCAGCGGCGCGAAGCGAGGACGCCCCGGCCGCCCCGGCGGCGACGACGACGACCGTCGCCGTGGCCACGCCCGAGCCGGCCGCCGCAGCCGAGACCGCCGACATGATCGCGTACTACGAGGCTCGCGCTCCCGAGTACGACGACTGGTACCTCCGTCGCGGTCGGTACGCCCGTGGCGCCATCCACGATGCGGCGTGGAACGCGGAGCTCGACGCGGCCGGGCGCTGGCTCGATGCGGTGCCATTCGCCGGCGAGCTCGTCGAGCTGGCCGCCGGCACCGGCTGGTGGTCGACGCTCCTCGCGTCGAAGGGCGAGCTCTCCCTGTACGACACGTCTCCGGCCGCGCTCGACCGCGCCCGCGAGCGGCTGGTCGCGCACGGGCTGCGCGCCCACCTGCACCTGCGTGACGTGTGGGCCGAGCCCGATCGCGTGGTCGACGGCGTCTTCGCCGGGTTCTGGCTGAGTCACGTCGAGCGGGAGCGGCTGCCCGACTTCCTTGCCCTCGTCCGGCGCTGGCTGCGGCCTGGGGGCCGGTTCGCGTTCATCGATTCGCTGCCCGATCCGGCGTCGAGTGCCGCCGATCATCCGCCGCCGGCCGGTGACCATGCGCGCCGTCGCCTGGACGATGGCCGCGAGTTCACGATCGTCAAGGTGTTCCGCGATGCCGGGGGGTACGCGGATGCACTCCGGGCCGCCGGGTTCGAGGATGTCGAGACGTCCGAGACCGGGCGGTTCTTCGTGCTCGGGTCGGCGAGCGCCCCCGGCGCCTGATACACACCGGCACGCAACGCGCCGGGGGTCGCCCACCAGCGTCGGTATACTCCCGCCGATGTCCCCCCTCTCGAAGGCCACGATCGCGACGGTCGGCTCCGGCGTCATGGCCGAGGCGATGATCGCCGGGCTGCTCCGGGGCCAGCTCGTCCGGCCCGGCCAGGTCGTCGCCAGCCATCCGCGCCAGGAACGCCGCGAGGCGTTGGAGCGCGAGTACGGCATCCGGAGCGTCGTCGGCAACCTGCAGGCCATCCGCGACGCGGACGTCATCCTGCTCGGCATCAAACCCCAGATGCTCGAGAAGGTCGGTCGCGAGATCGGGCCGCACCTGCGTCGCGGTCAGCTCGTCATCAGCGTCCTTGCCGGCGCGACGACCGCGGCCCTGACCGGCATCCTCGGCCACGACCAGGTCGTCCGGTCCATGCCCAACACCCCCGCCCGCCTCGGCAAGGGGATGACCGTCTGGTACGCGACACCCGAGACCACCGAGACCCAGCGCGGCCAGGCTGCCGCGCTGCTCGGGGCGCTCGGCCATCAGCTCGAGGTCGACGACGAGAAGATGGTGGCGATGGCGACCGCGGTCAGCGGCACCGGCCCGACCTATGTGTTCCTCTTCATGGAGGCCCTCATCGACGCGGCCGTCCATCTTGGCTTCCCGCGCCACATCGCCCACGATCTCGTGATCGAGACGCTCGAGGGTTCGACCGTCTTCGCCAAGCAGTCCGGGATGCACCCCGCCGAGCTGCGCAACATGGTGACCTCGCCGGGCGGCACCTCCGCGGCGGCGCTGCACGAGCTCGAGAGCGGTCGCCTTCGAACGGTCCTGTCCGAGGCGGTCTGGGCGGCCTACCGCCGGACGAACGAGCTCGGCGACCAGCTGGAGGCCACCCTCGGCGCCGCCGAGGGCGAGGGGCGACCCGCCCCTCGCCGCCCCACGCGCAAGGCGTCCGGATCCGCATGACGGCCGCCCCGGTGCCGACGGTCGTGGCCGCAGTGCCGGTCGACCTCCGGCGGGCACCGCTCGTGGCCGTGCGGCAGGTGGACCTTCGGCATCCCGATCGTGACCTGTGGGCCGATGAGGCAGCGCTCTGGGATCGCTTCGGCGCCGCCTGGGCCGGCCTGGACGACGCCGGCTGGCACCTGCCGGGCGCAGCTCTCTCCGACGCCGGGGGACCGGACTGGTCACTCGCCGAGCATGTCGGGCATGTGGCTGACTGGCAGGAGCTCGCGACCGACTACGTGACGATCGCGCTGTCGACCGGTGCCTGGCCGTCCGACGACGACTACGACGGCGGCGATTTCGACCGATACAACGAACGCCGCCGCGCGCCGTGGACGACGATGCCCAGCCAGGAGGTGCTCGCTCGACTGGCGGCCGCTCGCCCCCGCCTGTTGGAGCTGGCCGGTCGCCTGCCTGCCTCGACCATCCGTGCCGACGCCCCGTGGGGCTGGGTCTACATGGTCCTCCACGGCCATTACCTCGACCACCTCGCAGTCATCGAGCCGTGGACCGAGACGCTTCGCGCTCGCCAGACGGAGGGCGATCCGTTCGTCGTGGACCCGCGCGCCGCCGACCACGCAGACTTCGTCGCCCAGGAGGGACGCGTGGCGGCCACGTTCGATGCTCTCGTTCGCGACATCCCGTTCGAACGCTGGACGGGCGAGCAGCTGACGCCCGGCTGGACCCTGCGGGACCACGTCGGCCACATCGCGGACTGGGCGGCGGAAGGATCCCGTGCGATCGATGTCTATCGGCGCCGCGGACACTGGCTCGCCGACCCGGATGAGGGCATCGACCCGTGGAACGAGCGGCATGTCCGAGCCGCGCGCGACAAGACGCCGGCGGAGACGCTGGCCCGCTTCGATGCCACCCGGACGGAGATGCTCGGCAAGGTCGCGGGCCTGACCCTCGAGGACCTCCGGTCGCCTGACGGCTGGTCGTGGGCATACGACTGCCTGCACGGCCACGTCCGCAAGCACCTCGCGATGCTCGGCCCGTGGTGCGTGGCCAGCCGCTGGCCGGCCCACCCGTGACGGATCCGACCCCGACCAGCGGTCCGGGCGCCAGCGACGGCCCGGGCGCGATCGGCGGCAGCGGCGCGCCCGGCCTGACGATCGAGGCCATCGTGGCGGTCGATCCGCCGCGCGAGTACCGGATCCATCCGCGCGACCGTGCCGTGGCCTACACCGCCGAGAGCGCCGGAGCGCGCCAGCTGTTCACGCTCTCGTTGCGGGGGACCGGCCAGGCCGCGGTGCAGGTCACCGCCTCGGAGAAGCCCGTCAGCGATCCGCAGTGGTCTCCCGACGGCCGTCGACTCGCGTTCGTCCGCGACGAGGAGATCTGGATCGTCGAGGCGGACGGCTCACGACTCGTGCGCGTGGTGGCGAAGCCCGGTGGCGGCAAGGACCCTCGCTGGTCCCCCGATGGGCGGCGATTGGCCTTCCTGTCCCGCCGGCGAGGCTGGTCGCAGGTCTGGCTCATCGACGCTCCGGTCCCACGACGAGGCCGCCCGGCACGCGACCCCCGACCGCCCGAGGCGACGCCCCTGACCGCACCCGGCATCGATGTCGACAGCATCACCTGGTCGCCCGACGGCACGCGGATCGCGGTGATGGCCCAGCGCCAGCCCGAGGACCTGAACACCGCCCAGATCGCCCTCGTCGACGTCGCGAGCGGGTCGTCCGAGGTCGTCGCCGGGGAGCGCAGCCACGACACCGGCGCGTCCTGGCTGCCGGACGGGTCGCTCCTGCATGTCTCCGATGCCAACGGCTGGTTCCAGGTCGTCCGTCGCTCGCCCGACGGCCGGGATCGCGTCGTGGTCACGGACGGCGACCGAGAGCATGGCGAGCCCTCGGGTGGGTACGGCTACGTGCCGCTCCCGTCGCCGGGTGGCGAGCGATTCGTCCACATCGAGGTCCGTGACGGGCTGATCGACCTCGTCGTGCGCGACCTCGGGGCCGGCGCCGCGCCGAAGCGTGGCCGCGGACGACCGCCAAAGGCGCCGAGAACGGTCGCGGCGGCGTCGTCGGGCCAGCGCATCTCGCCCTGGGACGGCGTCTGGCGCGCGATCGGCTGGCTGCCGGACGGGGCATGGGTCGCCGCCATCGGTGAGAGCGAGACCCGGCCGCAGGACCTGTGGCTGCTGCCGGTGCCTGGCCTTGCTCCCGACGGCGCGCGACCCCGCCAGGTCACCGAGTCGCGTCCGGCGGTCCTTGCCGATGCGCTGGCCGCGAGTCGCGTGCCGTCCGGCGAGCGCATGACGTTCCAGGCGCGCGATGGCCTGCGCATCGAGGGGACGCTCTGGCGCCCGTCCTCGGCCACGGGCAAGCGCGGTGGCCGGCGGGTGCCGACCATCCTCTACCCACACGGCGGTCCCACCTGGCAGGCGTACCGGACCTTCCAGCCGTTCAAGCTCCTGCTCGCCCGCGAGGGGTACGCGTTCCTTGACGTGGACTTCCGCGGCTCGATCGGCTATGGCCGTGACTTCCGCCACGCCAACCACGACGAATGGGGCCACGCCGACGTCCAGGACATGGTCGATGCGGCACGCTGGGTCGCCGACCAGCCGTGGTCCGACGGCAGGGTCGCCATCTACGGCGGCTCGTACGGTGGCTATCTGGTGCTCTGCGCGCTCGTCGAGGAACCATCGATGTGGTCCGCCGGCGTCGACCTGTATGGCGACTCCGAGATCGCCGAGAGCTTTCGCCACGGCGACCGACCCGGCCGCCTGGACCTGCTGCGCATGATGGGCACTCCCGAGGACCCGACTCGCTCCGAGGTCTATCGGCGCGGCTCGCCGGTCTACCGCGCGGAACGGATCGAGGCGCCCCTGCTCATCCTGCACGGCCGCAAGGACAAGCGGGTCGTGCCGCTCATGACGGAGCGGATGGTCGAGGCGCTCGAGATCGAGGGCAAGTCGTACGAGGTCCACTGGTACGACGACGAGGGCCATGGCTGGGAGCGTCGCGAGAATCGGCGCGATGCCTTCGAGCGTACCCTGCGCTTCCTGCGAGCCCACGTGCCGCCCGAGGGGTCCGCCGGCTAGCCCAGGCCTTCGACGGGAACGATCAGGCGATCGTCCGAACGCAGGAAGTCCAGGGCGCCGACCGGCGCCTCGACGGCCCAGCGGAACGGTCGCGGGGCGGCGTACGTCCGGCACGGCGAGTCCTCGCAGGGGTCCATGTGAGCGACGCCCACCAGCACCCCGGCCGCGTCGAACCAGGCGATGTCGAGCGGGACCGGCACGTCATCCATGACGAACACCACGGCGCTCGGGTCGGCCTCGTCCAGCATGTCGAAGAGCATCCCATCGGCGCCCCCGAAGTCCGCCCGGAAGCGCATGCCGATGCCCGGGTCGCGCAGCAGCGTCCACTCGCGGCCGCCGAGCGTGACGGTCACCGGCGCCACCGGCGGTGCCGACCCATCGTCGGCGGTCCGGATGGCGGCGCAGCCGGATGCGACGAGCAGCACGGCCGCCAGGGCCGCCAGGATGCGGACCGCGATCGAGCGACGACCCGGTCCCAGTGACATCGTGGATCCGATGTCGGGCAGGCTGGGCATGGCGCGACTGTAGCGCCCGGTCCGCGCGCCGGGAATCGAGAACGGCCATCCTCGCGGACGGCCGTCGTCGGAACTGCTGCCGTCGAGCCCGGCGTGCGCCGGGATCGATCAGTCGACCTGGA
>DASPHN010000206.1:0-16086 GCA_035629655.1 Saccharimonadales bacterium (SeqCode) | reverse complement strand
GACCGAGCCGCCGAACGCGGTCCGGCCGGTCGGCACGTGGGATCCGACGGCTGGCCGCTGGCGCCCGAGCTGACTCCCGGTCAGCCGAGGTAGCGCGTCTCGAGGGGCTGCTCCACCCAGCCACCGTTCGGTCCGGGCTCGACCCGGTAGGCCAGCGCGGCCGGTCGCGACGACACGACCTCGACGAGCCGGTCACCCTCGAACACGAGCGCGGCCCCATCGTCCGCCGCGGAACCCGCTGGCAGCGACCCCGCGGCCACGAGCGCTTGATAGCTCGGCCGCCGCGCGGCCTCACCGTCGTAGTGCGGGCAATGACTGCCGGTCAGGAACCCGAGGCCATCGCGCAGCGGGACGGCCTGTCCGGACCCGAACGAATCGGTCGTCCCGGCCTCGAACCAGCACAGGGACCCGGCCGACAGGCCAGCCAGCACGACGCCGGCTTCCCAGGCGGCACGCATCGCCCGATCCACGCCGTGGACCCGCCAGACGGCGAGCAGGTTCGCGGTATTGCCGCCGCCGACGTAGATGACGTCCTGGTCGACCAGGTATCGCTCGACGTCGGTCACGGTCCGATCGAACAGGGCCAGATGGCTCGCCTCGGCCCGTTGCTCGAATGCCGCGTAGAAGCGCGCGATGTAGTCGGCCGAATCACCGCTCGCCGTCGCGACGAACGCGATGCGCGGCCGGGCTACCGCGCGAGACGTGCGAGCCAGCGCAAGGACGTAGTCGTCGAGGAGCGGGTTGCCGGGCTCCATCGAGAATCCGCCGCCGCCCATCGCGACGATCCGGCGGGTGGCCGGTGCGCTCGTCATGCTCGGTCAGCCGAGCGTGAGTTTCGGCAGGACCTCCTTGCCGAAGACCTCGATGAACTCCACCTGGTTGCGCCCGACGTTGTGCAGGTGGACCTCGTCGTAGCCCATGTCCACGTAGTGCTGGATGTGCTTCGTGTGAACCTCGAGGTCGCTGCTGATCAGCACCCGGTTCTTGAAGTCCTCGGGCCGGACCAGCTTGGCGATGCCCTCGAAGTCCTCGGGGTTCTTGATGTCCTGCTTCGGGAAGAAGGCCATCCCGCCGTTGGGCCACTCGACCATCGCGTTGTCGATGGCCTCCTGCTCGGTGCGTGCCCACGAGATGTGGATCTGGAGCATCTTCGGCGCCTTCGTCGGGTCCTTGCCGACCTCGCGCGCGCCCTCCTCGAACTTGCCCCAGATCATGCCCATCTTGTCGTCGGCGGCGCCTACCGTGATGATCCCGTCGGCGAACTTGCCGGTCTTCTTGGCGTTCACCGGACCGGCCGTGGCGACATAGACGGGGACGGGGGTCTCGGGCCGGGTATAGAGCTTCGCCCGCTCAAGAGTGAAGTACTCGCCCTTGTGCCGGACGACGTTGCCGGTGAAGAGCTTGTTGATGACCTCGATGGCCTCGAACATCATCGCGCTGCGGATGGGCACCTCCGGCCAGACCCCGCCGATGACGTGCTCGTTGAGCGCCTCGCCCGCCCCGAGACCGAGGTAGAAGCGGCCCGGGTACATCGCCCCCAGGGTCGCCGCCGCATGCGCGATGACGGCCGGGTGATAGCGGAATCCCGGACACGTGACCGCCGTCCCGAAGCGCAGCGACGTGCGCTGGCCGAGCGCCCCCATGAACGACCACGCGAACGCGCTCTGCCCCTGGGTCGGGGTCCACGGGTGGAAGTGCTCGCTGACCATGAACCCGGCGTCGAAGCCGGCAGCCTCCGCCTGGGCGCACCAATCGAGCAGGTCGGTGGGGTGGAACTGCTCCAGCATGGCGGCGTAGCCGATCGTGGTCATCCGGGCGTCTCCTGCAGGCGGGCGGTCGATTCTGCCCCGTTCGGCCGTCGGCCGCTCACGGCGCCGTCGCCGCGAGCGCGTCGACCGCGCGCCAGACGTCGTCGAAGGTGTTGTAGATCGGGACGGGCGCGAGCCGGATGAGGTCGGGCTCGCGGAAGTCGCCGACCACGTCCATCGCCTCGAGGGCCTCCAGCCGGCGACGGGCGTCCGGAAGCCGGATCGACAGCTGGGCGCCGCGGGCGTCCGGCTCCCGAGGGGTGATGATCGTGGCGTCGGGGACGCGCGCATCGACGAGGGTCTCGAGGGCGGCCGTCAGACGCACGGAGCGCGCCCGCAGGGCGGGCACCCCGACCTCGTCGAAGAGGCGCAACGAGGCGGCGATCGGTGCCAGGGACAGGATCGGCGGCGTCGAGACCCGGAAGCCGTCCGCGCCCGGTCCGGGCTCGAAGGTCTCGGCCATGGCGAACCGGGTCGTGGGCTCGTTGCCCCACCAGCCGGCGAGCCGGGGGGTCCGCGCGTCGGACGCGTGGCGCGCATGGATGAACAGCTGGCCGAGTGCCCCCGGGCCGCTGTTGAGGTACTTGTACGTGCACCACGCCGCGATGTCCACGTCGTCGTCATGGAGCGTGAGCGGGATGTTCCCGGCCGCATGGGCCAGGTCCCAGGCCGCGATCGCGCCCGCCTCGCGGATCGCGCCGGTCAGCCGGGCGACGTCGAGCACCTGGCCCGTCGCGTAGTTCACCCCGGCCAGCAGGGCAAGCGCCAGGCGGTCGCGATGCTCGTGGATCGCCCCCTCGAGATCCTCGTGGCGCAGCCGGTCCTCGCCGGTGCGCGGCCGGACGACGATGAGATCGCGCTCGGGATCGAGGCCGTGGTGGCGGAGCTGCGACTCGACGACGTAGCGATCAGACGGGAACGTCGGGGCATCGATGAGGATGGCCGTGCGGGCCGCCGTCGGGCGGTAGAACGCCGCGAGGAGCAGATGGAGGTTGACGCTCAGGGTGTTGGCGGTCGTGACCTCATCCGGCCGCGCGCCGACGAGTCGGGCCGTCGCCCCGGCGACCGCCCGTTCCGCATCGACCCAGGCGCGTTCGCCGTCGAACCAGCCGTCGACCCCGAGCTCGCCCCACTGGTCCAGGCGAGTCGCGACGGCCTCGCGGGCGGCCAGCGGCTGGGCCCCGAGCGACATGCCGGCCAGATACGCCTTCGGCCGGCCGTCGGCGCCGGTCGGCAGGCGGAACGCCTCGCGCAGCTCGCGCAGCGGGTCCTCGCGATCGAGCGCCGCGGCAGCTGCGCGGTCCAGCGGATCGGCCACTGGCGGACCTAGAGCCGGACGCGCGGGGGCGAGTCGCGATCGAACATGTGCACGGTGTCGATGAACCGGACCTGCTTCGACTGGTACGCCATGACGACGGTGTGCGTGCGGGCGCCGCCGCCGAAGAACCGCACGCCCTCGAGGAGGTCGCCGGCCGTCACCCCGGTGGCGGCGAACACGAGCGTGTCGCCCGAGGCGAGCTCCTCCGTCGTGTAGACGCGTGCCTCGTCGCCGTGGCCCATCCGCGCCCCGCGCTCGCGTTCCTCGTCGCTCCGGTAGCGGAACCGCGCCTGGATCTCGCCACCCAGGCAGCGCAACGCTGCGGCCGTGATGACCCCCTCGGGCGCTCCACCGATCCCCATCACCGCGTGCACGCCCGTGCCCGACACTGCGCAGGAGATCGCGGCCGACAGGTCGCCGTCGCCGATGAGTTTGATCCGCGCGCCCGCCTTTCGGACCTCGGCGATCAGCGCGTCGTGGCGCGGCCGTTCGAGGATGACGACCGTGATGTCGCTGGTCTTGCGGCCGAGCGCGTCGGCGATGACCCGCACCGTCTCGCCGGGCGGCTGGCGGATATCCACCTTGCCGGCCGCGATCGGCCCCACGCAGAGCTTCTCCATGTAGGTGTCGGGGGCGTGCACGAGACCGCCCGATTCGGACGCGGCGAGCACGGTGATCGCGCCCGCCTGCCCGTGCGCCACGAGGTTCGTGCCCTCGAGCGGGTCCACGGCGATGTCGATGGCCGGCGCCACGCCGTCGTCCTGGCTGGCCCGTCCCACCCGCTCCCCGATGTAGAGCATCGGTGCCTCGTCGCGTTCGCCCTCACCGATGACGATCCGGCCGGCGAACTCGATCTCGTCCATGGTCCGGCGCATGGCCTCGGTGGCGGCGGCATCCGCCTCGTCCTTCTCGCCGCGGCCCATGAACCGCGCCGACGCGATGGCGGCGGCTTCGGTGACCCGGGCGAGCTCGAGGGCGAGCATCTGCTCGAGGCCGGAGTCCGCCCTCGGCCCGAGGAGTCCTGCCGGATCGTTCAATGCCGGAAGTGCCGTCGGCCTGTGAAGACCATCGCGAGGTGATGCCGGTCGGCGACCTCGATCGCCATCTCGTCACGGATCGAGCCACCGGGCTGGATGATGGCCGTCACGCCGGCGCTGGCCGCGGCCTGGATGCCATCGGGGAAGGGGAAGTACGCGTCGCTGGCCATGACCGCCGTCTTCGCCCGGTCGCCGGCTCGGCGGAGGGCGATCTCGACCGAGACCTGGCGTGACGCCTGGCCCGCGCCGATCCCGACCGTCGCGCCGTTGCGAGCCAGGATGATCGCGTTGGACCGGACGTGCCGGACACCCCGCCAGGCGAAGAGCAGGTCGGTCAGCTCCTCGAGGGTCGGGCGGCGCTTGGTCACGACCTGGAGATGGCCTCGGTCGAGCCCGAGCTCATCCTCGCTCTCCACGAGCAGGCCGCCGGCCACGCGCTTGAAGTCGAGGCTGGCGATGCCGTAGTCGCGCATGCCCTCGGTCGGGTCCGGCGGCACGGCCAGGATCTCGAGGCCGGCCTTGCCCCGCAGGATGCCGATCGCCGATTGGCTGAAGCCCGGCGCCACCACCGCCTCGTACGAGTTCGCGGCGATCTCGCGGGCCGTTGCCCCGTCGAGCTCCCGGTTGACTCCCACGATGCCGCCGAACGAGGCGACCGGGTCGGTCTCGAGCGCATGGCGGTAGGCCTCGACGAGCTCGTCGTGGGAGGCCAGGCCGACCGGGTCGGTGTGCTTGACGATCGCCACCGTCGGCGCCGTGTAGTCGCGGGCGATGCGGTAGGCGGCATCGAGGTCGAGCAGGTTGTTGAACGAGGGCCGGTCACCCTGCAGCTGGGTCGCGTCCGCGAGCGTGCCGCTCCGGTGGGTCGTCTCCCGATAGAACGCGGCGTGCTGATGCGGGTTCTCGCCGTAGCGCAGGTCGTCGACCTTCTCGAGGACGAGCGCGAGCCGGGTCGGGAACGTGTTGCCCGCGATCTGGTTCAGGTAGGCGGCGATCTCGGCGTGATACGCGGCGACCGTGCTGAATGCCTCGGCCGCGAGGCGCGCCCGCAGCTCGGGGCTGACCCCGCCGAGCGCGCGCAGCTCCGAGACGATCGCCGGGTAGTGACCGGGGTCCGAGGCGGCCGTGACGCCGGCCGCGTTCCGGGCCGCGGCCCCGAGCAGCGCGGCGCCGGCGACGTCGATCATCTCGATCGCCTCGTCGATCCCCACGAGCTTGACGCCGATCGCCGGGGCGAACGGCTTGACATTGACGACGACGAGATCGATCAGGCCGATGCCCTGGGCCTCGAGCTCGGCCAGCTGGTCGGGCTTGTCCCGGCGGGCGAGGATGCCGGCGTAGACCGCATGGTGGAAGGTCTTGACCTGGCCGCCCACGGTGGTCTGCCCGTCGGTCAGCTCGCTGACGGAGGCGACGTCGAGCCCGTCGGCCGCCAAGGCCTCGCGGGTGCCATCCGTCGCGTACATCTCGACACCGAGCGCACGGAGCTCACGCGCGAGGTCCGCGATCCCATCGCGGTTCGCGACCGATAGCAGGGCTCGCACCCGGGCTTCTCCTCCCATCGCGGGGCCATCGGCGACGGCCGACCGGGGTCGGATCGTGGACCCGGGGCCGGTTCGCGGCGACGCCGGACCGCTCGGGCCGAGTATAGCGTCCGGCATGGCATACTCCCCGGACTTCGAGCGCCTCCGGCGCCGACCCATCATCCGCAGTCCAGAGGTCCAGCGTGGCGCTCGCTCCTTGGGATTATCTCTTCGAGTCGTTCAGCAGCCCCAACTTCCCGGACATCTTCCATCCGATCTGGATCAGCGCGGCGGTCCTGCTCATCGTCCTGGCCGTCCTGTACACCGTACGGACCCGGGCGCTGCACCGTCACCCGCCGTACGTCGACCTCTGGGAGTGGCTGTGGTGGACCGGCCTGATCACGTTCAGCATGATCATCATCGAGGCGTTGTTCGTCTTCGATTTCCTGATCGTCCTGCTGACGCTGGTCATCGGGATCGGCGCGCTCATCTGGATCCGGTTCTTCCGCTTCCCGCCGATCCTTCGCGTCTACGAGGCGCGGCTCGCCCGCGAGCGCTACTTCTCGAAGCAGAAGTTCGCCGATCCCGAGGCGACCATCCGTCGCCGCGGTGGGCGGCGCCAGCAGCGCCGCCGGGGCGCCAAGCGCTGATCGGGAGCTGACGATGCCGATCGAGATCCGCCGCTTCGGCGTCGGTCATCGCCGGCCCGACGGGCCGCCGGGCACGACGGGCGTGACCGGTCAGGCGATCCACAGCGACGGGCGTGGCCTCGTGGCGGAGCTGGCCTTCGCGCGCGGCGCACGCATCGAGCCGCACGCCAATCCGAACACCACCTGGTTCGTCGTCATCGAGGGCGGCGGCTGGGTCGGCGTCGATTCGGACCGCACGCGCATCGCCGCGGGCGAGGCGGTCCTGTGGCCGGCCGACATCCCGCATGCGGCCTGGACGGACTACTCGGAGATGCGGGCGATCGTCGTGGAGTTTTCCGGGCCTGACGACGCGGCGGTCCGCGGCATCCTCGAGGGCACCGCCCGCGAGCTGGCGGCAGGGGAGGCCGGGCGAGCCGCGGACCGTGCGGTCGGGACGCTGGCGCCGGGGACCGGCGGGCGCGCGGGTCCAGATCCTGCGGCGGGCGAGCCGGTCTGACCCACTCGCGGGTGCGGTGACGCCCCGGGCGACGATCGCGCCGACCTCCTCCGATCCGGCGAGGCCGCCACCCGGGGCGTGGGAAAAGCTGACGGCGGCGGTCAGTCGCCCTGGGCGGCCAACCGGTCGAGCATGTCCAGGAAGTCGTGGACCTGCTGGGTCGGTGGCAGCTCGACCTCCTCGGACCGCGCCACATCGGCGATGTCCTCGAGCCCGAGTCGCTCGGTGTACCGGCTGCCGCGGAGCACCTCGGCAGTGGCCGCGACGATGGCGTCGAACTGGAGATGCGGATCGGCGAACGCGAAGGAGCGCTCGAGGTCGCTCGTCCGGATCGCATGCGCGAGCTCCTGGGCGCCGCCGGCATCCGGGTCCGTCCACCGGACGCGGACCGTGGCGAGACGCGACTGCGGGCCGCTGTCCTCACGGAGGCGGACGGCATAGAGCGCGGTCACCGCGTGGCCGGCGCCGATCGCCCCGGCATCGACGCCGTCGTCGGTGAAGTCGTCGTCGGCCACCGCTCGGTTCTCGTAGCCGACCGATCGGTAGGCGGCGACGACATCGGGATCGAACTCGACCTGCGCCTTGGCGTCGAGGGCGACGGTCTGGAGCGTGCCCGTGAGGTCCTCGGCGAAGAGACGCCTGGCCTCCTCCGGACCGTTGACGTAGGCGTAGAACCCGTCGCCCTGGTCCGCGAGCTGCTCGAGCAGCGCGTCGTTGTAGTTGCCCATCCCGACACCGACCGAGATGAGCTCGATGCCCGCTTCGGCGTCATCGCGGATGGCACCGAGGATGGACTCGGGGTCGGTCAGACCGACATTGGCCACGCCGTCCGAGGCGAGCACGACACGGTCGATGCCGTTCTCGGTCAGGGTCTCGCGAGCGAGCCCGTAGCCCAACCGCAGGCCCGCCTCGAGGTTCGTGGAGCCACCGGGCTGGAGCTCGTCGATCGCGTCGAGGATGCGCTCGTCGTCCGTCGCCCGCGTCGGCGGGAGCACGACGCGCGCGTCGTCGCCGAACGTGACGATCGCGATCGTATCGCGCTGGCCCAGCCCGAGGACGAGCTGACGCAGCGCGTCCTTGACCGTCTCCAGCCGCGACTCGCGCTGCATGGATCCGGACGTGTCGATGACGAAGGTGAGGGCCGCCTGCTGGCGGCTACGGGAGCCCACGTCGCGGGCCTGGAGGCCGATGCGCAGGAGGACCTCATCGCGGTCCGTGAAGGGCGTCGGGCCGCCGTCGGCGGCGATCGAGAAGGTGGACTCGTCGGGCTCGGGGTAGCCCTGCTCGAAGGCGTTCACCCACTCCTCGACGCGCACGCTGGCGGCCTCCGGCCGGTAGCCATCGGCGACGAAGGCCTGGGCCCTCGTGTACGAACCCGTATCGACATCGAGGGCGAAGGTCGAGACACGGTCCTCGTCCGGGTCCTCGAACGGGTTGGTGCCCGGGTCCTCGTACGGGACGCCACCCGCCGCCGATGCCGCGGGACCGGGCCGGTATGGATCCGGCGTCGGCTGGTGGTGCTGGGGGTCCGGCGGGGTACCGCCCTGGGCCGGGGCCGAAGCCCCGTTGGATCCGCCGCTGCAGGCCACCAGCACGAGGGCGACCGCAGCCAGGGACAGAGTCGGCATGCGCATGGCGCAACCTCCCTGCAGGGAGCCGACGCTGCGACTCCCGGCCGTCTTGGGCGAGACCGGCACAGCGGTCTCACAGGTCCCGGAGCGGCACCACCAGTGCACCGTCGGGCCGTCGGGAGGACGCCAGCTGCGGCGCCCCGGTTCCCTCGGCGTCGGTCAGGTGCGGCGGCGCAGGATGGCCGCGCGCCAGGTCCGCATCCGCGGGCTGCGGACCGCCCGGCGGACGCGTCGGCGGAGCGCCCGCAGACGACCCACGACACCGCTCGGCGGACGTCGCTCGGCGATGGTCACGGCCGGCGGGAACGGGGTCGCGGACAGGCGGTCGAGGAAGGCCGCGGGGTCCTCACCAGGGGCGAAGGCATGGTCGAGGCCGTGCCGCGCCAGGAACGCCGTGAAGGTCGCGAAGCGGCCCGGCTGGCCGGCGTGGAAGGCATCGAAGTCGGCCGCTGCGTACAGCTCGGCGACGTCGATGTCCGCGGGCAGGTCCGCGAGGATGCGATGGGGGATGTCGAAGTAGCGGGCGATCTCGAGCGTCCGCGAATCGTGGGCCAGCACGATGGCGGGGGTGCCGGCGAGCAACGCGGCGATGTTGCCGTGGATCCGGGAGCCGAACGCGACATCGACGTCGCGCAGGGCCGCGATCCAGGGCCACGGATCCAGGAAGAATCGGGCGCGCTCGTCCGGGACCGGGGCATCGGCGGCCGCCGGATCGTGCGCCCCGCCGGACACGAGACGTTCGAGCGAGCCGAGGTCCTGGGGGACGTAGATGAGCTCCGGATAGCGCGCCACATGGCGGCGAGCGATGGGCGCCATCGCCTTCACGTACGGCGAGATGTTGATGGCCACTCGGGCGTCCGGCGCGAGGGCCGGGACGCGTTTGGTGACGCGCAGCCCGTCGCCGTACAGGAACAGCGACGGACAGCCGATGACGTCGACGTCGCGGAATCCGAGGCCCTCGAGGTACGACGCGGTGAACTCGCCTCGGACGCCGATCGACGGCCCGCGCTCCAGGACCGCGCTGACGAAGCGCCGGATCGAGGGCTCCATGGGGCGCAGTCGCTCGGCGTCGCTGTAGCGCACGTTCGCCTGGGCGCCCACCCCGAGGATCGTCACGGGGATGCGCAGCCGCTCGATGAGCTGCGTCAGCCGGATCAGGTTCGCTTCATACGAGGGCCGGAACGCGTTCGCGAGGGGGATGACGTACCCGTCGTAGCGCTCGTTGATCCGCTCGGCGCCCGCCGGGTCGATGACGAACCGGTCGGGTGTGACCGACTGCCCGCGGGTCGTCAGCAGCCGCTGGGCGGCCTCGAGGAAGATGAGGTTGCCGCTGTTGTCGCCGATGATGTTCCGGTCCAGCGCGACGTCGGGCGCGATGACCTCGAAGGCGTCCTTGCGCGAGCGCAGCAGCAGCGATCCCATCGCGCCGAACGATAGCCGGGCGGTCCGCCCGGGGCTCAGCCGCGGGTCAGGACCAGCCCCAGCTGGCTGAGGACGCGGGCCGTCATGCCCCAGACCGACAGCCCCTCGACGGGATAGGTCCCGAAGCGGAGTGGCCAGTCGCGGACCGTCCGCTCGACGATCTCCATCGGCGCGTCCGGGAGGAAGACGGTCACCGGCGGGGTGAGGATGCGGACCACCTCGGCGGGCGAGGCGACGAGGACGGGCGATCGCTCGGCGAGGGCGACGACCGGCGTGACCTCGAAATCGCTGACCGCGATCCAGTGGCGCTCGAGCGTTCCGACGATCCGCACACCGGCCGCGACCGGGTCCAGGCCGATCTCCTCGGCGGCTTCCCGGAGCGCCGTGGTCGCCGCATCCGGGTCGCTCGCCTCGGCCTTCCCGCCTGGAAAGCTGACCTCGCCCGAGTGGTGATGACCGTCCGCCGTCGGGCGTTCGATCAGGACGACGCGGGTCTCACCCTCGGCATCGGGGAAGAGCAGGACGAGGACGGCCGCGGCCCGACCCGGCCGTCGCTGCACGGGGACGAGGCCCGGTGCCCGGCCGATGATGACCGGCATCAGCGCGTCGGCCGGGGCCGGGAAGACCTCGGGCAGTGTCGTCAACCGGACGACGGCATCGTCGAAGCGCATGCGCTTTGGCGACCCGTCCCCGGCCCGACGGATTAGTTGACGAGCTCGCCGTCGTCGCGCGGGCGACGGGTCGGCGGCAGGTCGAGCGGTGACGTCGAGCCAGAACGGCGGCGCCCGCCGCCGGCTCCAGCCCCGACGGTCGGGGGCTCGTCCCCCTCGGATCGCGAGCGAGCGTCGCGCGGTGCGACGTCCGACACGACGGTCGCGCCCTCCGTCGAGAAGACGAGCGTCCCGCCGATGAGGTCCGCATCCGCCGTGATGCGGTCACCCGGCCTGAACTCGCCGGCGACCAGGGCGCGGGCCAGCGGGTTCTCGACGAGGCGCTGGATGGTCCGCTTGAGCGGTCGCGCCCCGAATGCGGGGTCGGTCCCCTCCCGGACGATGAGCGCCTTGGCCGCGGCCGTGAGGTCGATGACCAGGTCCTGCGTGGCAAGCCGGCGGGCAAGGTCCGCCACCAGGAGGTCGACGATGGCCTCCAGGTCCGGCTCGGTCAGGGCATGGAAGACGATGACCTCGTCGATCCGGTTCAGGAACTCGGGCCGGAACTGCGACCGGAGCGCCTCGGTCACCTCGCGCTTCATCGCGTCGTACGCGGCATCGCCGGCCCGGGCGTTGGTCGCGGCGATGGCCGACGAGCCGACGTTGCTGGTCATGATCACGACCGTGTTCTTGAAGTCCACGGTCCGACCCTGGCCGTCGGTCAGACGCCCGTCGTCGAGCACCTGGAGGAGGACGTTGAACACGTCCGGATGCGCCTTCTCGATCTCGTCGAGCAGCACGACCTGGTACGGCCGTCGACGGACGGCCTCGGTGAGCTGGCCGCCCTCCTCGTAGCCGACGTAGCCGGGGGGTGCGCCGAGCAGGCGAGACACGGCGAACTTCTCCATGTACTCGCTCATGTCGATGCGGATCATCGCCGTCTCGTCGTCGAACAGGAACTCGGCGAGGGCGCGGGCGAGCTCGGTCTTGCCGACGCCGGTCGGACCGAGGAACAGGAACGAACCGATCGGCCGACGCGGATCCTTGAGGCCGGCTCGCGCGCGGCGCACGGCATCGGACACGGCGACGATCGCCTCGTCCTGGCCGACGACGCGGTCGTGCAGCCGGTCCTCCATCTGGATGAGCTTGGCCATCTCGCCTTCCATCAGGCGACTGACCGGGATCCCCGTCCACGCTCCCACGATCTCGGCGATGTCGTCCGCGCCCACCTCCTCCTTGAGCATCGAGCCGGCACCCTGCAGGTTGGCGAGCTCGGCCTCCTGCTCGGCCATCCGGTCGAGGAGCTCTTTCTGGGTGCCGTACTTCAGCTCGGCGGCGGTCGCGAAGTCGGCTTCGCGCTCGGCCTGCTCGATCCGCACGGCCAGCGACTCCAGCTCCGACTTCGTGGCACGCATCCCGCTGATCGCCGTCTTCTCGGCCTCCCAGCGCTGCTTCATCGCGCCGGATTGCTCCTCGAGATCGGCCAGCTCCTTCTCGAGGACCTCGAGCCGCGCCTTCGACGCGTCGTCGGTCTCCTTGCGCAGGGCCTCGCGCTCGATCTCCAGCTGGATCCGCCGGCGCTCGAGCTCGTCGAGCTCCACCGGCATCGAATCGATCTCCATGCGCAGGCGCGACGCGGCCTCGTCGACGAGGTCGATCGCCTTGTCCGGCAGGAAGCGTTCGGTGATGTATCGATCCGAGAGCGTTGCCGCGGCCACCAGGGCGGAGTCCGTGATCCGGACGCCGTGATGGACCTCGTAGCGCTCGCGCAGCCCGCGCAGGATGCTGATCGTCTCCTCGACGGTCGGCTGGTCCACCAGGACGGGCTGGAAGCGCCGCTCCAGGGCGGCGTCCTTCTCGATGTACTTGCGGTACTCGTCGAGGGTCGTGGCGCCGATCGTGTGGAGCTCGCCACGGGCGAGCATCGGCTTGAGCAGGTTGGAGGCGTCCATCGCGCCTTCCGCGGCGCCCGCCCCGACGACCGTGTGCAGCTCGTCGATGAACAGGATCACCTGACCGTCCGAGTCCTTGATCTCCTTGAGGACGGCCTTGAGCCGCTCCTCGAACTCACCACGGAACTTCGCCCCGGCGATGAGCGCGCCGAGGTCGAGCGCGACCACGCGCTTGTCCTTCAGGCCCTCCGGGACGTCGCCCCGGACGATCCGCTGGGCAAGACCCTCGGCGATGGCGGTCTTGCCCACGCCGGGCTCACCGATGAGGACCGGGTTGTTCTTCGTGCGCCGGCTGAGGACCTGGATGACCCGCCGGATCTCCTCGTCGCGCCCGATGACCGGGTCGAGCTTGCCGGCGCGGGCCTCCGTGGTCAGGTCGCGGCCGTACTTCTCCAGCGCGGCGTAGGTGCCCTCGGGGTTGGGAGACGTGACGCGCTGGCCGCCGCGGACGCTCTGGAGCGCCTGCAGGATGGCCTCGTGGCCGGCGGCGTGCCGGTCGAGCAGGGCCTGGGCATCGCCGCCCGCCTGGGCGACGCCGAGGAGGAGGTGCTCGGTCGAGACGTACTCGTCCCCGAGCCGGCGGGCCTCGGCCTCGGCCAGGTCCACGACCTGCTTCGCGCGGGGGTCCAGGGCGAGCGAGCCACCCTCGATCCGGGCGCGCCGGGCGAGCGTCGCCGCCAGCTCGCCGCGGAACGCGGGCAGGTCGACACCGAGGCGCCGGAGCGTCTCGGCCGGGATGCCGTCATCGGGCTCGATGAGCGCGCTGAGGACGTGCTCGGCGTCGAGGACGGGACTGTGCAGCCGCTGGGCCGTGGCCTGGGCGGCGAGGATGGCCTCCTGGGCCTTCTCGGTGAATCGATCGAGTTGCATCTCTCAGGTCTCTCGCGTGCGGGGGTCGGATCGGTCGGCAAGGTCGAGGAATCGTTCGGCGGCGGCGCGGGCCTCGTCGGAGAGGTCGGTCGGCAGGACGACGCGGACGCGGACGAAGACGTCGCCGAAGCCGTCGGCCTTGAAGCGCGGCAGGCCGCGCCCGGTCAGCCGGAAGGTCCGCCCCGACTGCGTGCCGGGCGGGATCGTGAGCAGGACCCGGCCCTTGGGCGTGTCGACCGGTACGTCGCCACCGAGGAGAGCCTCGCGCAGCGGGATGGGCAGCTCGCGGTCGAGGTCGGCGCCGCGTCGCTTGAAGACCGGGTCCGCGACCTGGCGGACGACCACGTGCAGGTCACCACCACCGGGTGCCTTGCCGGTGAGTCGGATGCGGGAGCCGGTGTCGGCACCCTTCGGGATGGTCACTTCGAGGCGCTTGCCCTCGATGTCGATGAGCCGGGTCGTGCCGTGGAATGCCTCGTCGAGGGTGATCTCGGCCACGGCTTCGGCGGTCGGTCGGGACGCGGCAGGTGCGCTGCCTCGGCCGTTCCCTGGACGGGCGCCCGTCGTGGCCGGTCCCCCCTCCGTCGTGCCGTCGGGCCGCATGCCCATGCCGGCGAGGATCTCCTCGAAGGTGGGACCGCCCGTGGCTCGCCGGCCGCGACCGGGACCGGTCCCGGCGACGGGTTCGGACGCGCCGGCGAAGAAGGCGTTGAAGAAGTCGCTGAAGCCGCCCGGATCACCGGCCGTGTGGAACTCGTAGCGGACGTTGCCACGCGAGGCCCCGGCGAAGCCGGCGAACGGATCGCCGGCCGCGGCGCGCGCCCCGGCTCCGGCGGGTGCGCCAGCCCGAGCGGAGCCCTCCCAGTCCTTGCCCAGACGGTCGTAGAGCGCCCGCTTGTCCGGATCGGACAGCACGGCGTTTGCCTCGTTGACCGCCTTGAACCGGCGCTCGGCCTCGGCGTCACCCGTGTTCGTGTCCGGGTGATGCGTCCGCGCGAGCTTGCGGAAGGCCTTCTTGATCTCTGATTGCGACGCGGTCCTGGGTACTCCCAAGACCGCGTAGTAATCCTGATACTCCATGGCTACGTCTCTTCAGGTCGCCCTGACGGCATGGTCGCCGCCAGGGCGTCGATCCGTGTCAGTCGCCGCTGACCACGACCGGGGGCTGGTCGGTCGGCGGGAAGTCCGACCGGCGGACCCGCGGCGCGGGCTCGGGATCGAGCGGGGTATCGCCCTTGATGATCTTCGGTGGCTCGGCGACGAGGGGCTTCGGCTTGCGCCGGAGGGCCGCCTCGAGCACCTGCTCCATCGAGTCGACGAGGACGAGCTTGATCGACTTGCGGATCTCCTCGGGGATGTCCCGCAGGTCCTTCTCGTTCTTGCGCGGCAGGATGACCATCTTCGCCCCCGAGAGGTGGGCGGCCAGGATCTTGCTCTTCAGCCCGCCGATCGGGAGGACCCGACCGCGGAGGGTGATCTCGCCGGTCATCGCGACGTCCTTTCGGACCGGGATGCCGGTGAGGGCGCTGACGATGGCCAGGGCCATCGTGATGCCCGCCGACGGTCCGTCCTTGGGGATCGCCCCGGCCGGCACGTGGATGTGCAGGGTGTTGGTCTCGAAGGTCTCGCGCGGGATGCCGAGCTCACGAGCATGCGCCCGTGTCCACGACAGCCCGGCGCGAGCGGACTCGCGCATGACCTCGCCCAGCTGACCGGTGAGGATGAAGTCCTCGCGGCCCTCCATCTTGGTCACCTCGATGGCGACGACATCGCCGCCGACCTCGGTCACGACCAGGCCCGTCGCCGAGCCGATCTGATCCTCGGGCTCCAGTTCGCCGTACTCGAAGCGCTGCGGACCGAGGAAGTCGGCCAGCTTCTTCTCGTCGACGACGACCTTGCGCTTGCGGCCCTCGGCGACCTGCCGGGCGACCTTGCGCATGACGTTGGCGATCTCGCGCTCGAGGTTCCGGACACCGGCCTCGTGCGTGTACGAACGGACGAGTTCCGTCATCGCGGCGTCCGTGATCTGGATGTGCTTGTCCTTGAGCCCGTGGTTGTGCATCTGCTTGGGGATCAGGAAGCGCCGCCCGATCTCGATCTTCTCCGTCTCGGTATACCCGGGCAGATGGACGATCTCCATCCGGTCACGGAGGGCCGGCGGGATCGGATCGAGCAGGTTGGCGGTCGCGACGAAGAGCACCTTCGAGAGGTCGAAGGGCACCTCGAGGTAGTTGTCCTGGAAGGTGTTGTTCTGCTCCGGATCAAGGACCTCGAGCAGCGCGGACGACGGGTCGCCCCGGAAGTCCATGCCGATCTTGTCGACCTCGTCGAGCATGAAGACCGGGTTGTTGGAGCCGGCCGTCTTGATGCTCTGGATGATCCGGCCGGGCAGCGCGCCGATGTACGTGCGCCGGTGACCGCGGATCTCGGCCTCGTCGTGGATGCCGCCGAGGCTCATCCGGACGAACTTGCGGCCCATCGCCTTGGCGATCGACTTGCCCAGCGACGTCTTGCCGACGCCGGGGGGTCCGACGAACGCGAGGATCGGGCTGCGGATCTCGTCCGCGAGGGTGCGCACCGCGAGGTATTCGAGGATGCGCTCCTTGATCTTCTCCAGGCCGTAGTGGTCCTCGTCGAGGACCCGGGCGGCTTCCTTGATGTCGAGCTGGTCGTCCGTCGAGGTATCCCAGGGCAGGCCGATCAGCCAGTCCACGTAGGTCCGGATCACA
>DASPHN010000205.1:0-12170 GCA_035629655.1 Saccharimonadales bacterium (SeqCode) | reverse complement strand
CGGCTCGGCCAGAGGAAGCCCTCGAGGGACGCGTTCTCCGGCGCGTCCTGGCGGATCCGCTGGAGCCACGGGTAGTCGGCGATGAGCGCGGCCGGCGGCTCCTTCACGAGGTCGTAGAAGTCGCGAACGTCCATGTCGAGGGGCAGGGTCTGGAGCTTGGCCGTGATCTGCTCCAGGCGCAGGCCGGTGCGCAGATCGATGTCCACGTACGGCACCGCGGGCGGAGCGAGCAGGGCCGTGACCAGCTCGTCGGGGGTCAGGTTCTTGCGCAGGACGAACTCGCCCTGCTGCAGCGCACCGGCGAGCCCTCGTTCGCTGGCAAGGAACACGAAGGCGCGGCGATCGCCAAGGAACCCTTCCTCCTCGAGCCGGGCCGCGATGGTGGACGCGGTGTCGCCGTCGTCGACGGTGAAGCCGACCTGGGCCGGGTCGTCGGACGCCGGCCGGTCCATGCCGGGCCCGATGTCTTCTCGCACGATGTCCGCCACGAACGGGAGGCGCAGCGCTGCAGGATTGTCGGCCGCCCAGCCGACGACCGCGCCGTTGACGACCGGACGCAGCGCCGTGAGCGACACGACGAGCACGACCCCGGCCAGGATGAGCGTGAACAGCAGGAACTTGAGCACGCCGCCGACGCCGCCGCCGCGACCGCCGCCGCCGTCATAGCCACGCCCACCGCCACGTCGCACGGGCTCGAAGGTCTCGGGGACGGACTCGGTCGCGTATGCGTCCGATACGTATGGGCGCGCCTGGGGCGCGCGCGGGTCTCTGGGGCGTCCGCCGGAGCGGATCGTCATGCGGGGGTCTCCATGCTCGTCTGGGGCCGGGTCATGGACGCCTGGGCATCGCGTCGTGTGTCGAGCGCATCCTGGAGGATGATGGCCGCGGCCTCGCGGTCGACGCGAGAACGATACGCGTCCCGCTGCGACTTCGTCGGCGGTCCGCCGGAGCGACCGCGACGCATCGGCCCCAGTCGCGTCTCGGCGACGTGGCTGGACAGGCGCTCGTCCTGGAAGGCGACCGGCGGCGCCGCCTCGCCGATGGCGGCGATGACGGCCTCGACCCAGGCTCGGGTGAGGGCTGCCTGCGCTCCCTCGCCGCCGGCGGCCTCGTAGGGCAGCCCGACCACCAGCTCACCCACGCCGTGACGCTCGATCAGCGCGAGCAGGTCACTCGCGTCGGCCGCGATCGAGCGATGGCGCTGCAGTGTCGTGAGCGGCCGGGCTGCCAGGCCGCCGGCCTCGGCGATCGCGACGCCGACCCGGCGCTCCCCGACGTCGAGGCCGAGGATGGCCGTCACGGCGCGTCCTCGGAGGGAGACGGGGATGGTCCGGTCCCCGGCGACTCGATCACGACCGGGCCGGTGACCGAGACGTCCACGCGGGAGTCGATCGTCGGGACGGTGTTGACCCAGTCGGGCCAGAGCCGGAGGTCGGCCGTGCCGAAGCCGTCGAGGATCGCCTGCGCCTCGGGTTCGGGCTTGCCGAGGATGGCGGCCTCCAGGGCCGCGGGGTCGAGGAGCCGCACCTGTTTCGCCGTCGCGACGACCGGGAAGGTGATCGTGCCATCGGCGACGACGGCGTCCTGGACGTCGATGGAGCCGGAGTCGTCGACGAGCTCGAAGCCGTCGTCGACGCTCGATGTCAACCGTTCCTCGGCGATGTCCTCGACGGGGCTCTCGTCGACGGCGGTCACCGTGCCGGTGGCGCTTGCGCCGAGCTCGAAGGACTCCACCTCCTGCCCGACCAGGTCGGCCGGGTCGGCGTCGAAGGTCGGCTCCGGGAGATCGGCGGTCTCGGCGAAGACGGTGGCGGCGCCGCTCACGAGCCCCGGATCCGCGAGCTGCGTCCGGAAGTCGCTCGACAACGCGTCGGTCAGGGTCGCGATCGCGCCATCGACGTCCTTCTGGGTGACCCGTGGGAACTCCTCACGCTTCCCGCCCCGGGTCGGGTCGGGATTCGTCACCTTGAGCAGGATCGGCTCCTCACCGCGCGGGATGACCGTGATGGCATTGGCCTCGACGTTCCCATCGGGACCGGCGTCGACCGCGGTCACCTTGACGGACTTCGAGGCCGGCACGATGGTGAAACCCTCGAGCGAGGCTGCGCCGACCGTGATCGTCCTGTCGGTCCGGAACCGGACGCCGTTCGACGTGCTCACGATCGCACCCCGGGCGATGGTGTTCTGGCTCGTCGGGTCCAGATTGCTGAAACGGACCGAACCGGTCGCCTCCTGCAGTTCGACGCGCTGCCCGGTGGCCTCGAACGTGTCGGTCGCCTCGACGGGGATGGTGATGACCTCGGCGGGCACGATCCCGCGCTCGGTGTCGGGCTCCGTGACGTCGGTGGCCGCCGTGATCGTCATCGGCAGCGGGCCGATCGTCTCCTCCCGGGCGGTGACGACGGCGGTGGCGGAAGGCAGGAGCAGATAGGCCGCCACGCCCCCGACGAGGGCCGCCAGGACGAGCACCGCTCCGCCGACCACGATGGCGCCCCGGCCGATCCCACGACCGCCGCCCCGCTCGACCGGCGCCGTCCGTGGTCCGGAACCGGCAGGCATGTCGGGATGCAGGCTGGCTGGCGGCAGCGCCGACGCCGCCACGGCCGTCGGGACGCCCTTGCCGCGCGACCGAGGGGCGTCGGTGGGTGCGGTCGGGGGGACGGAGACCGGCGTCGCGACCGGTCCGGTCGCGCTGGCGGCGCTCCGCTCGACCGTGACGCTTCCCGTGTCCGTCGATGCGGGATCGGACTGCCCCGTTCCGGCGCCACGGGCGCCGGCGGCCCCCGCCGCCAGCCCGGCAGCAGCCGCGCCCGCCGCGGCACCGCCCGGTGGCTCGTTCGCATCCTCGGCCGCCCGCGACGCGACCTCGGCTTCGATGGACGCTTCGTACTCGCTCACCGAGGCGAAGATGGGCAGTCCGGCCGATGCCGCGAGCGCCCGCGTCGCGGGGTCGCCGGAGACGATCGCGAGGCGCTTCTCATGGGTGAGCGCATCGCGAGCCAGCAGCCGGAAGTTGATGCGCGACGTGGCCAGTCGCGAGCCGTACGGGAGCACGACCGCCACCCGTCCGCCCTCGACGGTCCGGATCCGGGCGGCCGCCGAGGTGATCTCGTCGTCGCTGTCGAGGTAGATGACGCCGCCGGCCATCGCGCTCAGACCTTCATCGCCCGAAGGACGCGCCGGAGCGCCGCGTCGAGCGCGTCCTCGCTCGTCTGCAGCTCGATCGCCTGGTACGCCAGGCCCAGCGGCGTGACGTCCTGCTGGTCGACAAGCAGCTCCGTCGCGTCCTCGACGGTGTCGATCTGATCGGGCGACATGACCGTGACCTCGGGCGGCCGGGCGAACGGCATCCGCTTCCAGAACGACTCGGCCGCAAGGGCGAGGGCGATCTCCGGCAGGCGTGAGCCGCCACCGCACAGGAAGATCCGGCCGGGCAGGAGGTCGCCGCCGGACAGCTCCTCCATCACCAGCTCGACGCCGGCCGCCCAGACGCGGACGTCGTCGCTGATGATCGAGGCCACGAGGTCGCGATCGGGGACGTCGATCCCACGGGCGTAGTCCACCTTCAGCGCCTCGGCGCGCGGGAAGGGCAGGTCCATCCGGTCCGCCAGCGACTTCGTGAACGCCCGCCCGCCGAGCGCGAACATCCGGGTGCCCTCGATGCCGCCCTGGCGCACGAGCGCCACATCCGTGGTTCCGCCGCCCACGTCGACGAAGAGCGCACCAGCCTGGCGGACGTGGTCCGTGCCGAGGACGCGGGCGACCGCGTACGGCTCAGCGACGATCTCGAGCAGTTCCAGGTCCAGTTGCGACGCGACGCTCTGGAGCGCGCCGAGGTGCACGAGCGGCGCGAACGCGTTGAAGATCCCGATCTTCACGTGCCGGCCCTGGAAGCCGACCGGGTTGGTGAGGGCGTAGCCGTCGATCGAGGCGCCGGTCACCGCCGCGTGCACGAGGCGGACGTCCACGTGTGGCAGTCCCGTCTCCCAGGTGATCGCCCGCTCTGCCTCGCGCAGCGCCTCACGCTGGACGTTGTCGATGAGCTTCTGGAGCTCCTGCTCGCTGATCGGCTGGTCCGGCTTCTTGCGCTCCTGGCCGTGCGTGGTGGTGAAGCCCTTCACGAGCTCACCGGCGATGCCGATGACGACCTGCGTCGGCCGAAAGCCGGCCATCTCCTCCGCTTCCTGGAGCGCGACCGCGCAGTTGTCCACGACGGCCGCGATGTCGGCGACGGTGCCCGACTGCATGTGCGACAGGCCCTGGCGCTTGCGTCCGACGCCCCGGACGGTGCCATGCCCGGCATCGTCGATCTCGAAGACGAGCGCCTTGGCGAACTCGGTGCCGACGTCGAGCGCCGTGCAGACGGCCAGGCTCTGCTGCCCGTCGCGCTGCCAGATCCGGCGCCAGAACGCCATGTCAGGCGTCCTCGCAGGCGAGCTCGGGGCCGGTCACGCCTGCCCGAGCGCGGCACGGATCGCCTCGAGCGCGTCGGGCAGGCCCGCTCGGCGCGTGCCCTTGCCCTGCGCCATCTCTGGTCGTCCCCCGCCTTTGCCGTCCAGGAGCGGCATCGCCGTCCGGACCAGCTCACCGGCCGACACGCCCGCCGCGACGAGATCGTCCGAGACCGTGACGAAGAGGTGCGGCTCTTCGGCATCGAGCGCCAGGGCGATGACCCCGGACCCCAGGGCCCCGCGGGTGTCACGGGCCAGCCCCTTCACCGCCTCGAGCGAGTCGGCCTGCACGCCGGCGATGACGGCTCGACGCCCATCGCCGAGCGTCTCGGCACGGCCCGCCAGCTCGGCGGGTTTCGGCAGGCCTCCGCCCGAGCCCGCCTTGAGCCGCTGCCTGGTGGCCTTGACCTCGTCCTGCAGGGCCCGGATGCGGTCCTCGACCGCGTCGAGGTTCTGGGCCCCGACGGCGGCCGCGATGCGCTCCAGCCGGTCGGTGCGCTCGCGCTGGAGGCGATCCGCGGCTGCGCCCGTGACGGCCTCGATGCGTCGCTGTCCCGAGCCGATGCTGCGCTCGCCGGTGATGACAAAGCCGCCGATCTGGCCACTCGCCCGGGCATGCGTGCCGCCGCACAGCTCGAACGAGTAGTCCTGGACCCGGATCGTGCGCACGGTCTCGCCGTACTTCTCGTCGAAGAAGGCGTCCGCCCCCTGCTCGATTGCCTCGGCCATCGGCAGGTAGGCGACCGTCACCGGTCGATCGTCGCGGACGATGGTGCGGACCTCGTCCTCGATGGCCCGCTTCTCGTCGTCGGACAGCGCCCGGTCGAACGGGAAGTCGAAGCGGAGGTAGTCGGGCGTCACGAGGGAGCCCGCCTGGCGCGCGCTGTCGCCGACGACATTGCGCAGCGCCCGGTGGAGCAGGTGGGTGCCGGTGTGGTTGCGCATGGTGTGGGCCCGCCGCTCGGCGTCGACGACGGCATCCACCGTCTCCCCGACCCGGATGCGGCCGTGGAGGGTGCCGCGATGGACGATGAGCCCGCCGACCGGCTTCTGGGTGTCCGTGACCGTGAACAGCTCGCTGCCACCGCCGGCCTCGCGGATCGTGCCCTGATCGCCGACCTGCCCGCCGCCCTCGGCGTAGAACGGGGACTGGTCGAGCACGATCTCGGCTTCGCCCTGACCGGTCAGCTCCTCGAGCTCGATGCCGTCGCGGACGATCGCCCGGACCACGCCCGAGGCGCTCGTCGACTCGTAGCCGAGGAAGGTCGTGTCCCCGGCGCGGGCCTGGATCGCGCTGTAGAGCGAGGTGGCTTCCGCGTGTCGTGACAGGGCCGCCTTCGTGCCGCTGCGCGAGCGCGCCCGCTGCTCGGCAAGGGCGTCCTCGAACCCGGCGAGGTCGACTCGCACGCCGGACTCGGCGGCCAGCTCGACCGTCAGGTCGACGGGAAAGCCGAACGTATCGTGCAGGCGGAACGCGACGCTGCCGTCCAGGACGGGAGCGCCGGGTCCGAGATCCTCCGCGCGACGGCCCACGACGCGATCCGCGATCGTGTCCCCGGAGGTCTCACGGATCGCCTCCTCGAGCAGCCTCGAGCCGGCATCCAGGGTCCGGGCGAACTGCGCCTCCTCGCGCTCGATCGCGGCGAGGATCTCGGGGCGCTTGGTCACGAGATGCGGGAACGGCTCGGCCATGACATCGATGACCACCTTCGCCGTCTCGGTCATGAACGGCTCGCGGCGGCCGAGCAGCCGGCCATGCCGGACGGCCCGGCGCAGGATGCGACGCAGGACATAGCCCCTCCCCTCGTTGCTGGGAAGGACGTCGTCCGCGATGAGGAACGTGACGGCCCGCGAGTGGTCGGCGATGACCTGGTAGCTGAAGCGCTCGGCCTCGAAGGCGTCCGGATCGTGCCCGAGGAGCTCGCGCATGCGGGCATGGATCGGCAGGAACAGGTCCGTGTCGTAGTTGGTCGGGACCTGCTGGAGGACGCTGGCGAGCCGCTCGAGACCCATCCCGGTGTCGACGCCGGGTGCCGGCAGCGGCGTCAGGGATCGATCGGGATGCAGCTCGAACTCCATGAAGACGAGGTTCCAGATCTCGAGCCAGCGCGGGCACGTCTCGCTGTGATCGGGCACGCACTCCGGGCCCTCGCTGAACTGCGCCCCGCGATCGAAGTGGATCTCCGAGCAGGGTCCGCACGGCCCGACATCCGCCATACGCCACCAGTTCTTCTCGTCGCCGGCCGGGAAGTCGCCCCAGCGGACGAGCCGCTCCGGCGGCAGGCCGATCTCGTCGCGCCACACATCGAACGCGACGTCGTCCGTCGTGTACGTCGTGGCCGCGAGCCGGTCCTCCGGGATCCCCAGGTCGCGGGTCAGGAAGTCCCACGCCCAGTGGATGGCCTCGCGCTTGAAATAGTCACCGAAGCTCCAGTTGCCGAGCATCTCGAACAGGGTGTGATGGCGCGGCGTCCGGCCGACCTCCTCGAAGTCGTTGTGCTTGCCCGCGACGCGCAGGACGCGCTGGTAGTCGACGGCACGGGTGTAGCTGCGCGTCTCGGCACCGGTCAGGAGGTCCTTGAACTGGACCATGCCGCTGTTCGTGAAGAGGAGAGTCTGGTCGCCGGCCGGTACCAGGCTCGCGCTGGGCACCACCGTATGGCCACGCTCGGCGAAGAACTCGACGAACCGGCGTCGGATCTCGGCGGCGGGCAACGCCTGGATCCGGGGATCGGGGCTCGTGACGGGGGGCGACATCGGCCGCAATGGTACCGAACCGCACGCGCCGGGCGAGGGAGCGTGACCGAGCGTCGCAGCCGATCGACTGCAAGGCTCCCGAAACCCCGGCCGACCGGGGTTGATGCCTCGGCCACGGCGGGCGACCTAGGGTGAAGATACGCAGCAAGAAGGAGGGACCGTCATGGCCCTGATCCGAAAGTGCGAGCAGTGCGGCAAGCTCGACTCGCGCCAGCAGTACGCCTCGGCTGACGAGGCCGCGAAGCAGGGCGCCTTCCAGAACTGGACCTGCCCGAACTGTGCCTGGACCGAGTTCGACCTCGTCGAAGCCGAGGCGGAGCCCGCGCAGACCTGATCGACGCCGCCGACATCGGCACGAGACCGCCGCGACCTTCATCGGGCGCGGCGGTCGTTCGTTTCCCGGTGTCCGTCAGCCCGTGGCGCGATCCGGGTCGGGCGCGCTCACCGACTCGGCGGACGCGCGATCGAGTGTTCGCCATCGCGCCCAGATCCGCGAGCCGGCGACGATCGCGCCGAGCAGCGCCCCGATCGTGAGCCCGCGAAGGAACTTCGACATGACCTGCTCATCCATCAGGTACCACCCTTCGTGATCGGTCCGAGGACCGCGACGACCGAGACGATCCCGATGCCCAGCCACGCGACGAGTGACGCACCGAGGAGGTGGTAGTCGCCGATCGTCAGGACATCGATACCAAGCCGGCCCGTGATCGCGTCGCCAGCCCACGCCCCGAGGATGGCGGCAAGCACGAGCAGCGGCAGCCGACCGCCCGCCGAGCCCCGGATCAGCACCGACAAGGCGGCATGGAAGACGCCGACGAGGACCGACAGGATGAGCGACGGCTCCAGCGTCACGCGGTCGCGGCCGCGGTGGGGCGCTGCCGGTCGACCGATGCGTCCGTCGTTGCCGACGAGGCGTCACGGCGGTCGGGCCGTTCGATGCGACCGCCGCCCAGGACCTCGTCACCGTCGTACAGGACCGCGGCCTGCCCGGGTGCAGCCGCCCAGACCGGCGTGTCCGTCTCGATGGTCCAACGCCTGTCGCCCAGCGGACGGACCCAGGCGCCGATCGGCGTGCCGCGGTGCCGGATCCGGACGTCGGCGCGGAAGGCGGCCGTTCGGGCCTGCGGCTGGATGAAGGTGGCCCGCTCGATGGTGACCTGCCGCGTCTCAAGATCCACGCGCCGGCCGAGCTGGATCGTGTTCGAGACCGGGTCGATCCGGGACACATAGCGCGGCTCGCCGAGAGCCACGCCGAGCCCCTGGCGCTGACCGACCGTGTACCCCGCCGAGCCTCCGTGCTGGCCGACCTCCGTCCCGTCGATGTCGACCAGGGGCCCGGCCTCCGGTCGCCAGCCGGCGCGTTCGCGGAGCGCGTCGCGATAGTCGCCGCCCGGGACGAAGCAGATCTCCTGGCTCTCGGGCTTGTCCGCCGTCGCGAGGCCAAGCTCACGGGCGACGGCCCGGACCTCCGGCTTGGTCAGGTCCCCAAGCGGGAACCGCGCGTGCTCGAGCTGATCGGCGCGCAGCCCGTAGAGGAAGTAGGTCTGATCCTTGTCGGGGTCGCGGGCGCGCAGGAGCCGCGCCCGGCCGTCGTCGCCGACCGCGCGTCGGGCGTAGTGGCCGGTCGCGACCGCATCGCACTCGTACAGGTGGCGGGCTCGGCCGAGCAGCGCCCCGAACTTCACGTACGTGTTGCAGTCGATGCACGGGCTCGGCGTCTCGCCGCCGAGATAGGCGTCCAGGAACGGCTGCAGGACACCGGCGTCGAATTCGCGCTCGAGGTTCATGACGTAGAAGGGGATGTCGAGCTGGGCCGCGACCCGTCGCGCATCGTCGGCGGCATCGAGGGAGCAGCAGCTCTTCTTGAACTCGGAGTAGGTGTCGGCGACGTCGTGGAGGCGCATCCAGACGCCGACCACCTCGTGTCCCTGGGCGTGCAGCAGCGCCGCCGCGACCGACGAATCGACGCCGCCGGACATCGCCACGAGGACCCGGCTCATGCCGGCACCTCCTGGCCGAGCGGGTCGGCGGCCACCGATGCCGATCCCACGCGCATCGACGCGATGACCCGGGGCACGACGTCGACGGCGGTCGCGATCTCGTCGTCGGTGGTCGTCCGACCAAGCGACAGCCGCAGGGCGCCGCGGGCCTCGTCCTCCGGGTAGCCCATCGCCGTGAGGACGTGGCTGACCTCGGTCGAACCCGTCGTACACGCCGAGCCGACCGAGGTCGCGATGCCCTCGAGGTCGAGCGAGAGCGAGACGGCCGAGCCGTCGGTGCCGCGGGCGATGATCGAGAGGAGTCCGGGCAGGCGGTCCGTCGGGTGGCCCGTCAGCTCCGTGCCCTCGACCGACAGCACGGCTGTCTGCAGCGCCTCACGCCGAGTGCGCAGCCCTTCGACGGTCGCCGGCCGCTCGTCACAGGACAGCGCGTAGGCCGCGGCGAGCCCGACGGCGCCCGCCACGTTCTCGGTACCGGCCCGTCGATGCCGCTCCTGGGTCCCGCCGTGCTGCTGGGCCAGGATGTGCGTGCCATGGCGCACGAACAGGGCGCCGACGCCCTTGGGTCCTTCGAACTTGTGCGCCCCGAGCGAGATGAGGTCGGCATCCAGGGCGGTGACATCCAGATCGACATAGGGCGCGGCCTGGACCGCGTCGACGTGGAACAGGACGCCCTTGCGCTGGCGGATGCGAGCGGCCAGCTCGACGACCGGCTGGATGGTCCCGACCTCGTTGTTCGCGAGCATCACCGACACGAGGATCGTCCGGTCGTTGAGCGCGGCCTCGAGCTGGTCGGGGTCCACCCGCCCGTAGCGATCGACCGGCAACTCCACGACCTCGAACCCGAACTTCTCGAGGTAGCGCAGCGTGTGACCGACCGCATGGTGCTCGATCGATGACGTCACGATCCGATGTCCACGCGCCTTGCCGGCCCACGCGGCGCCCTTGATCGCGAGGTTGTTCGCCTCGGTCCCGCCCGACGTGAAGACGATCTCCCGGCCCTCGGCGTGGAGTCGCCGTGCCACCTCTTCGTGCGCTTCGTCGAGACCCGACCGCGCCGCCCGACCGAAGGCATGCGCCGACGAGGCGTTCCCGAAGGTCTCGGTCAAGTACGGGAGCATCGCCTCGAGGACCTCCCGCCGGAGCGGGGTCGTGGCCGCGTGATCGAGGTAGATCGGCATCGCGCGATTGTACGTCCGCTCGCTGGCGCGCCCTAGCGGGCCTCCACCCGGAAGACCTTTCCGTCGATGGTCACGGCGTAGAGCTCCCCGCCTTCGCTCTCCCCGAACGAGCTGATCCGTTCGGTGGTGTCACGCCGGAGCTCCATGTCGGCCGTCGTGCCGCCCTGCGGCAGCGACCAGATGCGACCGCTGCAGAAGTCGGCGAAGACGTAGTGCCCCACGAGCTTGGGGAATGCGGTCCCGCGGTAGACGTAGCCGCCGGTGATGGAGCAGTTGCCATCGTCGTGCGTGTACTCGGCGGCCGGCAGGACGTCGCCCGCCAACGGACACCGCGACGAGTCGTTGCAGAACGTGCCTTCCATGACGTTCCAGCCGTAGTTGCGGCCGCCGGTGAAGCCCGACGGCTCGCGGTCGACCTCCTCGCGCCGGCCCTGGCCGACGTCGGCGATGTAGAACCGTCCGGTCCCACGGTCGAAGCTCGTCCGCCACGGGTTGCGCAGGCCGTACGCCCAGATCTCGCCGAGCCCCGGGGTCGAGCCCGCGAACGGATTGCTCGACGGGATCGAGTAGGTGTCGTAGGTGCCCGCTCCTGTGCCGTTGACGTTGATGCGCAGCACCTTGCCGAGGAAGTTGCGGGTCGTGCTCTGGGCGTCGTTCTCGGGGTCGCCGCCACCGCCGCCGTCCCCTACGCCGATGTACAGGTACCCATCGCGCCCGAACGCGAGCGATCCGCCGTTGTGGTTGTTCTCGGCGCTGTGCTCGATGAGCAGCAGCGGTCGCACGGTGGTGGCGCTGACCGTGGTGCCGGCGCTGTTCGCGGTGTAGCGGGCCACGACGACGTCGCCGCCGTTGCGCGTGTAGTAGACGTACAGCCGCCGGTTCGACTCGAATCGAGGGTCGAACGCGAGGCCGAGCAGGCCCCGCTCTCCGCCATCCTCGACCGCGGTGCGCAGGTCCAGGAACCAGCCCGACTGCAGCGCCCCGTCGAGTAGGACCCGCACCGTGCCCCGTCGCTCGACGATGAACAGGCGATTCGTCCCATCGCCGGCGTTCGTGATCTGGGTCGGGGCGTCGAAGCGGGTGTACGCGGCGCGCTGGCTCAACGTGATCGGCGGCTCCGCGCCGGCCGCGGACAGGGGTGCCCCGAGGGCTAGCACGATGGCGGCCATCAGTGCGAGCAGGACGGGCAGCGGACGACGATGCGGAGCGCGGTCGTGGCGTGGCATACGCCCGACCGTACACGAGGCGGCCGGCAACGTCACCCCGGTCCGATGGTCCGACGGGCTTGACGCCGGGGAGACGATCGAGGGGACCATGGAACCGACCACGCTCCTTGCCCTCGTGGGTGTCCTGGCGATCGCGAGCGTCGCGGCCTGGTTGGGCGCCGGCTCCCTGCGGTCGCTCGACGGCATTGCCGGCTGGGCCGGCGGTCGCGACTGGCCGGCCGGCGTCCAGGAGTCGGATGCGCCGCACTTCGCGGTCGACCACTGGCTCGGCCACGAGGCCGCACTCGAGGTCGATGACCTCACGGCCGAGGATCCGGCCCTCCCGTGCGAGTTCGTGGAGCTCGGAGCGGCACCCGTCCACCGGGTCACCCTGCAGCCGAAGCGCCGGGACGGCTAGCCCTCGGCGCCCTCACGCTCCACGGCCCGCCTCAGGTCCTCGGCCTTGCCGATCTCGCGACGTCGGTCGTGCTGCGAGAGCAGGCGCTTGCGGAGGCGGATGGACTGGGGCGTCACCTCGACGAGCTCGTCGCCGGAGATGAACTCCAGTGCGCTCTC
>DASPHN010000204.1:0-3102 GCA_035629655.1 Saccharimonadales bacterium (SeqCode) | reverse complement strand
CTCGCGGATCCGTGGCCACTCGACGGTCAGCGTCCGCCCGCGCGCCCATGACGGACCGCGCAGCCCCATCCACCAGAAGCGGAGCGGCCCGCGCAGCCAGTCGAGCGACATCACCTGGCGCCGCACGATCGCCTTGAACAGCGGGGATCCGTTCTCGGGCGGGATGCGGTCCGGTGGGATCGAGAGGCCGCTCTGGAACCGCTCGCGGACCAGCCAGCTCATCCCGCCGCACAGGCCCGCCGACGCGTCGCCGACGCCGACGACCCGCGGATCGAAGAAGCCGACCTTCAGCGTCGGGCCGGATGGGAACCGATTGGCGAAATGGAAGCCGTGCAGGCTCGGGACGAAGCCCGGGACCGCATTCGACTCGCTCATCGCTGCGTCCCCCAGTCAGTCACGGTTCCGTCGCGGCGCCCTATTGCGCCTCGGAGGTGACGGGGATCTCGGGGCCGGTCGGGGAACCACCGCGCGAGGTCGCCTCAGGCGCGGCGGTCGGCGCCGGCAGTTCGACCGGCGTCGACTGGACGGCCGGCTTGGCCACACGGACCCGGATGGTGGTCGCTTCGACGCCGTTGGCGACGATCGAGCCGTGTTCCGGGGTGACGATGTCGAGCACAAGCAGGTAGTCGCCGGCAACGGACGGGGCGAACAGCTCGAGGCCCACCGGGACGACGGCTCCGGGCTCGAGGCCGGCCGGCAACGTCGCTGCGGTGACCGATGCCGCGGCCGCCGCTGAGGCCTGGGCCGGATCGTCGAGGCCGCCGAGGGCCAGCCACTGGCCGGTCACGCGAGCCGTGGTTGCCGGGGCGGTGCCATCGGGGTCCTTGGCATTGGTGATCGTGCCATGGCCCCAGGCGGCCTTCCCGAGGTTCGCCGTCCAGAGGTCAAGCGTGG
Organism: Saccharimonadales bacterium (SeqCode); assembly: GCA_035629655.1. Lineage (GTDB taxonomy): Bacteria > Chloroflexota > Limnocylindria > Limnocylindrales > CSP1-4 > SPCO01. The sequence continues at coordinate 2,208 of DASPHN010000204.1, read as the reverse complement.
TGGCGGCGCCCGGTGCCATCTCCGTCGAAGCGGGGGCGACGATCTGCGCGTCGAGGTCGCCCGTCACGCGCACGATCAGCGTGGGGACCATCGCCTGTGTCGCCGCGTCGTAGGCGACGCCGTCACGGTCGTGCAGGGTGATCGTCAGGCGGTAGCGGCCGGGCGCCGTCGGTGCCGCGGCGGTCAGCGTGAGGGTCTTCTTGCCGATCTTGACCTTCTTCGGAGCAACGACATCGCCGATCCGCTCCGGGACGACCAGGCCGAGCGAGGGCGGCTCGGGCGCTGGTGCGACCTCTTCCTCGGCTGGCGACCCCAGGGTGGCCGGGTCGGGCGTGGGCGATGCGTCGGGCGCCGCGGACTCGGCAGGCGCGGCTGACTCGGCGGGCGCAGGCGATTCGGCCGGGACCGCGGACTCTGCCGGAGCAGACTCGGCAGGCGCCGTCGACTCCGTGGGTCGGGCCTCCTCGGCCGGTGCGACCTCGGCCTCGGGCTCGGGCGCGACGACATCGAGCGGATCCCAGCGGACGCTGGCCTGGATCGTCTTCGGCAGGTCGTCGCGGTCGGCGATCTTGTACGAGAGCTGGAACTTGATCTTGCCGCCGGCGAGCGTGGCGCTCTTCACGACCGGCGCCTTCAGGTCGATCCCTCGCGCGACGAGGCTCGGGACGACCGGGAGCGCCGGCAGCTCTGGGTCGCCGGCGACGGTCGCGTTCGCGTTCGCGTTCCCGCGTGCGCCGCGCAGCACGTCTGCGGACGCGAGGCCGGCCTTGAGGACGATCGACCGGCTGAAGCCGGAGGTGCCCCTCTCCGGATCCATCTGGGCGATATACCCCGGGCTGCGCCGGCTCTCGAACCCGAAGACGTGCCCATTGCGCGACGGCTGGGTGCGCCAGGCTTTGTCGATGGATCGACGGCTTCCGAGGATCGTCTTGACCATGTAATTCGGGCTCGAGTAGGCCTCGGCGATCACGGCCGACGCGCCGGCCTTGATGAACCCGGCCGCGAAGTTGTCGACACGCTGGCGCGCCTGCGCGAGCGTGCCCTCGGCGACGCCCGGTTCGCTGTTCCCCGATGCGTAGCAGAGGTGGTTGAGCAGGACGACGGCGTTCTTGGCGAAGGTGATCGACTCCGCGATCCGACCCTCCCCGAAGTACTGGTGGGTGTGGTCGCCGCTGCCGGCTGTCGGGTTCAGACCGAAGCCGTTCTGGGTGGGCGGATAGAGGCTGTCGCGGTACTTGCTCGGCCAGCCGTTGCCGTGGCCCATGTAGATGACGAGGCTCGCGCCCTGGAGTGCCTGCTTGACGGCCGGCCAGGTGGCATGCGGCGAGTACAGCTCGGTGACGTCCGGGGTGTACTTGCGAGCCAGCGCGGCAGCGGATCGGGCCTCGCGGCGGTACCGGTCCGTGGCGACCCCCGACGGCCCGACGACGATGACCACCTTGGGCACCTTGGACGAGGACTGGGCAGCGGAGACTGCGGGCGCGGCGAGACCGCAGACGAGCAGACACGCGATGAGCACGGCAAAGAGACGGTTCACGCCAGGGGGGCACTCCTGCGTTGTTCTCGGGCCAGCCTAACGTACTAGTACGTGGCTAGACCATACCCTGCGTGCGTTCTCTGGCCGTTATCGGATGGGTTTCGGCGGGTATCGGTGCGCCCTCGCACCGGGTCGGCAGAGGCTCCGGTGCGGATCGGTCCGTGCCGCCGCCGCCGCTCGCCGCGGAACATCAGTGGTGACGAACTCGGTCGGAGTGGGCCCTCGGCGGTCCGATGGACCACAGCACGTGCCATCGGACGGAGGACGGGCGTGGTCCGGCCCAGTCGGGCCGAGTTCGTCACATGTCATGTGCCGCAGGCGGAGCAGGTGCCGCGGCCGCCGCGTCCGCTGGCAGGTGGAACATCACCGGTGACGAACTCGGCCGGATGCGGGCCTGGGCGGTCCGAAGGAACACGACAGGTGCCATCGGACTGAGGACGGGCGTGGTCCGCCCCACTCGGGCCGCGTTCGTAACACGTCATGTGCCGCGGGCGTGCCGTGTGCCGCAGGCGGAGCAGGTGCCGCGGCCGGGCACACCCACGACCGACCCCGCCACCCATCCGAGGCGTGCCGCGTACCATCCCCTGGTGCCCAACCGCCTCGCGGGTGAGACCAGCCCGTACCTCCTCCAGCACGCCAACAACCCCGTCGATTGGTACCCGTGGGGCCCG
>DASPHN010000203.1:0-2127 GCA_035629655.1 Saccharimonadales bacterium (SeqCode) | reverse complement strand
GGAGCCTCCGCGGCCGCGGTCCAGCGAGGGTCGAGGCTTCACAAGTACACACTGCGCCCGTAGCTCAACGGATAGAGCATCTGACTACGGATCAGAAGGTTAGGGGTTCGAATCCCTTCGGGCGCGCGCCGGTCGAGGCAGTTCAGAGGGGTCGCAGCAGCGCTGCGGCCCCTTTGTTTTGCCGAGGGATCGATCGCAGGCGCCCGGAACGACGCGTTCGACCGCTTCCTCGCGCGATGTCCCGAAGGCACGATGGGCACCCTGTTCACACTCAGGGGTGTTCATGGACTCCGCGCTGACCACCGTCGGTCTGCCCGCCGCTCTCGCGGTCGTGATGCTGGGGCTCGGGCTGTCGCTGACCATCGGCGACTTCGGCCGCGTGGCGCGACGGCCGGTGGCGGTCGTGGCGGCCCTGGTGACCCAGCTCGTCGTGCTGCCGGTGATCTGCTTCGGGCTGGTGATCGCGGCAGGGCTCGACCCATTGCTCGCCGTCGGAACGATGCTGCTCGCCGCGTCGCCCGGGGGCACGACCGCCAACCTGTTCAGCCACCTCTTCCGTGGGGACGTCGCCCTCAACATCACGCTGACGGCGGTCAACTCGGTGATCGCCGTGATCACCCTGCCGGTGGTCGTGAACCTGTCGCTCGCGTACTTCCGGCCCGTGGTCGAGGGCGGCCTCGGGCTCGACCTGAGCAAGACCGCCCAGGTCTTCGCCGTGGTCCTGGTCCCCGTGGTGATCGGCATGCTCATCCGGCGCGCATCGCCCACCTTCGCCGACCGCGCCGACAGGCCCGTGCGGATCCTCTCGGCCGTGGTGCTGGTCGTGGTGATCGTCGGCGCGCTCCTGGGCGAGCGGGAGAACCTCGGTGAGTACCTGGCCGCGATCGGCCTCGTTGCCGTCGCGTTCTGCCTGATCAGCCTCACCTTGGGTTATCTGGTGCCCCGCCTGTTGCGCGTCGGGCACCCACAGGCCGTGGCCTCCGCGTTCGAGGTCGGGATCCACAACAGCACGCTCGCGATCGCCGTCGCGGTGAGCGTCCTGCAGAACGAGCGGCTCGCGGTGCCGGCCGCGGTCTACGGCGTCCTCATGTTCCCGCTCGCCGTCGGCGCGGGCGCCCTCCTGCGCCGGCTCGCTCCTCGGGCGGCGAGCGTCCCCGATGACGAGGTCGGCTCGTCCCGCACCCGCACGTGAGTTCCGACCGCCTCCTCTTCGCCGGGATCCTCGTGAGCGACTACGAGGCGTCGCGGCCGTGGTTCGAGGGCCTCCTCGGCCGGGAGCCGTCGTTCCTCGCCTCCGATACCGAGGCCGTGTGGGAGCTGTCGGAGAAGGCTTGGCTCTACGTCAAGCAGGACCCGGGGCGCGCCGGGCACGCGGAGCTCATGATCGTCCCGGAGGACCTGGACGACGCCGTGCGCGGCGCCGCCGAGCGGGGCATCGAGCCCGCGCGTCACGAGGAGTACCCGGGTGGCGTCCGGAAGATCGTCTTCCGCGACCCGGACGGCAACGAGATCGGGTTCGGCGGCGGGATCGGTTGAGGCTCAGCCCGCGCGGGGGACCGGCGCCGCGCGTACGACGTGGAGGCGCGCGGCCGCGCTCTCGGCGAGCAGGGAGTTGCGGCGCCGGACGATGGCCGTCGCGAGGTCGCGGGCCTTCTCGGTGAGGCCGTCGGGATCCTCCTCGACGGGCGAGTTCGCGGTGCAGTGGTCGACGACCTCGACGATCGTCATCAGGGCCCGGGCGAGCTCGTCGAGGGTCTCGCTGCACCGGTCGAAGCGGTCGCCGTCCGGCGGTTGGGTGCGCTCGTGCTCGAGCAGCCCGGCTAGCGCCTCTGACGCCTGCCGGGCGAGCTGACTCGCCGCCTCGTCCTTCTCCACGTCCGCTCTCATCATCCGTCGGGGACGACATGAGGATGTCCGCTGGGGGACCGGCCCAACCTCCGTCGGCCGACCGACGGACGGTGACATCGGGCTCGTCCGATCAGTGTGGGGAGGACCCGGCCGGCGGGGGGACACCGACCGGGTCCGTTGCCGATCACGGGGGGCATGACCGGCGGCGATCATCCTTGCATGTGCAAGTACATCCGCAAAGAGCGGGTCCGGACGATCAACCGGGTCCCGGAGGGCGTG
>DASPHN010000202.1:0-11433 GCA_035629655.1 Saccharimonadales bacterium (SeqCode) | reverse complement strand
CGCCAAAGGCATCTATCACGTCGGCTGCACCGACTACCCTGACCCTACCTACCCATGACCTTGACGCTGGGGCAGCTTGGCTGACTGAGCAGCATGGATATCCTACCTCGTGAGGGGAGGTTTTCCAAGGGTTTTGGCACGTGCGCGGGTGTAAATTCCTTAACCTTTCCGCGAGCGTCGTTCGTGACCGGCATTACAGCCGCATCTACTCCTCGTGGATGGTCACCGAGGTCATCGCGACCGGCTCATGCGGCAGGTCCCGCCCATCGCGCGGGGCCGACACGATCTGGTCGACGATGTCGAGGCCCTTGGTCACCTGCCCGAAGCGGGTGTAGCTCTTCGGCAGCTTGCCGGTCAGGTCGTCGGTGACGATGAAGAACTGGCTGCCATTCGTGTTCGGGCCGGCGTTGGCCATCGCCAACGAGCCGCGCAGGTACTCGCCCTTGACCGGCTCATCCTCGAACTTGTAGCCGGGACCGCCGGTCCCGACACGGCCCTTCTCCAGCGACGACTTCTTGCCGTACTGGCCGTCACCGCCCTGGATGACGAACCCCGGGATCACGCGGTGGAAGATGACGTCGTCGTAGTAGCCCTTCTTGGCGAGGTCCACGAAGTTCTTGGTCGCCTTCGGGGCGTCGGTGTCGAACAGATCGACCTCGATGTCGCCGAGCTCGGTGGCGATGGTGGCGCGGGTCATGGGCGGACTCCTTGCTGCAAGGTGTTCAGGCGGCGACCGAGACGTCGGTCATCACGACAGGGTTGGTGGGGATCTCCTGGTCGGCGGCGCCGGCGATCGCATCGGCGACCTCCATCCCGGATGCGACCGACCCGATGATCTGGTAGGTGTTGGCGTCGGACAGGGCGGGCTCGGCCGCATCGTCGAGGACGATGAAGAACTGCGAGCCGACGGAGTTCGGCTGCGAGGAACGAGCCATGGCGACGGTGCCGCGGCCATAGGCCGTCACCACCGGCTCGTCGGCGATCTCGTAGCCTGGGCCACCCGTTCCCACGAGGGCAGGGTTCACGTTCGGCGAGCGACCATGCTCCCCGTCGCCACCCTGGATCACGAACCCCGGCACGACGCGATGGAACACGACGCCGTCGTAGAAGCCGCACTCGGCGAGCGCGACGAAGTTGGCGACGGCGATCGGCGACAGGCTCGGATCGAGGGTCATGACGATCGGCCCGAGGTCTGTCGTGATCGTCACCGTCCGGGCGTCCTCCGTGGGCAGGACGTCAGGCTGGGACGTGGGACACGTGCCGGCGGAAGCCTCCGACGGCGTCGCAACGCTCGGGGCCGCAGCACTCGGGACAGGCGACGAGCCGCCCGTGGCCGTGCAGGCCGCGAGCAGGAGCACCAGCCCCATGGCGGCGAGCGCGCTTCGCGCGCGCTGGATGGAGTAGCTCAAGTGGTCGCCTCCGGGGCTAGAGTGTAGGTGGCATGATCGGAAGGGGCGATCGCGAAGCGGACCGACGCTCGACTTCGTCGCTGGACGGGAGCCTCGCGGGCCGGTCCGCAGCGAGGGTGCCGCGCCATGCGGATCGGCGCGGACCATGTCCGACCTGAGCGCCGGCTGCATGGCGTGATCGCGGTGGCACAGGCATCCGATCCGATCGGCGCGTCCATGATAAATGGCGCTGCGCCATCCGATCCCGGGCCGGAGCCCGTTCGCGTGCTTCGGCTCACGATGCGCATCGCGGTGACGATGCTGGCGAACGGCGCGCAGACGGAGGACGTGGAGTCCTCGATCGGACAGCTCGCCCGTGTCTTCGGGGTCGATGGGGTCCAGGCCGCCGTGTCGTTCTCGATGATCTCGATCTCGCGGTACACGCGTCACGACGAGCCCCCAACGACCCTCCTCCATCTGGTGCGCGACCGGAGCACCGACTTCACCCGGTTGGCAGCCGTGTCCGAGATCGTCCGCAACATCCATGACGGCAGCCTTGATCTCGCGGCAGCGGAGGCCGAGGTCGAGCGACTGGATTCCGCTCGATCCTCCTACCCGCAACGCCTCAGGTTCGTGGCACCGGGCCTGTCCGCGGCCGGCACGACGCTCTTGTTCGGGGGCGATCAGCTCGAGGCGCTGGTCACGCTGGCGATCGGTCTGCTGGTCCAACCGGCGCTCGCGGCCCTGGACCGCTCCAGCCTTCCACCCTTCTTTCGACTCGGCATCGGCGCCGCCGGCTCTGCGATCCTCGTCGCGCTGCTGGTCGGGGTCGGCCTTGAGATCAGTGGTGGACTTGTCCTGACGGGGAGCCTCCTCCGCTTCCTGCCCGGCTATGCCCTCGTGTCGGGCTTCCGTGACCTCATCGATGGGTCAGTGGTGTCGGGCACCGCACGGTTGGCCGAAGCCATCCTCCTCGCGGCGGCCGTCGCGGCAGGGACGGCGCTGAGCCTCGCCCTGGCGGGCTCCGTCGGGGTCACCCTGCAGATCCTGACCGTCGGCAATGTGGACTGGGGTCTGGGCGTCTCCGTCGCGGCGGCCCTCGTCGCCGTCGCGGCCTACGCCGTGCAACTGGGCGTGCCGCCCGGTGCCGTCGGCCAGGCAGCGATCGTCGGCACGATCGGCTGGTCGTTGTCCCAGACGACGGCGACCCGGTTCGGCCTGCTGGACGTGAGCGTCGCGACGCTCGCCGCGACCGTCGTGATCGGCGCGCTCGGCCGGATCCTCGCGCGCCGCCGCGGCGCGCCGGCCGCGATCTGGGTCGTGCCGGCCGTTCTGCCCCTGCTCCCCGGCCTGCAGCTGGTGCAGGCGATGCTCGCCGAGACGGACGCGGCGCGGATCAGCGGTCTTGCGGCGGCTGCCGGCACGGCATTCGTCATCGGGACGGGCGTCGCCTTGGGAGACATCCTCGTCAAGGTCATCCGAGGGATCCGCGACCGGGTGGTGGCGCCAGCTGTCGGGAAGGTAGCTGAAGGCGTCGAGATCATGGTCGTCGTACCGGTCGGGCGCGCCGTGGACCGCGCTCGGCACGGGGAAGTGGGATTCCCGGCGCATGCTGCGGCGGCGAAGGGCCCGGAGGCGGATGAGGAGCTATCACCTCCGGCGGAGTGACCTGGGGAGGATCCGATCGTTCCGCCGGCTGGCGGCGGCCTAGGTCCTCTCGGTCATGCGGCCGCCTCCAGCGCGGCGGGAAGATCGATGGCGCCGGACAGGATGGCCTCTCCGAGGATGACGCCCGAGACGCCGGCATCGCGCAGCCGGCGCAGGCCGTCGAGGTCCCGGACGCCGCCGGCGACGAGGATCTCGGCATCGTACGACCGGACGACCGATCGCACCGTTTCGACGTCCGGCGCGGCGCCACCGTGCGACAGGACGAGCCGGACGACACCCGCCCCCAGCAGCTCACCGACGAGCTGGGCCACGGTCGGCGGGGCGGGGCGGCGCCACGGGAACGCGGCGAGCCGTTCCGGACGAGGATCGAGTCCGACCGCCAGCCAGTCCCCGGCGACATCGAGGCACGCCCGCAGCTCGTCGGGATGGTCGGCGATGGCCGTCGTACAGACCACCCGCGTGGCCCCGGCCGCGAAGGCCAGCCGGATCCCGTCGGCGGTGTCCATGCCGCCCGCCAGCTGGAGCGCGACCGCGGAGCGCGAGGCGACCGTCCCGACGACCTCCAGGTTGGCCGGCACGCCGCTCCGCGCCCCGTCGAAATCGATGAGGTGGATCACCGACGCGCCCTGGGCGACGAGCTGTTCGGCGATCCGATCCGGCCGATCGGTCGGGGCACCCACGCCGGCCGAGGCGCCCGGCCAGTAGACGACGCGCGAGCGCCCGCCTTCGAGGTCGATGGCCGGGATGACCTGCACGCCCTAGCGGCCCTCGCCCGCGAGGAGCCGGCGGTGGAAGCTGATCGGCAGCGACCCGTTGCGCAGCAGGGTGTCGTGGAAGCCCTTGAGGCTGAACGCCTCGCCGAGCCGGGCCTGCTCATCCGCTCGCAGCTGGAGCAACAGGGTGCGACCCAGGAGATACGACAGCGGGTAGGTGGGTCGATAGGTGTACCAGTTGACCTCGGCCCGGGCGTTGGCCCGCTCGAAGCTCGTGTGCTCGACCATGAAGTCGGTCGCCTCCTCCACGGTCACCTCGCCGCGGTGGAGTCGCACGTCGAGGATGATCCGGCACGCCCGCCAGATCGCGTCGGTGTGCATGACGACCCGGAACCGAGGCCCGGCATCGAAGTCGTGCTCGCGCATCATCAACTCCGAGTACATCCCCCAGCCCTCGACGAACTCGGGGGCATCGGTCATCAGCCGGGACAGCGACGGGTGCCGGCGGGCGACGTCCAGCTGCAGGTGATGACCCGGATATGCCTCGTGGATGCTCGTGTTGCTGATCGAGGCCAGGTTGTGCTCGCGCATCGCATTCGGATCGCCGCCCACCGACGGCGTGACGATGTAGATGCCCTTCGGGTCATCGTCGAAGGTGGCCGGCTCGAAGTAGGCCGCGAACGGGACGACGTTGCGCAGGTACTCGGGCGTCTCCACCACGGAGATGCGCTCATCCTCGGGCACCGACACGAGGTCGCGGTGGAGGAGATGCGAGCGCGCTCGGACCATCGCGTCGCGGTAGCCCTCGAGGGCCGCCTCGAAGGACGCGGGATGATCCGTCTTGATGCGATCGACGACCTCCGCCTCCGGCACGTCCGGGTCGACCTCGCGCGCGGCCGCGACGCGCGCGGCCTTCTCCTCCGCGAGCTTCTGCCAGCCCAGCTCCAGGATCGCGTCGGCATCGAGGCCGTCGAAGGCCCGGTGCGCGACGAGCGCGTCATGGCGCTCGCGCCCGATGGCCCACTCGTCGGTCCCGTTCGGGAGGGTGTCCTCGAGCCACTGGCCGTACAGCTCGACCGCCGTCTTGGCGTTGTCCGTCGCGCGCAGCAGGCGGCGATGCTCGACCGGGCCGACCACGCCCTCCGACGCGGCCACCAGCTCGTCGAAGAACGTCGGCAGCTCGCCGGCGGTCTCGATCTCGATGCCCTGCCACAGGCGGACCTGCGGGCCGGACGGGCGGGTGCGGGCCTGCTCGAGGTGACTCGGCACGTCCTCCAGGCGACCGGTGATCGCCTCGAGTCGCTCGGCCAGCGGCGCGTGGTCGCGGGCGAAGAGCAGGAACAGGCCGTCGCCGACGGTGTCGAGCGCGAGCGAACGACGCTCCCAGATGCGCAGCACGTCGGTGTCGAAGATCGACCGCCGGACGTTGTGCAGCTCCAGGTCGCGCTCGAACCGCGCCGTCGGTGACAAGCCTGCCGGATCGATCGCCTCGACCTGGGTCAGATGCGCCTGGTCCGCGGCCAGCTCATCGAGGACGGCCTCACGGCCGCCGTCGCCGAGCTCGTGGTCGCGGTCGTGCAGGCCGAGCGCCGTGCCCAGGATCGGGTTGTCCCGGATGAGCCGCCGGAAGCGCTGCTCGACGAGGTCGTACAGCCGGTCGTCGAGCGGACCTGCGTCGTCGGGGGCATCCGGACGCGGCAGGGCGGTCGTGGCGAGGGTCTGCGTCAAGGCTCTGGGTCTCCTCGGTCGGCGGGCACCGGCGGGATGGCCGGCGGCGGCGTCAGGCGGTCGCCATGGCCGACGGGACCCGCTCCCGGTCGAGCGTGGTCTCGGCGAGGACGGCGCGCGTCGCGTCGATGACTCGCTCGATCTCGTCGGCGTCCACATCCTGGTGGGTCACGGCGCGGACCTGACCGTGCGGATATTCCACCATCAGGACGTTTCGCGCTCGCAGCGCGGCCAGGAAGGCGGCCCGGTCCCGAGCGACCTTGAACACCACGAAGTTTGTGGAAACGCGGCCGGGGTCCAGACGACCCGGCGTCGGCTGTGCGGTGCCGCCGGCGCTCTCGATGCCGTCCATCTCGGCGAGTGCCTCCGCGAGCCGGCGGGCGTTGGCGTGGTCGTCGGCAAGGCGATCGATGCGCCCGTCCGGACCGTCGCCGAGGGCCACCAGGCCGGCCGCCGCGAGGACACCGACCTGGCGCATGCCGCCGCCCAGGAGCTTGCGGGCGCGGCGTGCCTTCCAGATGACCTCGCGCGAGCCGACGAGGACCGACCCGACGGGGCAACCGAGGGCCTTGCTCAGGCAGAACGTGACCGTGTCGGCCGGACCGGCCAGGTCGCGCGCCTCCACGCCCTGCGCGCGCTGGGCCACGACCGCGTTCCAGAAGCGCGCGCCGTCCAGATGGAGTGGCACGCCGTGGGCGCGGGCGATGGCCGCGACCTCGCGGGTGTAGGACGGGGTCAGCGGCTGGCCCATCGAATGGGCGTGGGTGTTCTCGAGGGCGATGAGGCCGCTGATCGGCTCGTGCGGGTCCTCGGGATCGCGGAAGGCCGCGTCGATCTCGGCCGGATCGATCGTGCCGTCGGGACGGTCGGTCAGGGCTCGGACGCTGGCCCCGACCACGACCGCGTGTCCGGCGGCCTCATCGATGACGACGTGATGCTCGCTTCCGGCGATGAGCTCCGTGCCGCGCCCGAGATGGGCCATGAGGGCGACGAGGTTGCCCATCGTCCCCGAGGCGACGAAGAGGCCGGCCTCCTTGCCGAGCAGGTCCGCGGCGCGCTCCTCGAGGGCCGTGACGGTCGGGTCGTCCCCGAAGACGTCGTCGCCGACCTCCGCCTCGGCCATGGCCCGGCGCATGGCGGCCGTCGGTCGGGTGACGGTGTCGCTGCGCAGGTCGATGGGGCGATCGGGGCGGTCGGTCATGCGCCCCGAGTATAGGTCGCGGCGGTCCACCGGCCCGGAGAGGCCGGAGCGACAGGGCGCCATGCACCTGCTATCATCCGGCCTCGCCGCAACTGGACCCGTGGTGTAGCGGCCCAACATGCCAGCCTGTCACGCTGGAGATCGCCGGTTCGAATCCGGTCGGGTCCGCCATCTTCCGCCTTTTCCTACGCCCCGTCCGCCCGCCCGGACGGGGCGTTCTTCATCCCTCTGGCAGACTGGCCGCGATGAAACGCCTTCCCATCGTCCTCGTCGTGGGCCTCCTCGCGGTCGTCGTCGCGATCCCGCTGGCGGGTCTCGCCGGGAATGCCGGTGCGCCGGCGACGAGCCCGACGACGTCTGGCGAGCCGGGCGCGACGCCAGCCCCGACCAGCGACGGCGAGGGCACCGGCGGCCCGTCGCCGACCGTTCCGGCGGAGGCGACCCCGTCGCCCGAACCGCCCGTCGTCCTGGCCGATGTCGCGATCGTGCCGGTCACGCAGTTCCGCACGACCGCCACGTCGGCCACGGCTGAGATCGTCGCCGAGGTCCTGGCCGGGACGAACAAGCGCTACGACGCCGTGGAGCTCGTCGACGCGGAGGCCGATGCGATCCTCGCCGCACTCGGGGCCGAGCGCCCCGCGGACGCTGACCGGCTCGTGCTCGCGACCGATGCCCAGACCCTCACCAAGGACATGGCGGAACACCGCAAGCGGCTGGCCTTCCTCCGCGTCGAGGACGTCACGCCAGGCGTCCGCGCCCTGGCCTGGGGCAAGGTCGCGATGTTCGGCAACGGCCGGGTCCGCGACCTTGCGGACTGGCCGCTGACGGCCACGCTGCCGGCGCCGGATCCGGCGGCGGCATTCGACCCCTCGACGACCTGGACGATGTTCGCGGGCGGCGACATCATGCTCGACCGGGGTGTGGCCGAGACGCTCAAGATCAAGGGCAAGGGCGCCGACTTCCCGTTCGATGGCGGAACGGTCGACATCACGGGGCGGTGCAAGGACTGCTCGGCCTTCGGCTGGGACCTGCCGTACACCAAGCGCACCGGTGGCAAGGGCGTCGTCCGGCGCCTGGTCGAGAACGCCGACATCGCGATCGCCAATTTCGAGAACCCGGCGCCCGATCGCTTCCGCTACCACACGTCCGGGACGGTGTTCTCGGCCGACCCGAAGCTGATCAGGGGTCTGGCCACCGCTGGCATCGACTGGGTCAGCCTCGCCAACAACCACATCCGCGACGCCGGCGGCAACGGCATCCTGCAGACGATCGAGAACCTCGACGACCACGGGATCGCGTCAGGCGGCGCGGGCAAGGACCTGGCCGCTGCCCGCGAGCCGTCCATCCTCGAAGCCAACGGCACCTCGGTCGCGATCCTGGCCTACGACACGATCGCTCGGTCCTACACCGCGAACGAGGACCGCGCCGGGAGCGCCCGACTGACCGCGAAGACGGTCAAGGCGGACGTCAAGAAGGCCCGCGATGCCGGTGCCGAGCTCGTCATCGTCTTCCCGCACTGGGGCACCGAGTACGACCCGACCCCGTTCGGCGGGCAGCGCAAGCTCGCGAAGGCCGCCATCGATGCCGGCGCCGACATCGTCATCGGCAACCACGCTCACTGGGCCGGGGCCATGGAGGTCTACAAGGGCAAGCCGATCTGGTACGCGCTCGGCAACTTCATCTTCGACCAGACGTGGTCCGAGCCGACGATGGAAGGCATCACCCTGGAGCTGACGTTCCATGGCCCGACGCTGGTCCAGGCCCGGATGCGGCCACATCTCATCCTCGACAAGGCGCAGCCCAACCTGCTCGATCCGGCCGGTGACGGGCGGGTCGTGATGGGTCAGATCTGGCAGGGGAGCGACGACCTCGACCTCCTGCCCTGGTAGGCCGAGGGAGACGGCCAGGCGGCGAGGCTAGGTCAGGCCGGCGAAGAGGTCCGTCTCCGGCCGCTCGGTCTGGACGGTCGACTCGCGCAGGATGAACGCCTCCGTGTGCCACGCCTCGCGCCAGCCCTCAAGGCCGAAGGCCATGAAGGGACCGTCGGCCGCGATCTGGCTGACGTGCTCGTGGAGGGCTCGCCACTTGCGTTCGAGGGGGTCGCCGCTGATGTCGATCCAGGTCGTCACGGACTCGTCGGGGACGAGCATCTTGGCCTGGAACGCCTCGAACTCCTCGAGCTGCTCGGGGGTCGCGTCGGCCGGCGGTGACCAGGGCGACGGCTGGCCGGTCGCCTCCAGCTGCTCACGCATCGCCGTTCGCACCGAGGCCGGGATGGCCTGCTCGTAGAGCTTCGAGGGCGTCCACGGCCTGAGGCCGCCGTCCTCGGCGGAGGGGCCGGTGCCGCCGGACTCGGGCGTGAGCTGCTCGGGATAGCAGGACGGATCGCCGGCTCGTGGGAAGGCCCGGACCGCGACGTCGTGGGTCCGGATGTGGTCGGGATGGCCGTATCCGCCGAACGAGTTGTAGGTCGTGACGACATCGGGCCGATAGCGTCGGATCAGCCAGACGAGGCGGCGGGCAGCCTCGTCGAGATCGGCTTGCCAGAACCCCCGAGGATCGAGGTTCCCGGGCCGACCCATCATGTCCGAGTCGTGGTAACCGAGGTTCTCCCACTCGGTCACACCCAGGACGGCCATCGCTCGCTCGAGCTCCTCGGCCCGGATCTCCCCGAGCCGCCGGTGGTTGTCCGGCGTGTCCATGTCGGGGACGACGATCTCGCCCATCTCGCCGCGGGTGCACGTGACGAGGACCACCCGACGGCCCTCGGCCACGGCCTTGGCCATCGATCCACCCGTCCCGATCGTCTCGTCGTCGGGGTGAGCGTGGACGGTCATCAGGGTGGGGACGTGCGTCGGATCCGTCGCCGTATCGGTCATGATCCCGATGCTACCGCACGACGCGCCGATGGGACCTTCGGCTGATCCGTGGCGGGACGTGCACCGGTGCACCGGTGCCAGGACGCTCCGCGCCGGCCCCAGGGGTACTTGCGTCGGGATGGCGGGCGACGGTATCCCGCGGCATCCTGCGGACATGCTGCAGAGCCTCGGACGCCGCCTTCGCATCGCCTTCGACCGTGATCCCGCAGATCCCGCTGCGCCAGCGGAAACGTCGGCTGCGGTCCTTCCGCCACTCGTCGAGTTCGTCGCCTACGCCGAGGACTGCCTGCTGTCCGGCCGCGTCCGGCTGGGAGCCGAGCGGCTGACCGACATGCTCAACGCGCACGACGAGTACCAGCTCGTCGACGTCCTGGTCGAGCCGCTCGCGTCCGACGGCGTCGTCGAGGTCACGGAGATCGTCGTCCGTCGTGACGAGCTGGTCCTCGTGCATGCCACCGGGCCGCGCGGCGTCATCGCCCGCCGCCAGCGCATGCGCCCACACCCGCTCGCGCTGCAGCTGGGGCCGTACCACGTGCGCGGCTATCTCCATGCCCTGCCCGGCACCGACCCGCTGCTGGCCATCCGGCGGCGGACGGTCATGGTCCCGCTGACCGAGGCCTCGGTCGAGATGTCGATCGCCGGTCAGCTCGAGCGACGCCAGGTCGGCACGGTCGTCCTGAATCGAGAGCAGATCGACTGGGTGCTGCCCGCGCTCGACGACGAGGTCCAGATGCCCGAGATGCCCCTGCGGACCGACGCCGGCCCGCTGGTCAAGGACTTCACGGGACAGATCCGAGCCCACGACTTCGGTTCCCGTGCCGGATCCTGACCGCTCGGTCTAGCCGCCCGGTCCTGGATCGTCCGGCTCGAGGATGACGACCGGGATGGGTCGACCCGCCGTCTGCTCATAGGTCGCGTAGTTCGCCGACGCGGACACGAACCTCGGGTACAGGCGAGACCGCTCCTCGGGGGTCGCCAGACGACCGATGACCGGGGTCGTGGCGCCGCCCAGCTCGACCTGCGCCTTCGGGGTCGACTGGAGGTTGCGCCACCAGGCAGGGTCGTTCGAGGCGCCGGCATTCGACGCGACCACGGCGAAGTTCCGGCCGTCGTCGAGATAGAACAGCCCGGTGCGCCGCTCCTTGCCGCTCGACCGGCCGCGCGTCACCAGGAAGAGTGTCCCGAGCTGGTCCGCGTTGGCCGGCTTCGACGTGCTGAGGCGGCCACCCGTCAGCCGATGCAGGCCGCGGTGGATGGCCCAGCCCACGCGCAGGGCCGGTCGGGGCAGGATCATCGGCGCAGTGTACCGGCGCTAGCATGGCGCCCATGCCGACGACCGCCGAGCCGCCCGGAGCAGCCGGACCGCCAGGGCCGTTGGACGGCCTCCGCGTCGTGGACCTCTCGACGGTCCTTGCCGGTCCCTACTGCACGATGGTCCTCGCGGACCTCGGCGCCGACGTCATCAAGGTCGAGCCACCCGAGGGCGATGCCACCCGCGGCTGGGGACCGCCGTGGGTCGGCGACGCGGCGGCCGGGACCCGGACCGCGGCCTACTTCCTGGCCGTCAATCGCAACAAGCGCTCCATCCGGCTGGACCTGAAGGCGCCCGGTGGGGCGGATGTCCTCAAGCGATTGCTCTCCGACGCGGACGTCCTCGTCGAGAACCTGCGTCCCGGGTCGCTGGAACGGCTCGGGTTCGGCGCACCGGCGCTCGAGACGCTCAACCCGGACCTCGTGCACCTGGCGATCAGTGGCTACGGCCCCGACGGGCCGGCGGCCTCACGACCGGGCTACGACTTCGTCATCCAGGCGGTCGGGGGCCTCATGTCGATCACGGGTGACGCCGCCGATGACGG
>DASPHN010000201.1:0-10186 GCA_035629655.1 Saccharimonadales bacterium (SeqCode) | reverse complement strand
CGGTCAGCGAGTCGAGGACCGCCTCGACCTGCTCCTTGAGGAGCTGGTGCGATGCCGCCTCGGCCGGCGCGAGCGCGCCACGGTCCTCGATGAAGTCGCCGAGGTGGGAGTCCTCCTCCTCGCCGATTGGCGTCTCGAGCGACACCGGCTCTTGGCTGACCTTGATGATCTCGCGGACCTTCTCGGGCGTGACCTGGACCTCCTGGCCCTTGGACATCGCCTCGGCGATCTCCTCGACCGTCGGCTCGCGGCCGAGCTCCTGGAGGAGCTGACGCGAGACGCGGATGAGGCGGTTGATCGTCTCGACCATGTGGACCGGGATGCGGATCGTCCGAGCCTGGTCGGCGATGGCCCTCGTGATGGCCTGGCGGATCCACCACGTGGCGTACGTCGAGAACTTGAAGCCCTTCTCGAAGTCGAACTTCTCGACCGCCCGGATGAGGCCGATGTTGCCTTCCTGGATCAGGTCCAGGAACGACATGCCGCGGCCGATGTACTTCTTCGCGATCGACACGACCAGCCGGAGGTTGGCCGAGGTCAGCTGCTCGCGCGCATCGCGGCCGATCACGACGATCGTGCCCTTGCGGTCGCGCAGCTTCGTGGTCAGCGGCACCTCCGGATCGAAGCCCATCTGCTTGAGCAGGTCGGCGTCGTGTCCGCTCGTGATCCACCGCTCCATCGCCGGGAAGGCGACGCCGTCACGGGTCCAGTCCCAGATCGCCCGCAGGCCGACGTTGTCACGCGAGTCCAGGTCGCCGTTGTGGACCGCGAGGAACGCCCAGTCGAGCAGCGTGATGAACGTGTCCGGGCTGAGGGCCTCGTTGTACGCGGCGACGAGCTTCTTGCCCTCCCGAAGGAGGTCCTTCGTGCCGTCCGACTGCGCGTCACGGCCGGCCTTCACGAGATGGAAGTCCGGGCTCGGGACGAGCAGGTCCTTGGCCGCCTTCGCCGAGATCCCGGCGCGCACCATCGTGTGCGCCTCATCGCCGAACGGCAGGCGGTGCTGGGGCTTCTGCGTCCGGGTCTTGCGCTCGGTGTCGTGGAGGGTCCACTCGTGGAGGGACACGATGCCCTTCCACGGCTCCTCGACGAGCTGCTCCCCGAGCTCGATGGCCTTGGCGAGGACGACCTCTTCCTCGGCGGTCAGCAGGGCGACCTTGCCGATCTCCTTGAGGTACATCCGGACCGGGTCATCGATGCCGATCATGTCGGCGCTGATGGCCTCGAGGTCCTCGGCCGAGGGCTCTTCGAGCTCCTTGGCGTCGAGCTTTGCCGGTGCGTCGGCCGGCAGTCGGGCGGCGGGATCGGCGGTCACGCCGTCCTCGGTCACCTCGACCACGACCTCGGCCTCGCCCTCGGCGGCCGGCGCGGCGGCAGCCGCCTCCGGCCCGAGCTCGAGATCGGTGTCGTCGTCATCATCGTCGTCGCTCGCGACGGCGGTCCGGCCGCGTGACGGGCGCAGACCGGCCAGCTTGGCCTCTTCGAGATCGGCCTTGGCGCGGCGCGGCCGCGAGAGCACGGCCTCCACGAGTTGCTTGTCCAACGGATCGGCGGGCATCGGTTCCTCCTTCGGGTCCCGGGGACGGGTCAGGGTCTGGTCAGCGTCGTCCGGCCACGGTCGGCCGGGCGAACAATCGGGTGTCTTCACGGCGCCGATCGATGGATCGGCGGGATTCGTTGATCTGGCGGCGCTCGAGCATCAATCGCTCGATGGCGTCGGTGTCACCGGCGCGCTCGGCCTCGGCCTGAGCCGCCTCGTTGTAATCACTTCGCTCGCGCAGCGAATCGTCTTCGAGCTCGAGCAGCAGACGCGTCACCTCGTAGGCGAGGTGACCCGGCGTCAGGGTGCGCGGGTCGGGACCCGGCTTTGCATAGAGCGCGCGCGCGAGGGCCGCGGTCTCGTCATCGAGCGAGAGCAGCAGCGCTGCGCCGTCGAACGGGGGATGCACGCCGTGGTCGTCGGCCTCGCGCATGAGGACCATCGCCCGGAACAGCTCGCGAGCGAGCGTGGACGGCAGCTGGTCCGGGCCGAGCTCCTCGCCGACCCGCAGCTGCTGGTCGGGCACGAGGAGGAGCAGCCGGAGCAGCTCCGCCTCGACGGGCGTGACCGCGCGCAGGATGTCGCCGACCGGGAGGGCGTCCGGTGACGCGAGCACGGCCTCGGCGCTGATGCGCGTCGCCGCCTCGTTGCCGCGCCCCGGCCCGACGGCCGCCGCGATGCGCCGATCGAGGACCTGACGCAGGACGCGCTCCTCGACGCCTGATACGCGCCGGACCTCCTGGAGCGCCTCGTCCCGGCGCAGGGGGTCGGCGATGTCGCGGATGGCGGGCATCACCGACTCGACGAAGCCGATGCGGCCGGTCGAGGTCTTGAGGTCGTAGCGACCCGCATGATGGTCGATGAGGTATTCGACGAGCGGCTTGGCCTTCGACACGGCGGTCTCCCAGTCGGCCGGGGCCCCGCGCACGACCTCGTCGGGATCCTGACCGTCGGGCAGCTTGACCACGCGGACGTCCTCCAGCTTCACGCCCGAGGCGTCGTCCTGGAGCTGGCCGATAAGCCCGGCCAGGGCCGTCACGCCGAGTGTCCCGGCCTTCTCGCCGGCCGCGTCGACGTCGTAGGCGAGCGCGATGCGCGTCGCGTAGCGGGTCAGCAGGGCGACCTGCCCGGGCGTCAGCGCCGTGCCCAGCGAGGCGACGACGTTGTCGAAGCCTGCCTGATGGGCCATCAGCGCGTCCGTGTAGCCTTCGACGATCACGGCCTGCCCGGAGCGTCGGATCGGGCCTTTCGCCTTGTCGATGAGGTAGAGCGTCCGGCTCTTGTCGAACAGCGGCGTCGCCGGGGAGTTGAGGTACTTGGGCCCCTCCCCTTCCAGGAGCCGCCCGCCGAGACCGACCGCGTGGCCGTTCGCGTCCCGGATCGGGAACAGGACGCGCGCCCGGAACTTGTCGATGACGCCGTGGCCCCGCTGGCTCGGGCTCGCGAGGCCGACCTCGACGAGCTCCTCGCCGCGGATGTCGCGCTTGGCCTGCAGCTGGCGGGCCATCTGGTCCCAGCCATTGGGAGCCCAGCCGAGCTGGTGCGCCTCGATGGTGGCGTCCGTGAAGCCGCGACCGTGCAGGTACTCGAGCGCGGGCTGGCCGGCCTTGGAGCCGGTCAGGACCGCGTGGTAGAAGGCGATCGCCGTGTCGAGGACCTGACGCAGGCGAGCGCGACGGGCGTCTTCGCGCTTGGTCCGCTCGTCGATCTCGACACCGGCCTTGGACGCCAGCGTGCGGAGCGCCTCGGGGAACGTCGCCCCGTCACGCTGCATCACGAAGCTGAAGATGTCGCCCCCCAGCCCACACCCGAAACAGTGCCAGCTCTCGCGCATCGGGGTGACCACGAACGACGGCGTCTTCTCACCGTGGAACGGGCACAGCCCCTTGTAGGTGGTTCCCGCCTTCTTCAGCGTGACGGTCTCGCCGACGACGTCGACGACCGACAGCTTGCTCTTGACTTCGGCAGTGACGCCGACCGACAAACCCGACTCCTCTGCATCGCGGACCAGGCGACGCGTTCCTTGTGATCATGTCTCGAGCCGCCCGCACGGTCCCGGACATGGCTGTGGGCCTGTCAAGTCTTGACAAGCCCGGTAGAGGGAGATTGTGCCTCAGAACCCGTGTTTTGTCAAGGTTCTGTCAATACCCCGTGGGGGTATCGGTCGGGACAGATCGCGTCGCTTTTGCTGCGACCGGCTCGGATGAGAGACGCAAATTGGAACGCTCTCGCCAACGGTCGTGCATGAGCGCAGACTGCGGCGGCCAGGAGAGAGGCACGCGAGCGTTGTGGCTCTCACCAGCGACCGATGCCGTCACGCGTGCCGCTGGCCCGACCGACTCTCCGGTTCCGGCGTCAGACGCCGAGCAAGGGAGGGCATCGAATGCCCAAGTTCATCTCGTTCTTCTCGTATACCGGCGACTCCGCCAAGGCGATGATCGATCGCCCGAGCGATCGGGCCGCTGCCGGAAAGGCGCTTGTCGAGTCGCTCGGCGGAACCCAGGAAGCCTTCTATTGGATGCAGGGAACGCACGACGGGTTTCTGATCTCGAACCTCCCGGACGGAGTCGCCGCTTCAGCGCTCGCCGCCGCGGTCAGCGCCACCGGCGCCCTCGCGGGGATCGAAACGCACCAGATCTTCGATCAGGATGAGCAGGCAGCGATCGTGAAGCAGGCCGCAGGAGCCCTTCGGGCGTACAAGCCACCGACTGCCTAGGACGAACCCGCGGTCAGGGGTCGGCGCCAGTCTCCGTCAGACGGCCAATGCACGGACGAGAGCGTCCCGCTGGCGGGTGATCCAGGCATCGTCCGCGGCGGCGCGCTCGTCGCCTCCAGCCGCCGCCCAGTCTCGCGTCCAGGCGGGGTTGCCGTCCGCGATCTCGGATCGGATATTGGCCTGGGAGTGGGCACGCTCCTCGATCAGCACGTCGATGAGCTCGGCCGCACGCGCGGATTCGAGACCGTAGGCGCGGGCGAGGATGCCGAAGCGTCGGATCCCGTCGAGGTGGGAGGCCGCCGGATCACGGCGCGCTGGGTCGCCGAGCGGACCCCAGATCTCTCCGGCGATGGCGAGGTCCCAGAGGGACCGGCCAGGCGACGCCATCGCGAAGTCGATGAGCGCGACGACTCGACGGTCGCGGAACACGACGTTCTCCGGGTACAGGTCGTTGTGGCACACGACGCCGAGCGCCGCGGTCGGGTCGCCCCATTGGCTCGACCAGTCGTCGTGCGTGCTCCGAAATGTTGCGGTCGCATCGTGGAACCGACGGATCAGGCCGCCCAGATCGGCCATCGCCCGATCGGTCATCGACCACGCGGGATAGGGCGGCAAGGGCACATCGCCGTCGATCCACGACAAGACCTCGCGGCCTTGCTCATCGACCCCCAGGAAGCGCGGCGCGCCATCGAAGCCGACGGTCTCGAGGTGGAGCAGCAGGTCGCGCACGAATCCAGATCCCGTCCCGGCCGCGCGACGGACGGTGTCACCCACGCGGACCGGGGCGTACCGGGCGTCCATGCCGCCGCGCAGCGGCTGTTCCGTCGTCATCGGGGATCCGCCGCCTGGGAGATGCGCTCTGGATCCGCTCGACGAGGCATGCCGGCATGGTAGGGCGGCCGAGTGTCCACTTGCGTGTCCGGCCGTCCCAGGAAGCTCCGATCGTCAAGCCTCCGAGTCGGCCCAGCCGGCGATGTCGACGCCGTGGTTGTCGGGCGACGCGAGGATCCACGTGCGCTGATCGTCGTACGCCTTGACGATGCGCCCGCCGGCGGCGACCGCTGCCTGCACGCGCTTCTCGGCCTCCTCTGCAGGGACCGACACATCGATGTGCGTCCGACCGCGCCCCGCGCGCGGGTCACGGAGTTCGTGGAACATCAGGTGCGGCCCGCGACGGATGGGGTCGGTCAGGTCCGTATCGCCGTTGGGCTGGTACCCGAACGCCGCCTGCCAGAACGGGCGGGTGTCGACGCCGGCGTCCTGGGCGACCGCGATGCCGACCACCACCAACGCGGTCGGATCGGATACGAGGCGCAGGCGGTGCGCGGCGACGCTGACCTGCGCTGCCAGGTCGGCGTCGGCCCTGCTCAGGGCTCCATCGGGCCGTGAGCAGGTTCGGACCGTGACACCCTCCGGCCGGACGTCGACGTCGGGGTCGTGGCCCACACTCCGAGCCGCTTCGGCGATGGCGGACACGAACTCGGCGGCCTCCTCGAACGACGACGTGCGGTAGAAGACGTGCGCGCCCCAGAACAGCACCCGCCAGTCCTCGACACCAGGCGACGCGTGGAACTCCTTCGGGAGCAGCTGCTGGAACTCGGACATCGGTGAGCCTCCTTGTCGCCGACTTACGGCGACCCGAGGTCGTTGGTCAGATCGATGAGCGGTTGCTGGTTGACCTGCACGAACCCGCTGCGTGGCCGATCGAGGTCGTACACGAGGGCCAGGGTCGCGGCCAGGACGACGATCAGGACGACCGCGCTCAGGGGACTTCGCCGTTCGGTCAGTCCGGCGCTGTAGCCGACCATCGCCACGGTCAGGGCGGAGCCGAGGAGCAGGAACATCAGCACGGTCTCGGGCACGCGCGCGTAGACACCCGCCGTGACCCTGGACGTGTGCAGATCGATCACCTCGTTCAGTGATTCGATGTAGAGCGCGACGACGTCGGAGCCCTGTTCCCGGGCGACCTGCTCGGCCAGGACCCACAGCTCGTCGTGGATCTCCTCCGACCGCGCAACGTTCTGGACGAACAAAGCGGGATCTTCGGTGGTCACGCGAAGGGGGGCGTACTCGCGCAAGAGCGTCCGGCTCGGGACGCCGATCTCTTCGGGCAGGTAGCCGGCCCGCAGGTAGGCAGTGCCGATGGCATTCGTCTCCTGGAGGACCAGCGCACGCCGTGCGTCATAGCGGTCCGATGCCATGCCCATCGTGATGGCCAACAGGAACCCCATGAGGGCCAGCAGGGAGCCGACGAGGACCCCGGTGGGTCCCTCGGTGTCTTCCGGGGTCTTTCGTTGCCACCACCGTCCGATGCGGAATCCGCCCTCGAAGACGACGAGGAGCAGGAGCGCCATCAGCAGGAAGACGGCGGGGATCGGGATCGGGTCGAGCAGCTGTTGGGGGACCATCACGTTCTCTGTGCGGCTGCGGTGCCGCGCAGCATAGGCGCCGCGGTGCCGTTCCGTGGCGCGATCCCGGAGCGCTCTCTCACGTCGTTCTCAGGCGCGGGACCGAGCGTGACATCCGCGCAAGGTTCCCGACCGATGTGTGACGCATGGCCGGCCGGAGCGCAGGCGGACCATGCACCAAGCCACACGACGAAGCGAGGACCACCGATGACGGACGGCGCCCAACGCCCCTTCCTGTTCACCGATCCGGACGATGATCTGGACGAGACCGACCGTGGCCTCGTCTATGACCTGGGCACCCTCGATCGCCGCCAGGTCCTCAAGCTGCTCGGATTCGGTGGCGTGACCGCGAGCCTCTTCACGATCGTGGGCTGCGGACCGGGCGGCGGTTCGTCGGCGTCGACCGGCGCCACGGCGTCGGTGGCGGCCCCGACCGATGGCAGCACCGCCTCGTGCGCCCTCATCCCCGAGGAGACGGCCGGTCCCTATCCCGCCGACGGATCGAACGGCCCGAACGTCCTGACCGAATCGGGCGTGGTCCGTTCGGACATCACGACAAGCTTCGGCGGCTCGAGCGGGACGGCGGATGGCGTGCCGCTGTCGATCACGCTCACGATCCAGGACAGCGGCACGGATTGTGCGCCGCTCGCCGGTGCCGCGGTCTACCTGTGGCAGTGCGACCGGGCCGGGAACTACTCGCTCTATTCACAGGATGCCGCCGACCAGAATTACCTGCGCGGTGTCCAGGAGGCGGACGACAACGGCAACGTCACCTTCCAGAGCATCTATCCGGCCGCCTACTCCGGCCGTTGGCCCCACATCCACTTCGAGGTCTATCCGAGCCTCGAGCTGGCCACCGACGAGACCAACAGGATCGCGACCTCGCAGATCGCCCTGCCGAAGGACGCCTCCGACGCGGTCTACGCGACCGCGGGCTATGAGCAGAGTGGCAGCAACATGGAGCGCCTCTCGCTCGAGGGCGACAACGTCTTCGGTGACGACGGCGGCGCCAAGCAGCTGGGCACGGTCACCGGATCGGTCGCGGATGGCTACGCCGTGACGCTGGTCGTGCCGGTCGGCACCTGACCGGGGGCCGCCTCGCGGCTTGACGCGGACCGGACGCCTCGAGTGGCGTCGGCTGACGCACGCAACGGCCTGGGCCCAGGTTTCGGCGCGCCGTACCCTCTTCCGATGCTGCCCGCTCCCCCACCAAACGCATCGGCTCGAGACGCCTGGCCGTCGTTCGCGGCGATCGCGGCTGTCGGCTACGTGATCTATGGCCTCGGCGCGACGGCACCGTACCTTCGGACGCAACTCGGCCTGTCCGACGGTGAGGTCGGTCTCCACTCCACCGCGATGGCCTTCGGGCTGATCCTGACCGGCGTCGTGGCCGCGCGTCTCGACCGGCGGATCGGCGAGATCGCGGTCCGCGGGTCGGCCATCGCGGCCCTGATCGTCGCGATGCTCGCCCTCGCCGCGGCACCGGCTCATGTCGTGACCCTCGGCGCGGCGGTGCTGATCGGCGTCGGAACGGGCACCGTCCTCGGCTACACCAACGCGATCCTGGCGCGACCGGGTGGCCGCCTGGCCCGTCTCCGGGTCGCGCGGGCCAACGTCTGGGCGATGGTCGCGGCCTTCGTCTGTCCCGTGGCGCTGGCGGCCACCGCGATCCTCGGCCTCCCGTGGGGCGCCGGCCTGCTTCCGGCCGTGGCCCTGCTCGCGATCCTCACCTTCGACCTGCGGGCCGGACCCAGGCTGGCCCCGGCTGCCCAGTCCGACGCACCGGGCGGTCGCCTGCCGACGGGCTACTGGCTGGCCTGGCTCTTCCTTGTCTCGGCGATCGCGGTCGAGTTCTCCATCGTGTTCTGGGGTGCCACCCTCGTGGAACGACGGACCGGCGTCGATACGCCGACCGCGACCCTGCTCGGCGGGCTGTTCCTCGCCGGGATGTTCGTCGGCCGCCTCGCCCAGAGCCTCGGGCTGGGGACGCGCGGGGATCTGCGGCGGACGGCCGGCATCGGCGTCGTCCTGGCGATCATCGGTGCCGGCATCGCATGGTCGTCGACGGTGGCGCTCCTGTCGGGACTCGGCCTCTTCGTGGCCGGCCTCGGCGTCGCCGGGCTGTACCCGCTCGGCGTGGCGGCGGCCCTCGGAGCGGCCCCGGGGCAGCTCACCCTTGCCGGCACGCGGCTGACGCTTGCCTCCGGGACGGCCGTGCTGGCCGCGCCGTTCGCGCTCGGGCTCATCGCCGATGCCGCGGGCGTCGTCGTGGGCTGGGGCCTCATCGTCGCCATGGCCGGGATCGCGTTGCTGCTGGTCGCAGGGCTGCCGTCCGGTCGGGCCGCGGACCGCGACCATGACGCCGACCCATCCGACGATCAGCCGCTTCGGGCCCGCCGAAGCGCCTCGAGCAGCGCCGACAGCGCGTCGTAGCGAAGTTGGGCGCGGCGACCCTCGTCATCCATCACGCCGCGGGCGGTCTCGTCGCCGTACCCGGCCGTCAGGCGGACCTGCCGCCGGCGGACCTCCCCGAGCTCGGTGGCCCGCGCCTTGAGCAACGCACGCTCGAGCTCCTCGATCGCGTCGGCGCCACCGTCCAGCTGGATCCGGAGGTCAAGGCTGCGGGACTCGTCGTGCATGGGCCGATCGTAGCCGGGGCGGACCACACCCGGCGCTGGCCAGGCGTCTGAACGCCCGTGACCGACCCGACTCCCAGGCCGTGGTCATCCGGGCACGTCGTCGTGACGGTCGCCGCCATCGTGGTGGGAGCGGTCGTCATCCTCGATCTTGCGACCGCGATCCCGCTCCCGGCGGATGGGCCGATCGGGCTCATCCAGCTCTTCGCCGTGCACCTCTCGCTGCTGACGCTGGTCCTCCTGCCGCTCGCCGTCCGGCGCGATGCCCGATGGCTGCGCCTGGCCTTCGTCGCCCTGGCGATCACTGGCGCGATCCGTTTCGGGTCCGAGTGGTGGTCCCCACCCGGCCCACCGGTCGGCGAGACGGATCTCCGGGTCGCCTCGTTCAACCTCGAGGTCGGCTCGCGGCCAGCGGCCGAGGCCGTCGCCTTCCTGCGCGACCTCGACGTCGACCTCGTCGCCCTCCAGGAGCTGACGCCGAGGGTGGCTGACGCCATCGCGGCGGACCCGGTGCTCGCCACGCGCTTCCCGTCGAGGGCCATGTTCCCGGACGAGGACGTGATCGGCCTGGGGATCCTCAGCCGAGCGCCCCTGCGTGAGGCGCGGTTCGAGGGCGGCCCGTCGCGCCTCATCGCCTCGGTGGAGGACACTGCCGGCCCGCTCCGGCTCGTGGTCGTCCACCCGCTCGCACCGCGGCTGACCCGTGGCCCGCTCGGGGTGCCGACCGACTACTCGATCACCACGCGCACCGAGGCCCTCGCTCGCATCCGGGAGACCATCGGCCAGGAGCAGGCCGGCGATGCGCCGGTCGTCGTCATCGGCGACATCAACACGGCGCCGACCGAACCGGCGTTCGAGCCGTTCATCGCCGGCTTCGAGGATTCGC
>DASPHN010000200.1:0-11556 GCA_035629655.1 Saccharimonadales bacterium (SeqCode) | reverse complement strand
GTGCTGCCCCCGGGCGTCGTCAACGTCCTCTCGGGCTCCGGCGCCGATATCGGCGACGCGCTGGTGGGCCACCCCAAGGTGCGCATGGTCTCGATCACCGGCGACACCGTCACAGGCAAGCGCATCGCGCGGATCGCGTCGGATACGGTCAAGCGCCTGCACCTGGAGTTGGGTGGCAAGGCGCCGGTCATCGTCTTCGACGACGCCGACGTCGACCTCGCTGCCGAGACGCTGCGCTTCGCCGGCTACTGGAACTCCGGCCAGGACTGCACCGCCGCGACGCGTGTCGTCGCCGGCCCGAAGGTCTACGACAAGTTCGTCTCGACGCTGGCCGACCAGGTCCGGACGATCAAATGGGGCGATCCGGCGGAAGGCGACGACATCGAGATGGGGTCGCTCATCGCCGGCGCCCATGCCGACAAGGTCCAGGGCATGGTCGATCGAGCTCGTGAGGGCGCCGAGGTCGTGGTCGGCGGGGAGCGCCCGGATCGTGCCGGTGCCTACTACGCGCCGACGATCATCGCGAACCCCGACCAGCAGTCGGAGATCGTCCAGGACGAGGTCTTCGGCCCGGTCGTGACGGTCCAGCGCTTCAGCGACGAGGAGCAGGCCGTGCAGTGGGCGAACGACACGCCTTACGGTCTCGCGTCCTCCATCTTCACCTCCGACATCGGACGGGCGATGCGCGTCGCCAAGGCGCTCGACTTCGGTCATGTCTGGGTCAACGAGCACTTCACCCTGACCTCGGAGACACCGCACGGCGGCGTCAAGCAATCCGGCTGGGGCAAGGACGGCTCGAAGTACGCGCTCGAGGACTACACGTTCATCAAGCACGTGATGATCAACACGGGCAGCTGAGCGCCTCCGGCCGCGGCGACGACGGGGGACCGCCCACCGCGGCAACCGACGAACCGGCCACCTCCGGGACACGCGTCGCCATCGCGGCCGCCGTCGCGCAACTCGACCTCGAGGTCATCGCCGGCGCGCGCTGGTTCGCGGCCAAGGGCCGCCGGATCCTCGAGGCGACCCTCGACGAGGCGTTCGTCGTGGACGAGGCGGCGCCGCACATCCTGGCCATCGTCACGGTTCGCCTCGACGATCGGTCCCGGCAGCGCTACTCGCTTGCCTGGAGTGGCGCCCCGCCACATCTCGCGGCACCCGGCGATGGCGCGTGGCGCGCCCTGGGCGTCGCGATGGCGGAGGGCCGGATCATCGGCGCCCTGCCTGGCCCTCGCGCTCGACCCGGCGACGCACCGACGGCGGTCCTCGTCTGCCGGCCATCGGCCGCCTTCGTCGATCTCGTCCCGGCGGGTGTCGGCGAGCTCGCCGGCATGCCGGAACGCGACCTCGGCGCCGACCAGAGCCACACCTCGGTCGTGCTCGGCGAGCGGATCCTGCTCAAGGTCTACCGGCGCCTCCAGCCGGGACTGAACCCGGACCTGGAGATGACCGCGTTCCTCAGCGAGGAGGTCGGCTTCAGCGCGGTCCCGCGCCTGGCGGGCTTCGCCGAGCTCGTCGAGGCGCGCCATGGCACGACGACCATCGCGATGGCCCAGGAGTTCGTCGCGGACGGGGCCGATGCGTTCGAGTCGATCGCCGACGCGCTCGTCGGCTGGCTCTCGGCGCCGGGCGCCGTGAGCCTCGAGCACGCGACCGACATCGCGGCGGACCTCGGCACGCTCACCGCGGGTCTGCACGCCGCGGTCGCCGATGGCCACGGCCTCCCCGAGATGGAGCCGCGGCCGGCCACCCGCAGCGAGATCCGTGCCTGGGCAAGGGACGCTCGCGAACACCTGGACGCGGCGCTCGACGTCACGCCGGGCGACGCCGGGCGGACCCTCAAGGCGCTCGCGCCACGGATCGCGGAATCGTTGACCGTCCTCGATGCGCTGTCGTCGGCGCCGGACGTCGTGCGCGCCCATGGCGACTACCACCTGGGCCAGGTGCTCATCGCTCCCGACGGCTTCCGGATCATCGACTTCGAGGGCGAGCCGGGCGTCCCGGTCGAGGCCCGCCGCGCGCATCGGCCGGCACTGCGCGACGTCGCATCGATGCTGCGCTCGCTCGATCACGTGGGTCGCAGTGCGGGCCGACGAGCGGTCGAGGCCAATGGCGGGCCTCTGGAGCGGCCCGGGCTGGACCTCGACGGCTGGCAGCGACGGGCTCGCGAGCGGTTCCTCGAGGCGTATGCCGAGGGTCTCAAGGAGGCGCGGATCTGGCCGGATCTCGATCCGTCGCTGTTGCGCGCGTTCGAGATCGACAAGGAGCTGGGGGAATTCGTGTACGCGGCGACCTACCTGCCGTCGTGGCTGTACGCCCCGACCGAGGGCATGGCCGGTCTGTTCGCGGACGAACCCGAGTGAGCGGCGACCGCGTCGAGGCGTTCATCGCCGAGATCGAGGCGTCGCCGGCGGCATCGACCCGCCTGCTGGATGCCTACGAGGCGGACGACGTCGCGCTCGGTACGCTCCAGACCATCGCCGGCAGCATTCGCTCCGTGGCCTTCACGGGCCTCGGCAGCTCCCGATACGCCGCGCTCGTCGCTGCGGCCGACCTGCGGTCGCGGGGCGTCGCGGCCTGGGCGGAGTATCCGGCTGCCACCCTGGCCGCCCCGCCGGCAACCGACACCCTCGTCATCGCGATCTCGGCATCGGGCGGGACGGCCGAAGTCGTCGCGGCCGCGGAGCGACATCGCGGCCGCGGACCGGTCGTCGCCGTCACGAATCATCCCGAGTCGCCGTTGGCAGCCGTCGCCGACCTCGTCCTGCCGCTGCACGCCGGGGAGGAACGGTCCGGGATCTCGACGCTGACGTTCCGAGGCACCCTGGCGGTCCTTGGCCTGGTCGCGGGGCGCCTCACGGGCCGCGGTCCGAGCACGGCCGATCTGCGCCCCGCTGTCGTGGCGCTCGACGCGGTGATCGGGTCCCGCGACGAGTGGCTGTTCGAGGCCGCCGATGCGTTCGATGGCGCACCGCGCATCGACGTCGTAGCGGATGCCGCAGCCATCGGCACGGCCGAGCAGGCCGCCCTGATGCTGCGCGAAGCCCCACGCCTTCCGGCGACGGCGTACGAGACGGCGGACTGGCTCCACACGGCGATCTACCTGGCCCTCCCAGGACATCGAGTCCTGGCGATCGAAGGCTCGCCGGCCGATGTCTCGGTCGCAAGGGTCGTCGGCGGTCGAGGCGGGCAGTTCATCGCCGTGGGGTGCGACATCGACGGGGTCGTCGCATCGATCCCGCTGCCAGAGATGGTCGATGCGTACGGACAGGCGATGGTCACGTCCGTGGTCGCAGACCTGTTGGCGGCCGAGCTGTGGCGTCGGACCACAGCTTCGGAGGCCTGAACCGTCAGGGCTGAACGGTCCCGATCCCAGACCACGCCGTCCGACCCCGACGGCCGATCCCATCCGACCACGACCACCCCGAGCATCAGACAGACCGGGAGACGGACGGGCCGCGTATAGGTGATGCGCGGCTAACAAGCAAGGATGCTTGCGCCCTCGGAGCAGGCGACGTTGACACGCTGGCGCCGGCCGACTTACCATTCCGCTCGACTTAGCCCGAATCTCCTGGAGGCCTGCCCGCGTGCTTTCGTCTCGACCCCTCGCGCTCGCCAGCGCCGCCATGCTCCTCGTCGCTGCGTGTGGGACGAGCGGAGGCTCAACAGCGCCGAGCGCCGCGCCGAGCGCCGCGCCGAGCGCTGCTCCGTCCGCGGGCGCCTCGACCGCTCCATCCGCCGCTGCCGAAGGCACGCTCACGCTTTACGTGGGCCGGAGTGAGGAGCTCGTTGGGCCACTCATCGAGCAGTTCGAGGCCGAGTCCGGGCTTGACGTTCAGGTCGAGTACGCGGGGACGACTGACCTTGCGGCCACGATCCTGGAGGAGGGCGAGAACAGCCCGGCCGACGTCTTCTTCGCACAGGACGCCGGAGCGCTCGGTGCCGTGGCCGCCGCTGGCCAGCTCGCGACGCTGCCGGGCGAGACCCTCGCGCTGGTGCCCGACCGCTTCGCGTCCGACGACGGCCAGTGGGTCGGCGTCTCGGGTCGGGCCAGGGTCGTCATCTACGACACGCGCGTCCTTGCCGAGGCCGACCTGCCGTCGTCGATCGATGGCTTCACGGACCCTGCCTGGAAGGGCCGCATCGGCTGGGCGCCGACGAACGCGAGCCTGCAGTCATTCGTGACCGCGTACCGCGTGCTCCACGGCGATGCTGCCGCGACGGCCTGGCTCGAGGGCATCCAAGCCAATGAGCCGAAGGTCTATGACGGCAACGACGCCGTCCTGGCGGCGGTCGCCGCGGGCGAGATCGAGGTCGGATTCGTCAACCACTACTACCTGATGCGCCAGCTCATCGAGCAGGGCGACGACTTCCCGGTCCGGAACCACTTCCTGGCCGGCGGCGACACTGGCTCGCTCGTGAACGTGGCGGGCGCCGGCATCCTCTCGTCGGCGAAGAACCCTGACGCAGCCCAGCGCTTCGTGGACTTCCTGTTGAGCCCGGCGAGCCAGACCTACTTCGCGACGGAGACGAGCGAGTACCCGCTCGTGGATGGCGTGGCGGCGGACCCGAAGCTGCCCGCCCTCACCGAGCTGGAGAGCCCGGACATCGATCTCTCGGATCTGGCCGACCTGCAGGGGACCCTCCGCCTCATGCAGGAAGCCGGGGTCCTCTAGCCGCCCGCGTCCAGGCCCGCCCGCCGTGACGGCCATCGGCCGGTCGCCCGTCCAACCCCGCCCGGTCATCCGGGCGAGGCGTGCCTCGCTCCCTACCGCTCGGCGGACGCCGTGGTCACTGGCCGTGGCGGGCCTGCTCATCGCTGGCCTGGCGATGTTGCCGATCGTCTATCTCATGATCCGCGCCGCGGGCGTGGACCCCGATGGCCTGGGCACGTTGCTTCGGCCTCGGACAGCGACCGTCGTGCTCGGCACGCTGGCCCTCGGTGCAGTCGTCGGGGCCGGCTCGATCGCGATCGGCGTCCCCGTCGCGTGGCTGACGACACGGACGGACCTGCCTGGCCGCCGCGCGTGGGCCATCCTGACGACCATCCCGCTGGCCCTGCCCTCGTACGTTGTGGGCTTCGCGTTCCTCGCCTTTCTCGGGCCTCGCGGTACGCTCCAGGGTCTGCTCGCGCCATTCGGCGTCGAGCGACTCCCATCGATCGGCGGACTGTTCGGCGCGGCGTTGGTCCTGACGCTCGTGTCGTTCCCATACGTCTCGCTCGCCACCCGGGCGGCGCTGTTGCGTCTCGATCCAGCGGTGGAGGAGTCGGCTCGCCTGCTCGGCGATGGCCGGCTCCCGGTCTTCCGACGGGTGACCATCCCGGTGCTCGTCCCAGCCATCGCTGCCGGCACGCTCCTCGCGATGTTGTACGCCCTGTCGGACTTCGGTGCCGTGTCGCTGCTCCAGTTCGACAGCCTGTCGCGGGCGATCTTCCTCCAGTACGGCGCCTCATTCGATCGATCGGTTGCGGCGGTCCTCGCGTTGGTCCTCGTCGGGATGACGGTCCTGCTCAGCCTGGGGGAGGGGCGCCTCCGCCGGCGGGCCGGCTCGTACGTTCAGCCATCGCGGCGTCGGCCGCCAAGCACGGTCCCGCTCGGAACGTGGCGCTGGCCGGCGATCACGTTCCTCTCCGCGGTCGTCGGCCTCGCCCTGGTCCTACCCGCGGGCACGGTGCTGTGGTGGCTGATGCGCGGGATGCTGGACGGCGAGCCGCTGCGCCTCGTCGTCGGGATCGCCGCCCAGACGATGGTCGTCGGGGTACTCGCGGCGACGCTGGCGGTCGTCCTCGCCGTCCCGGTCGCCGTGCTGGGTGCCCGGTATCCGTCGCGGCTCGCGTCCGCAATCACTGCCGCGGTCGATGCCGGCTACGCGCTTCCCGGGATCGTCGTCGCCCTGGCGATGGTCTTTCTCGCGACCCGCACGCTGCCGTTCCTGTACCAGACGATCGCCCTGCTGGTCGCCGTCTACGCGGTGCGCTTCATCGCGCAGGCGATGGGCGGGCTGCGCGCATCCGTGGCCGCGGTCGGCGCGCGCTTCGAGGAGGTCGGCCGGACGCTGGGCGACAGCCCGGTCCGGGCGTTCGCGCACCTGACCGTGCCCGCCGTGCGGCCCGCCCTGGTGGCCGGGGCGGCCCTGGTCTTCCTGACCGTGGTCAAGGAGCTGCCGCTCGCGCTGCTGCTCGGCCCGATCGGGTTCGAGACGCTCGCGACCGAGGTCTGGGACGCCGCGTCCTCCGGCTTCTACGCCCGGGCTGCCGTTCCCGCCGCAATGCTGCTCCTGCTCTCGATGGCGACGGTCGGATTGTTGCTTCGCGCCGAGGATGTCAAGGACGTCGAGTACGTGGGATCGCGGACGTGAGAGCGTCACGGCGGGCCGCCGATATCCTGGCCCCCGCGGACCCGGACATCGCGGTCGAACTCCGCGGCGTGCGCCGCGTCTTCGGGGGTCACGTCGCCGTCGGCGACGTCACGCTCGACGTGCGCACCGGTGAGCTGCTGACGGTCCTCGGGCCATCGGGCTGCGGCAAGACCACGGTCCTGCGGCTCATCGCGGGCCTCGACGTGCCTGATGGCGGCACGATCTCGATCGGCGGCCGGCGGGTCGCCGGTGCCGGGGCCGCCGTTCCGCCGGAGCGACGCCGGGTGGGGATGGTGTTCCAGGACGTGGCGCTGTTCCCGCACATGAACGTCCACGACAATATCGGGTATGGGTTGCGGCGCGACCCGGACCGCGAGGTCCGGATCCGCGAGCTCCTCGAGCTCATCGACCTGCCGGCCGTGGCCGGGTCCATGCCCCACCAACTGAGTGGCGGGATGCAACAGCGGGTCGCGCTCGCCCGCGCCCTCGCGCCCCGCCCGGATGTGATCCTGCTTGACGAGCCCTTCTCGTCGCTCGATGCTGGCCTGCGAACGCAACTGCGCGCTGACGTCCGGGAGATCCTGCGCGCGGCGGGTACGAGCGCAATCTTCGTCACCCATGATCAGGACGAGGCGCTCACGCTCGGGGACCGGATGGCCGTGATGGTCCACGGACGCATCGAGCAGCTCGGACCGCCGGAGGTCGTCTACGGCGAACCGGCAACCCCGTTCGTGGCGACGTTCGTCGGGACCTCCAATCTGGTCCACGGCGAGCTGCGGGACGGCGTGGCGATGACCCGCCTGGGCGCCGTCCGGCTGGTCGGGCCAGTGCGCGATGGGTCGGTGGCTGGTCGTGGCCTGGTCGTCATCCGGCCCGAGCACCTCGAGCTGCACGAGGCGCCCGACGGCCCGGCCGACGCGGGCGCCTGGCGCGTGCTGCGACGGCGGTTCAGCGGCGCCGAGATCCTGTACGAAGTGGCCGCCCCGGACGACGAACGGCTGTGGGTCGAGGCCGGACACTCCGTCCGGCGCCTGCGCGTCGGTGACGCGGTGACCGCGCGGTTGCGCGACATCGAGACGGTCGCCTTCCCGGTCGATCGTGGGACGCGCGGCGGCGGGGCATCCGAGACGACCGAACCGGCGCTGAGGTCGGCCGACGAGCGCACGCCGGCCGTCAGGCCATGAGCGCGGCCCGGACCTCTCGGACCCGGTCGATGGTCTCGTGGTCGAACGGGTCGCGCAGCACGAAGATGACCTCCGAGATGCCGATCCGCCGGTAACCGTCGATGTAGGCGGCCACTTCGGCCGGCGAGCCACCGATCGTCAGGCCGCGGTCACCGCCGTCAGCCCCCACCCGGCCCGCGAGTCCGTGCCGCTCGGCCACCGTCGCCCAGGCGCGCTCGGCCGCTGCGGCGCTGTCGCGGATCACCGCGTGGAGCGTGACGGTGCGCTCGATCTCGTCGAACGGTCGGCCGACCTCGCGACAGCGCTCCTCGAGGATCGCACTGACGTCCGCGATCCGGTCCGGGTCGCCATAGCCGTT
Source organism: Saccharimonadales bacterium (SeqCode) (assembly GCA_035629655.1). GTDB lineage: Bacteria > Chloroflexota > Limnocylindria > Limnocylindrales > CSP1-4 > SPCO01. Next base: position 3,654 of record DASPHN010000200.1, on the reverse strand, counting down.
CCACAGGTCGGCCTCTCGAGCCGTCGTGCGCAGTGTCTTCGTCGGTCCCGACCCACCGATCAGGATGGGAAGCCGCGCCTGGATCGGACGCGGCACACAGACGGCATCGACGAGGTCGTAGAAGCGGCCGTGATGGGTGACCGTCTCGCCGTCGAGCAGGCGTCGGATCAGCCCGACGGCCTCATCGAGTCGGTCCAGGCGCTCGCCGAAGCCCGAGCCGAAGTCGATGCCGAACGCCTCGTGCTCGCGGGCGAACCAGCCACCGCCGATGCCGAGCACGGCCCGGCCCTCACTGAGGTGGTCGAGGGTCGTCGCGAGCTTCGCGGTCAGGCCGGGTGGGCGGAACGTGTTCGCGGCGACGAGCAGGCCGAGGCGGACCTCGGTCGTCAGGGCGGCCAGCGCCGCGAGCGTCGTCCAGCCCTCGAGCTTGCCGTCGGTCGGGTCGCCTTCGTCGGCCAGGAGGTGATCGTCGATCCACAGCGAGTCCCAGCCGGCACGCTCGGTCGCCAGGCACGCCTCGCGCAGGTCGGGCCAGGTCGTGCGATTGATCCAGAAGGCCGCTCCGAAGCGCATCGATTCGATCCTAGCGCGGCGCCGGACGGGTCACGACGCCGTCGCGCCCTGCTCAATCCCCGAGCGTGGCAAGGAAGCGGAACACGGGAACGGCGGCCGCGTAGCCTTCGGTCAGGACGTCAGGCAGCGCCGGGGACTGGACCTCCTCGTCCGAGAGGTGGCGGCCGAAGACCACGTCCTTGAACAAGAACAGGTGGGCCATCGGGTGGTCCGCCGGCAGGCCGGCCGGGAGGCGCTTCAGCGAGTCGTGGGTCACGACCGGCCCGAACGCGGCGATGAACCCGGGATCCTCGAGGGCCGCCCGGACGCGGGCCGGATCCGCCACGATCGCTGCCCGGAACGCATCGAGCCTGGGCTTGTCGGGCATCCACATGCCACCGCCGACGTACATCTGACCGGGCTCGAAGTTGAAGTACGCCCCGTTGCCGTAGCGGCGCTCGTCCGAACCATCGTCCCGGGCGCCCTCGATCCATGGGAACGAGGCGCCGATGTGGCGCTTGTACGGCGACTTGTCCTTGGAGAACCGCGTGTCCCGGTAGATCCGGAAGACCGAGCGCTTCGGGTCGGCTCGAAGGGGCAGGCCGCGTGCCTCGAATCGCGCGGCCAGCGCCGCGACCAGCGCCTCGGCCGGCTGCTTGATGAGCCGCTCGTATTCGGCCTTGCGTGGTTGGAACCAGGCCCGATCGTTGTTCTGGACGAGGTCGGCCATGAACTGGATGGCTTCGGGGCGGAAGCCGGTGAAGCCGGCGGTCTCGGTCGCTGTGGGCATGAGCGGCTCCTGGAACGGGCGGTCCGCGAATCCTACCCCTGGCCACGTACCGGACCATGCACGGCCGGGCCGGTATCCTGCGGCGGTGCCCGTCACCCCGCCGCTGCGCGACGCCATCCTCGACTGGTATGCGGCGCGTGGGCGGCCGCTGGCGTTCCGACGGACCTCCGATCCATACGCGATCCTCGTGTCCGAGGCGATGGCCCAGCAGACCCAGGCCGTCCGCGCCGCCGCCCATTGGGAGCGGTTTATGGGCCGCTTCCCGACCGTGGGCGACCTGGCCGCCGCGACGCCAGCGGACGTCCTTCGGCAGTGGCAGGGGCTGGGCTACGATCGCCGCGCCCTCGCCCTGTGGCGGACCGCGCGAGTGATCGTCGACCAACATGGCGGTCGGGTGCCGGACACGGTCGAGGCGCTCGACGCCCTGCCGGGCGTGGGGCCGTACACGGCCAGGGCCGTCGCCGCCCTGGCGTTCGGGCGACCGGTGGGGGCGGTCGACGTCAACGTCCGTCGCGTCCTTGGCCGGATCGTGGCCGGCGCGGATGGACCGTCGATGCCAACGGCGGCCATGCAGGGCGTCGCCGATGCCGCCGTTCCGCCGGACCAGCCCGGCGCCTGGACCCATGCCCTCATGGACATCGGTGCGACGGTCTGTCGACCGCGACGACCGGATTGCGAGGCGTGTCCGGCCCGGACGTGGTGCCGCTACGCTGCAGACGCCATCGCCGAGCCCGCGACGACTGGCGCGGAGGCCCGTCCGGCTGCCGGCGCCGTGACGACGCGGCGCAACCCTGCACCGGCGTTCACCGCCACGAACCGCTGGCTGCGCGGCCGGATCCTCGATCGCTTGCGCGACGTGCCCGATGGCGCCTGGCTCGTCCTCGCCGAGCCGATCGGCGAGCACGACCTCGCCCGCGTCCACGCTGCCGCGCGGGGACTCGCCCGCGATGGGGTCATCGAGCTGGCGACCGGCGACACCGACCCGCCGCTGGCCCGCCTGCCGCTCGACTGAACCATCCCATCGGAGTCGGCTACGCTTCGAGGACGATGTCCCCCACCTCGATCCCTGCCGGTGCCGGCCGGTCGGATGCCTCCCCGGGCGGCGAGCCCGACAGCCCACTCCCGGCCAACGATCCGACGCTGTTCGAGCTCGACCTCCGCGGCCTGCGCGGACGATGGGCGAGCCGAGCCGCGCTGCCGGCGATCGGGGCGGAGACGATGACCGGCGCCGACCGTCGCGCCCAGGTCCTCGGCGTCACCGAGGAGCGGCTGATGGAGCACGCCGGGACCGCCGTCGCCGCAGCCGTGCGGGCCCTCGCGGTCGACACCGATCGATGGGGGACCGGACCCATCGTCATCCTGTGCGGCCCGGGCAACAACGGCGGCGATGGCTTCGTTGCGGCTCGTCGCCTCGCGCTTGCCGGCGCGCAGGTCGTGGTCGCGGTGATCGCCCCCGACGCACGACCGCGCAACGCCACATCCGCGAAGGCCTGGGACCGCATCTCCCGGGACGCCGGCATCGCCAAGGTCCACGCCCCCGTAGCCCGCGATGTCGCGGTCTTCGGACAGGGCATCGAGAAAGCCGCCGTCATCGTCGACGCGCTGCTGGGAACGGGCGTCAGCGGCCCGCTCCGCGAGCCCATCCGGAGCGCCGTCGAGCTCATCAACCGAGCGCGCGCGGCCGGCATCCCGGTCGTCGCCGTGGACACCCCGACGTCCGTGGACCTCTCGAGTGGGGAGCCCTCCGACCCGGCGGTCCGGGCCGACCTGACCGTCACCTTCCATCGGCCCAAGACCGGGCTCGCGACGCGCCGCGGGGTCGCCCACGCCGGCAAGGTCCTGGTGGCCCCGATCGGCATCCCGCCGGAGGCCGACCGTGGTTGAGACGCGCCCGCAGCCCGGCTGGCCGCAGGTCATCCTGGTGGCGATCGCGGTGGTTGCCGTGGTCCTCGGCGCGCCGATCCTCATCGGCCTGCTGCCGACCGGCATCCAGGATGCCATCCTCCACGGCCCCGTCCTGATCGTGGTGCTGATCGTCGGCACCGCGTGGCTGCTCTGGCGGATCTCGCGCGGTCGACCCGACCAGGACCGGTGACGCCGCCGTTCCCCCCGCGTTCCCCGCTGGACCAGCGACGGTCCGATCTTGCACGGCTCGCTGATGAGTCCTGGGACGTCGTGATCGTCGGTGGTGGGATCGTGGGCAGCGGTGCCCTGCTGGATGCCGCGTCCCGTGGCCTCAAGGCGGCGCTCATCGAGCGATCGGACATCGCGGCCGGGACGTCCTCTCGGTCGTCGCGGCTGATCCACGGCGG
>DASPHN010000199.1:0-4285 GCA_035629655.1 Saccharimonadales bacterium (SeqCode) | reverse complement strand
CTCGGGCGGGAACGACTCGGCCGCGTCGAGGCTCGGCGGCGATCCGGCCGCAGCCTCGACCATGCCGAAGGCGCCGGCCATCGCGGCGGTCGCGATGATCGCCACCCCGAGCGCCGCCGTCGAGGCCACGAACGCCCGATTCGCTGCCCACATGCGGGCTGCCCAGATGCGCACGTCCGTCACGTCGATGGGGGCCATCACCGGCCGCCAGGTCGGCGCGCCGCCGGCTCGGGGGTCGGGGCGCGACAGCCCGATGCCCAGCAATCGGCCGTAGTAGACGATCGGTGAGAGGGTTCCCAGCAGGACGACGATCGCGAGGGGCCCGTCGAGCGCCAGGACCACCAGGGCGACACGCGCATCGAACCCGGCCAGCCCCGGAAACCCGAGGCTGGCGACGACGACGATCAGGAACGTGACACCCAGGAGCGGCGAGCGGAACGCCCAGCCGCGGAGGTCGGCGATCCGCCCGGTGAAGAACGCACTGCGGGTCGCGGCCGCCCAGGCGGCGAAGGCGCTGCGGGCGACCACGAAGACGAGGATCCATGTCCGAGCCGGTGCCCACGCCGCCGGGTCAAGGGCCGCGATGGCGAGCATCACCACGCCGGCATCTCCGACGATCGAGTAGCCGACCATGTGCTCGAGGTCGTCCTGGATCCAGGCCGCCAGGGAGGCGAGCACGATCGAGGCGATGGCGATCGCGATGACGACCACCCGGACGGACCCGAGGTCGAGGAGCAGGGGCGCGATCGAGGCATCCGTCCAGGCCAGCGCGACCAGAGCGAACGCGGCCGGTGCCCAGGCGGTGACCACCGGGAGGTCCGCCTCCGGGACGGCGTCGGTCAGCCTCGCCGCCCAGGCGTGGAAGGGGATCGCGCCGAAGCGGATGGCGACCGCGATCGCGAAGGCGAGGTAGGCCAGGCCGAAGACGACTGGCTGTCCGCCGAGCGCGCTGAGGTCGCGCCCGATCCAGGCGGTCGCCGCGATCGCCAACGCCCCGGCCACGACCGTCGCACGGAGGACGCGGGTCCCGACGGTCGCACCCGCGCGGCCACCGCTGGGCACGAGCGTCAACAGGATGCCGAACGCCCCGCCCGTCGTCGCGGCAAGGACCGCGACTCGGGCATCCGGCACGGAGAGGGCGATCGCGGAGGACCCGAGGATGGCGAGGCTGACGGCGGCTGCGTCCCGCCGGCTGCCGGCCGCGGCTCCCACGATGGCCAGCCCGACACCGACGATGGATCCCAGCAGGAGGAAGAGCCGCAGGTACTCGGTCGTGGCGAGGCCGAGCCCGCCGAACTCGAGGACCTCGCCTGACCGGATCCCGGCCGCCGTCCAGACCGCGGCGACCAGGGCCAGCACGCCGACGAAACCGGCGAGACGCGCTCGCGAGCGGAGCAGGATCGCGAACGCCGTGCCGAGCCCGGTGACCAGCAGGAATGGCAGGAGGCTCATCGGCAGCTCGGACCGATGCCGGTCAGCGAGCGTCGAGGCGGTGGGCGTCCCGCCCGCGACCGGAGCCGGGCCGCGCACGATCCTCGTCCGCGAAGGCGAAGCCGCTCGTGCCGGTACCGTCGAGACGGGCACCGAGCGCAAGCGCCGCGATCGCGCCGGCCAGGACGACGATCAGCACCCCGCTCAGCAGCTGTTCGAGTTCGAGCGGCGTGCCGCCCAACCCGGTCCTGACGAGGAGCGCGGCCGTGGTCAGGAGCAACATCCCGTGGCCGACGCGGAGGATGTCGCGCCCGGTGATCAAGGGAATGAGTGCCACGGCCCCGATCGCGAATCCGACCGCACTGGCCAGCGCCGGGCCGGATCCAGCGACGCCCAGGCCGTGTGCACCGAACCCGACGATCGCCGACGCGGCCGCGACCAGCGCATCGGCTGGCCAGCCGATGCGCGAGCCCTCGGTCGGCGCCACGGCGAGCCCGAGCGTCGGGCGCGTCCGCGCGGCGACCCACAGGACGTACGTGGCGAGGATGGCCGTCACGAGGCGGGCCGCGAGAGCGAGTGGGGTCGCGACCGGGTCGGCGAGTAGCGGCGTGCCCACGAGGACGACCGCCATGCCCAGGATGCCCAGGCGGGCGAGGCGTGTGGACACGGCGACCACGGCTCCGACGACGACCGCCAGCGCGACCCCCGCCAGGATCGGGCTCAACGCCGGATCACGGCGTGGTCGGCGCGAGTTCCGGGTAGGTCGGTGTCGGCAGGATCCCGAACGTGTCGAGGGGCCAGTAGCGAAGCCAGGCGCGGCCGATGACCTGGCCCACCGGCACCGGCCCGAACGTCCGCGAGTCCGCGGAGTTCTGGCGGTGATCGCCCATCAGGAAGAGCTCGCCGTCGGGCACCGTCCAGCGGGCTTCATCTGGCGATGCGGTCGTCGGCTCCGGGGGCTCGCCTGCTGATTCGGCGTAGAGGTAGGGCTCGTCGAGCGCCTGGTCATCGACATACACGAGGCCGTCGTCGCGGATCTCGATGGTCTCGCCGCCCTGGCCGATCACCCGCTTGATGAACGGCGTCCCGTCCTCACCCCAGTCCTCGGGCGGGGTGAACACCACGATGTCGCCACGTTTGTAGGTGTCGAATCGGGGGGTCAGCTTGTCGACGAGCACGTACTGCTCGGGTTCCAGGGTGTGCTCCATCGATTGCTGCTGCACCTTGTAGGGCTGCGCGACGAAGTTCTGGATGACGACGAAGATGATGAGGGTCAGGACGAGCGTCTCGACGATCTCGAAGAGACACCCAAGTGCGGGTCGTTGGCTCACAAGTCCGGCAGTATAGGGGCGCGGGTCGGCCACCGCGGCAAGGCGGCTCGAGGCGGGACGGACGAGCCCCCCGACCGGCCGTCGCCGACTGCATATCCGGCCGTCCCTTCCGAGTTTGACCCGCCGAAGAACGCCTTGTTACACTCGCCGCCGGCCTGCAAGGTCCCAGCCCCGAGTGGATGTCGGGGACTCGAGCAGCACTCCCCCCGGACACCCGACCGCACTGGCGCTTGCCACGTGCCCCCGGTCGGACGCCGGTCATCACCCACCGTGGAGGACCCGACGACCTGATGGATGCGAGTACGCTCCTGCCGATCGTCCCGCTGGCCGGGATCATCGCTGTGCTCTTCGCCGTCTACCTTGCCCGCGACGTGCTGGCACGGGATACGGGCACGCCAGAGATGCAGGCGGTGGCCGGCACGATCTTCGAAGGCGCGGTCGCCTTCATCCGACGCCAGTACACGACCATCTTCGTGCTTGCCGTCGTGGGGGCGTTCGTCATCGGTGGCGTGATCACCTTGGTCGAGACCCCCGAGGTTGCCGACGTTCCGCAGCTGGCCGGGTTGCCGATCGGGATCATGACGGCGTTCGCCTTCTTCGTCGGCGCCCTGTGTTCGATGGCGTCGGGCGTCATCGGCATGTTCGTCGCCGTCCGGGCCAACGTTCGTACCGCGTCCGCTGCCCGGCGCAGCCTCGTCGAGGCTGTCCAGGTCGCGATGCGCGGCGGCGCGGTCTCCGGCTTCCTCGTCGTCGCCCTGTCGCTGCTCGGCGTGTGGGGCATCTTCACCCTCTACGAGACGGTCGTGGCAGACGTGACCGTCGCGGAAGCGCCGTTCCTCATCGTCGGCTTCGGCTTCGGAGCCTCGTTCGTGGCCCTCTTCGCCCAGCTCGGCGGTGGCATCTACACCAAGGCCGCCGACGTCGGGTCCGATCTCGTCGGCAAGGTCGAGAAGGGCATCCCCGAGGACGATCCCCGCAACGCGGGCGTGGTCGCCGACCTCGTCGGCGACAACGTCGGCGACTGCGCCGGCCGTGGTGCCGACCTGTTCGAGTCCACCGCCGCCGAGAACATCGGCGCGATGATCCTCGGTGTCGCGGTCTTCGCCATCGCCTCGGAAGCCGGTTGGCCCAATCCGGAAGCGTGGATCTTCTTCCCGCTCGTGGTGCGTGCCTTCGGCCTCCTCGCGACCATCGTGGCGATCTTCTTCGTGCGCGGGAAGGAGACCGAGGACCCGATGAACATGCTGAACCGTGGGTACTGGGTCACGACCCTGCTCTCGGTCGTGGGCATGGCCGTCGTGACCGCCGTGATGATGAACACGAATGGGGGCACCGGTGTCGGTGGCCTGCCGACCTGGGTCTACTTCTTCGCCGCGGGCGTCGTGGGTCTCGCGACGAGCGTCGCGTTCGTCTACATCACGCAGTTCTACACGGCCGGCTCGTTCCGGCCGGTGCGCGAGATCGCCGAGGCGTCCAAGACCGGGCCGGCCACGAACATCATCAGCGGCACCGCGGTCGGATTC
>DASPHN010000198.1:0-10769 GCA_035629655.1 Saccharimonadales bacterium (SeqCode) | reverse complement strand
GACTTCCCGACGTTGGGGCGGCCGACGATGGCCACGACCGGCAGCGCGCCGCCGAGGCGATTCGTCGCCGGGGCGGTCCGTCGGGCGGCCACGATCAGGCGGCGCCGGCTGTCGGTCGGGCGGCGGTGAGATTCGGGAGGGACGTGGTGCGGCCGGCCGGGGTCGCCGCTCGTTCCAGCGCTGCGGCTGCCAGCTGGGCCGCCCGGGCCTGCGCGTCGGGGGTGCCGGCGGCCTCCAGGATGCGCTGGGTCACATCACGCAGATCCTCGATCGGTGTCGACGTCCCGCCGGTCACGCCGACGATGCGGGCATCCCCGAAGACCGCGGGATCGTCGAGATCGCGGACGCTCTCGATCTGGATCGCCGGTGTCCCGGCGATCTCGCACAGCCGGGTCAGCTCCTTGGTGTTCGCGCTCGAGCGGCCTCCGACGACGACCATCAGGTCGACCTCGGCCGCGGTATCGAGGGTGTCCTGCTGGCGGCGGATCGTGACCGGGCAGACGGTGTTGACGATCTTGAGCTCGTGCGAGCGCGAGACCATGAACGCGGCCAGCTTCTCGAATTTCCAGGGCGGCTGGGTGGACTGGCTGATGAGCGCCATCCGCTTCTTGCGCGGGATGGCCGCCTCCCATTCCTCTTCTTCGTCGACGACGATCGCATCGGGTGCGAAGCCGAGCATGCCGACGACCTCGGCGTGCTTCGGGGTGCCAAGGAGGACGATCGTGTAGCCCTCCTCGACGAGCTTCGTCAGCTCTCGGTGCTCCTGGATGACCCAGGTGCACGTCCCGTCGATCACCTCGAGGCCGCGCGCGTCGGCGCGCTCCATCACGTCCGGGCGGACGCCGTGGGCCCGGATGACGACCGCGGCGCCGTGATCGACGTCATCGAGCGTCTCGACCGTCTGGATGCCCAGCTCCTGCAGGTCGCGGACGACGCCCTCGTTGTGGACGACCTGGCCGAGGGTATGGGTCGACTTGCCGGCGGCCGAGGCCTCCTTGGCCTTGTCGATCGCTTCACGTACGCCGTAGCAGAATCCGGTGCGCTTCGCGATCCGGACGTCTTCGACCATTCCCACGCCTCGATTATCGCACGGGGTCCCGTCCGAGCCCCCGGTTCAGCGTTCGGGCGCGGCCGGTGGGCGGATGGCGTGAGTCTCGGTCGATGCGTAGACGCCCTGCTGGCGCGCGGGCAGCAGCTCGGCGATCCGGCGCATCAGGATCGTCGTCGCGAAGCCCTTGGCCGCCCGGCGATCGACATCGGGCGGAAGCAGGTCGCGGAGGCGGAATGGCGGACCGACACGCACCTGGACGCGTCCGCCGGGATGCGGCAGGCGTTGCCCGCGCGGCCAGACCCGGTCCGACCCGCCGATGCCGACCGGGACGATGGGGGCGCCGGTCCGGAGGGCGAGCACCGCGACCCCGTCGCGGGCCTGCTGGAGGGCGCCATCGGCGCTGCGCGTGCCCTCCGGGAACACGAACAGCACCTCGCCCTGGTCGAGGATGCGCTGCGCGAGCCGGAACGCCTCGACATCCGCGGTCGAGCGATCGACGGGGTGCACCCCGCCGTGCCGCGCGAGGTAGCCGACGATCGGCCAGTCGAAGAGCTCCTGCTTCCCGAGCCACTGGAACCGCCGCCCGAGCGGGGGGATGAGCCAGGAGCCGAGCACGACCGCGTCGAGGTTCGAGGCGTGGTTGGACGCGATGATCACCGGCCCCTCGCGTGGGATCTCGTCGACCGCGCCATCGACGGAGACGCGGGTCAGCGCCTGGGAGAACGCCCGCCCGCCGAGCGTCAGGGTCCGGATGAGCGGCGAGACGGAGCCGTCGAGCGGCGTCGCGGTGGCCGCGGGCGTGCGTCGCTCGTCGGCGCTCATGTGCGGCGGCTCTCCGCATCGCGGATCGCGCCCACGACGGCGGCCACCGTCTCCTCGAAGGTGTTGCCGTCGGTCGTGATGATCCGGGCGTCCGGAGCGACGCGGAGCGGCGCGACCGCCCGGGTCGTGTCCAGCCGGTCGCGCCGGCGCAGCGCCTCCAGGATGGCCAGGGCCTCATCGCTTCTCTGGTCCAGCCCGCGCTCCTCGGCTCGACGTCGGGCGCGCTCATCGACCGAGGCATCGAGGTAGACCTTCAGGTCCGCGTCCGGCAGCACGATCGTGCCGATATCGCGGCCGGCCATCACGATGCCGCCGGCGTCGGCGAGGGACCGCTGGCGAGCGAGCAGCGCGGCGCGGACCTCGGGCACCGCCGAGACGGCGGAGACGGCCGCGTCGACGGCCGGCGTGTGTACGTCCGCGGTGTGGTCCGTGCCGTCCACGAGGACCCGTGCCAGGCGACCACCGTCGTCGGCGCTGAGCTCGACCTCGTCGACGAGCGCGACGAGGCCCTCGGGATCGTCGACGGAGGCGCCGCGCTCCTCGGCGAGCCAGGTCACGGCCCGGTACAGGAGGCCGGTGTCGCAGAAGCGATAGCCGAGCGCGTTGGCCGCGGCCGCTCCGACGCTGCTCTTGCCCGACGAGCCAGGCCCGTCGAGGGCCACGACCAGGCCGCGCGGCGCAACGGTGGCGGCTGTCATGGGGCCGGTGGCTTCGGTGGTCGCGGCGGGCGGGCCTTGGTACGCGTGCCCGGACGACCACCCTGCCCGGTCCGCGGACGGCGCGCGGGTGCCTGGCTGTCGGGCGCGGGCTCGGGCTCGGTCGTTGGCGTCCGCCGGGGCCCTGCCTCGGGAGAGGTCGAGGCCGCCGCGCGGGACCGGCCGGCGCCGGCCCCGAGGCCGCGGATCTCGGGGGCCTTGAGCGGTCGGATCGAGCCACTGCGGATGCCGTCGAGTCGGACCGGTCCGATCCGGACGCGGACCAGCCGCTGGACCGGGGCACCGACCGCCCCGAACATCCGGCGCAGCTGCCGCTTCCAACCCTGGGTCAGCGTCGCGCGGTACCAGGTGAGGTGGTCGGGCGGCGTCGGGCGCAGGAGATCGCCGAGCCGGTCGGCCTCCACGGCAGTCATCGGACGCAGGCCGTGCAGGGTCGCCCGGCCCTCGTCGAGATCGATGCCCTCGCGAAGCATCTCGGCCTGATCCGGTGTCAACGGCCGATCGAGCCCGAGGGCGTACTCCCGTTCGACGCCGTGGCGCGGGTGCAGGACCCGGTCCGCCCATGCGCCGTCGTTCGTGAGCAGGAGCATCCCTTCGGAGTCCTGGTCGAGACGGCCGACCGGGTAGAGCCGCGCGCCGTCGGGGATCAGGGCGGTCGGGACGAGGTCCAGGACGGTGGTCTCGGCATGCCGATCGGCCGTCGTGGAGGTGACGCCCGCCGGCTTGTGGAGGACGAGGTACGCGAGGCCGACGGCCCCGCCGATGACCCGGCCGTCGACCGCGATGACGGCCTTCCGGGGATCCACCTGTGTGCCAGGACCAGCCGGCTTGCCATCGACCGTGACCCGGCCTGCGGCGATCATCGCCTCGGCGCCACGACGCGAGGTCACACCCGCCGATGCGAGGACCTTCTGGAGCCGTTCTGCCGGCATCAGGTCGTCCCATCCGGATCGAACAGCGGCTCGGTGACGGGCTCGCCGCCCTCCTCGGCCAGCCGCGCCGCGATGTCGACGTCGAGCGGCGGCAGCTCCTCGAGGCTGGTCAGGCCGAAGCGTTCGAGGAACTCGAAGCCCGTGCCGTACAGGAACGGCCGCCCCGGCGCCTCCGAGCGACCGAGCTCGACGATGAGGCGGCGATGCAGGAGCGTGCGCATCGTGTAGTCCGAGTCCACGCCGCGGATGCGCTCGACCGCCGACTTCGTGACGGGCTGGCGGTACGCCACGATCGCCAGGGTCTCCAGGGAGGCCGGTGACAGCCGCACGGCATCGGCGCCGACATAGCGGGCCACGAGGGCACCGACGTCGGGGCTCGTCGCCAGCTCCACCCGATCACCGTCGATCAGCAGCCGGACACCGCGATCCCCGAGGGACACCTCGAGGTCGCCCAGGCGCGCGTCGACGGTGGCTCGGTCGGTGCCGGCGAGGGCCGCGATCTCTCGCCGCGTCAATGGCCGCTCGGCGACGAACAGGAGGGCTTCCAGGGCGGCCTCGGTGAGCTCGATCGGGGGCCGGTCGCCGTCCGTCGCGGCGGATGCGGCCGCGTGGGCCGCCTCGAGCTCGCGCTGGGCGTCCGTCATGCGAAGGACTCGAGGCTCTCGTCCAGCTCGTCGTCATCAGCCGCCACCGCAGCGGGTGGCAGGCCAGCGGCGGCGCGCTCCTCGGCCGTCGTGGCGCGAGCGACGATGGGACCCCACGGCTCGGCCTGCTCCACGACGATCTCGCGGCGCTTCATCAGCTCGAGCATGGCCAGGAACGTGATCGCGATGACGACCCGGTCGCGGACGCCGGCGAGCAGCTCCTGGAGCACGACCGCGGGCGCGGTCCGGAGGGCCTCGCGGATGATCGCCGCACGCTCGGTCAGGGTGATGACGCGAGCCATGACCTCCGGCGGCGTGACCGGTGCCGGGGCGATCGTCACCAGGTGCACGAGGGCGCGACCGAGCCGAACCGGATCGATCGGCGGCGAATCCGCCGGGCGGGCTCCCGCGACCCCGGACGCGCGCGCCGTGGACGGCTCTCGTCGGAACAGACCGACCCGCTCGAGCGCGCCATCGGCCAGTCGCAACCCTGCGTCGCGGTGAGCCCGGTAGAGCAGGAGCCGGGCGCGAAGCTCGGCCTCGGGATCCGGTGCCTCGTCGAGGTCACCCACCGCGGCGGTCGGCGCCTGGCGGGGCAGCATCGCGCGGCTCTTGATGAGGATCAGCTGGGACGCGACGGCCACGAACGCACTGACGTTGCCCAGGCGGTCGGCCTCGAGCGTCGCGAGCGCGTCCAGATAGGCCTCGGCAAGCCCGCCGAGCGGCACGGTCAGCACATCGAGCTGACGGGCCTCGATGAGCGACAGGAGGAGGGCCAGCGGACCATCGAACTCGGCGACCTGGACGCGGGTAGCCGCCTCCGGACGTCGGTCGTCGGCGAAGCGCACCGCCGGGGCAGCCGGCTCGGCCGCGATGGCCGCAGCCACCAGGCCCGTGTCCATCACCGGGACGCCGGGCGACCCGTGGTCGGTCACGTCAGTTGGCCTCATCCGCGAGCTGCAGCGCACGACCGGCGACCGGGTCGATCGGCGCGTCCTGGTGGCGGATCAGCTCGACGGTCCGAGGACTGCAGCCGGCCGCGGCCGCCAGCTCGGCCGAGGTCTCGGCATGGGTCCGCAGGCGGTCCATCGCGCCGCGACCACCGGGCAGGACGGCAGCCCAGCGCCAGATCCACGCGCCGTATCCCTGGCCGAGGGCGTAGACGATCCGCGGCAGCAACCCGGTGTGGCCCTTGCCAGCGTCGTGGAGCACCCCGGCGAGCAGCACCTCCGACTCCGTCACGCCCTCGGCCCGGAGCGTCGCGGCGACATCCAGGCCGTGGCGGCGGTCGGCCACGTGCATCGAGTCGAACAGCTCGGCCTGGGCCGGGCTCAGCCAGGCGGCGAGGTCGGCGCGCTCGGTGGACGTCACCCGCGCCCGAAGGTGCGACCAGGTCTGGCGGACCTTGCCGGCCCACCAGCTAGATCCAGAAGAAGAACTCACGGCCCACGAGCAGCTCGAAGATGGGTTCACCGATGGTGGTGAAGACGGCGCCGAAGACGGTGTTGCCGCCCGGCAGGATCGGCAGGAACGCCGCAACCAGCAGGATGATCGGCCCGTATTGGGTGAGCATCGGCCGGTAGCGCCAGGCGGTGGCCGGGGACATCATCGCGAACAGGACGTGCGAGCCGTCGAGGGGCACGATCGGCAGCAGGTTGAACAGCAGCAGTGCGATGTTGATCCAGACGAACAGCGCCATCACGTTGAGCAGCTGGGGCGGGACGTCCATCCCCGACGCTTCGATGAAGCGCAGCGGCAGCGCGACGGCGATGGCGATGGCCAGGTTCGAGATCGGTCCGGACATCGCCACGATCGCGTCACCGCTCCGGCCGCCCTGCAAATTCGCGACGTTGACCGGCGTGGGTTTCGCCCAGCCGATCCCGAAGCCGATCAGGCTCGACACGATCAGCAGGATCCCGCCGAGCGGATCGAAGTGGACGATCGGATTGAGGGTCAGCCGGCCCATCAGCTTCGCCGTCGCGTCGCCGAGGCGGTAGGCGGCCAGGGCGTGCGAGAACTCGTGGAACGGGAACGAGATGAGGATGACGAGGACGGCCGCGATGAGGCGCTCGACGAGGAAGTCTGGGTTCACGCTCGCTCGATGGGTGCGGGTCGGGTCCCGCGTATCGTAGCCGCGCCGCGGCCCGGACCTGTGCTGCGGCGGCGGACCCGGCTCAGAGTCGGCTCAGAAGGTCGGCCTTCTTGCGCTCGAACTCCTCGGACGTGATCGCGCCGCGGTCGCGCAGCTCGGCGAGGCTGGTGAGCGTGCGGGTCACCTCGTCCGGCGTGAGTGGCGCCGGCGCTGGGGTGCCTGGCGTCGCGGCGCTGACCGTGTCATCGGTCGTGTCGCGTGCCGGATCGGCCACCGGTGCGACCTCATCCACCGGGCGCAGTGGCGCCACCTGCGGTGCGGGCTGACGCAAGGGCGGACTCACGACATCGCCCGTTCCGGCGACGTCTCGTTCGTACTCGTACTTCGCGTCGAGCATCGCCTTCTTGAACTGGATCGGGTTGCGGATCATCTTGAACTCGGAGATCGCCGCCTCGGACGCGGTCAGCACCTTCAGGTCGCCGAAGCCGAGCGCACGGCCGAAGATCGACTGCTCGAGCACCGCATCGTTGATCTTCTCCAGGGAGCTGTCGACGACGCGCTTGTTCACGACGCCCTCGACCTGCAGCACGCGGCGATTCGTGAGCACGTATTCCTGGCTGATGTAGCGCAGGGTGGTCCACAGCAGGAGCGCCAAACCGCCGATGAACAAGGCAGCGGTGATCCAGCTCAGGATCGAGCGGAACGTGCCCGACGAGCCTTCGAGCGACAGGTTGCCACCGAGGATGAACAGGATGACCGCGATCACGACGGCGAGGATCGTGAAGCGTGCGCCCCACACGAAGACCCACCAGTGCTGCTTCTCGCGGTGCGTGATGCGCTCGCCCTTCGAGAGCAATCCGTCGGCGTAGGCCATGCCCCTGCTGCCTCCCTCTGCTCAGGCCCGCGGGTGGGCCCGGCGATAGACGTCGCGGATGCGTTCCCCGGTCAGATGCGTATACAGCTGCGTCGTGGAGATACTGGCATGTCCGAGCAACTCCTGGACGACCCGCAGATCGGCTCCGCCCTCGAGGAGATGCGTCGCGAACGAGTGGCGCAGCGTGTGCGGACTGACCCGGCCCCCGAGACCTGCACGCTCGGCCGCAGCGGTCACCGCGGCCCACGCCTGCTGGCGAGCGAGCCGGCGCCCGCGATCCCCGAGGAAGAGCGGCCCGCCACGGACCGCTTGGACGTGGGCGATCGCCAGCAGGGCCGGGCGCGGGCCGTCGATCCAGGCCACGAGCCAATCGATGGCGACGTCCCCGACCGGCACGAGCCGCTCCTTGTCGCCCTTCCCGATGACGCGCACGAACCCGCCATCGAGCGACAGGTCCTCCCGATCGAGGCGCAGCGCCTCGCTCACGCGCAGGCCGGCGGCGTACAGCAGCTCGAGGAGGGCACGGTCGCGGATGCCGGCCGTGGAGGCGGCCTCGAGCAAGCGCTCGACGTCATCGACATCGAGCGTGTCGGGCAGACGCCGGGTCTGGCGCGGCAGGTCGAGGTGGGCCGCCACGTCGACGTCGATGAGGCCCTCCCCGTAGGCGAACCGGTAGAAGCCCTTGAGGGCCGCCGCGCGACGGCGCAGGCTGGTCGGCGCGAGCCCTGGCACACCGGGAGCGCCCCGCCGGGTCCGGGATGCGAGATAGCTCACGGCGGCGTCCGGGGATCGCGCCCAGCCCGTGTCGGCACCCGACGTGGCCTCGTAGTCGCGCAGGTCCGAGCGGTACGCCCGGATCGTGGCATCGGCCAGGCCGCGCTCGACGTGCAGGTAGGAGAGATAGTCCTCGATCGCACGATCGAGGGACGCGGTCGCGGGCATGGTGACGGTCGCGGGGCCGGTCAGCCGCCGCCGCTCGCGCCGACGGGCAGGCCGCGCCACGACTCGGCACGATCGAGCAGCTCGCGGGCACTGGCCAGGGCGGACGGTTCACCGGCGACCCCGCCGAGCATGGCGGCCAGCTCCACGATCCGGCCCTCGTGGTCGAGGCGCTCGACCTCGGTGACGGTCCGGCCATCCCGCTCGCGCTTCGCGATCCGGAAATGGGCATCGGCGTGGGCCGCGATCTGGGGCAGGTGCGTGACGCATAGGACCTGGTGGCGTCGCGCGAGGCTCCACAGGCTTCGGCCGAGCGGGTCGGCGTTGCGTCCGCCGATGCCGCTATCGACCTCGTCGAACACGAGCGTCGGCGTGGCGTCGGCCTCGGCGAGGACGCGCTTGATGGCGAGGGCCACACGCGACAGCTCGCCCCCGGACGCGATGCGCGCGAGCGGCCGGGGCGGCTCCCCCGGGTTCGGCGCGAAGCGATAGACCACCTGGTCCGCTCCCGAGGCATCGAAGGCGACCGCATCCCCGTCGAGCTCGACCGCCGGCTCCCCGGGCCCGGCCGTCCGCCGCCCGAGGCCGACCTCGAACGCCTCCGCCGGGAAGCCGAGCTCCTGCAGGATCACGTCGACGGCGCCGGCCAGCGATGCGGCGGCACCTGCCCGGGCGGTCGAGAGTGCCGCGGCCACCTCCGCGACCTCCGCCAGGCGGACCGCATCCTCACGCTGTCGGCGGGCCCGTTCCTCGTCGAGGCCACGGAGTCGCTCCGCCTCGGCGGAGGCCCGCTCCCCGTGCGCGATCACCGCCGCCTCGTCATCCCCGTAGCGACGGAGGAGGCCGTGGATGATCGCCAGCCGCTGGTCGAGTGCCTCGAGCGCGCGAGGGTCGTGGTCGATGCCCTCGGCCAGGGTCCTCGCCTCCTCGGCCACGTCGACGAGCTCGGCCTCGAGCCCGGCCAGGCGCTCCGCGAGCGGTTCGAAGCGTGGATCCAGGCGGGCCAGGCCGCGCGCCTCGTGGAGCGCGAGCCCGGTGATGTCCCGGGCGCCCCCACCATCGGCCGTGAGGGCTTCGTGCAGGGTCTCGGCACCCCGGGCGATCGCTTCGCCGTGCTGGGCCGCGACGAGGCGCGCACCGATCGCGTCCGCCTCGCCCGGGCGCAGGCCCGCTGCCGCGATCTCGGCCGCCTCGTGGTCGAGGAGATCGAGTCGCCGCGCGACCTCCCGAGGGTCGAGCGCGGCCGCATCCAGCGCCGTCCGATTGTCGCGCCACCGCTCGACGGCCCCGGCCATCGCGGCGCGCAGCTCGTCGTGGCCGCCGAACCCGTCGAGCAGGTCGCGCTGCCAGCGCTCGTCGAGCAGGCGCCCCTGATCGTGCTGCCCATGGATCTCGACGAGCGGGCCGACCTCCTCGCCCAGTCGTGCAGCCGTCACCGCAGCATCATCGAGACGAGCGGTGGACCGTCCGCCGGCACCGACCTCGCGCACCGCGATCAGCGGCTCCGGCAGGCGGTCGAACAAGGCCTCGACACGGGCCGAGTCGGCGCCGTGGCGGACGAGCGAGGTGTCGGCGCGCGCGCCGAGCGCGAGGCCCAAGGCATCGATGAGCAGGCTCTTGCCGGCGCCGGTCTCGCCGGTGATGACGTTCAGGCCGGCATCGAACGCCAGGCGCAGGCGATCGATGAGCGCGAGGTCGGCGACCGTCAGCTCGATCAGCCGACCCACGGCGTCGTCGCTCGGTCGCCGCTCGGCGGTCACGACGGCAGCAGCTCCACCTTGTGGCGAAGCAGGTCCCAGAACGGTTGCGCGCCCTTCGGCTCGACGAGTCGGATGGGGCGCTCCACGGCGTGCACCTCCACGACGTCGCCGACGGCGATCGGCAGGTCCTCGCGGCCGTCGACCGAGACGAGCGCCTCGTGCGCATCCACCACCCGGCAGCGCACCACCTGCTGGGGGCTGACCACGACCGAGCGGATCGCCGAGAGGTAGGCGGCGATCGGCGTCACCACGAGGTTGCGGCTGACGGGGTCGAGGATCGGCCCGCCGGCTGAGAACGAGTAGCCGGTCGAGCCCGTCGGGCTGGCCACGACGAGGCCGTCGGCGATGAACGTGGCCAGGTGCGTGCCGTCGATGGACACGTCCAGACGGCAGACCCGGGCGAGCGAGCCGCGGGCGATCACGATGTCGTTGAGCGCCACGTGGCGGGTGTCCTCCCCCACCCCGCCGCCGCGCAGGATCCGGCCCTCGATGGCCATCCGCTCGTCGATCGAGAACTCCCCGGCCGCGATCCTGGCCAGCACGGCCTCGAGGTCGCCGGCCTCCGCCTTGGACAGGAAGCCGACCTTGCCGAGGTTCAGGCCGAGGAGCGGCACGTCGACCTCCGCCACGGCCCGGGCAGCACGCAGGAACGTGCCGTCGCCGCCGAGCACCACGAGGACGTCGGTGGTCGGCAGCTCGGCCAGGAGCGCCTCGAGCTCGCCGGCCGGCGCCTGCCACTCCCCGATCCCGCGCATCTGGCACCAACCCGACGCGCGGGCGCTCAACTCGACGGCCGCCTCGTTCGTGGGGTTGTAGGCGAACCCGATGCGCCGGATCGTCACGTGCCGGTCACCTCGGCGATCAGGTCACCGATCTCGGCACAACCGGGACCCGGCGCCAGGTGCAACAGGAACTCGCGATTGCCCTCCGGCCCGAGGA
>DASPHN010000197.1:0-2012 GCA_035629655.1 Saccharimonadales bacterium (SeqCode) | reverse complement strand
CGGGAGCCGGGTGATTTCGGTGGGCGCGGCGAACGACACGTCCGACGTGCTCGAGGAGGTCTACCAGAACAGCTGGGTCGCCGCCAAGTGGGAGATTCCGGGCTACCGGGTGGCCGCGAAAACCGGCACGGCCCAGATGCCGAACGGCAACGGCGGCTACTCGCGGGGGTACCTCGTGTCGGTCTCCGGGTTCGCCCCGGCGGACGATCCGCAGTACGTCGTGTCGGTGAGCCTCGCGGATCCTGTTAAAATGAACACGTCTGCCGCGTCGGCTCCGGTCTTCCAGAAGGTCATGAGCCAGGCGTTGAAGAAGTACCGGGCAGTTCCGTCGGGCACTCCAGCACCCGATCTCCCTGCCAATTGGTAAGAAAGTGAGCCCCGTGACCGAATTGTCGCCCTCGGCGCTCCGTCCACAACATCCCCTTTCCCGCTCCCTGTCCGGCCTCGTCGACGAATTCGACCTCGAGGTGCGTGGTGACATCGACGGCCTCGAAGTCACCGGCGTGAGCCTGAGTTCGCGCACGGTCCAGCCCGGCGACCTCTACGTCGGTGTGGCCGGGCAGCACAGCCACGGCGCCTCCTACGCCGACGGTGCCAGGGACGCCGGCGCGGTCGCGATCCTGACCGACGCCGCCGGCGCGGTCATCGCCGCCGACAGCGGCCTCCCGGTGCTCGTGACCCCGGACGCCCGGGCGGCGCTCGGCGCCGTCTCCGCGTGGATCTTTCGCACGGGCGAGAACCCCGCCACGCTCTTCGCCGTCACCGGCACCAACGGCAAGACCAGCGTCGTGTACCTGCTCTTCGCCATCCTCAACCAGCTCGGGATCGTCGCCGGCCTCACCTCCACCGCCGAGCGGCGGATCGGGGACCTCGCGGTCACCAGCTCCCTGACCACCCCGGAGGCCAGCGAGCTGCACGCGCTGCTGGCCCGCATGCTCGAGGCCGAGGTGCGCGCCGTCGCGATCGAGGTCTCCGCCCAGGCGCTCAGCCGGCACCGCATCGACGGGCTCACCTTCGACGTGGCCGGTTTCACCAACCTGAGCCACGACCACCTCGACGACTACGACGCCATGGACGACTACTTCCAGGCCAAGCTCGAACTCTTCCAGCCCGACCGCTCCCGCCGGGCCGTGGTCACCGTCGACTCCGACTGGGGCCGGCGGATCGTGCACGAGTGCCGCATCCCGGTGACCACGCTCACCAGCCGCCCCGACATCGACGCCGACTGGCGGATGTTCGTGGTCGAGGAGACCGCGCTGTACACGCAGTTCGTGCTCGAGGGCCCGGAGGGCCGTCGCCTGGAGACCCGGGTGCCGCTGATCGGCTGGTACATGGCCGCCAACGCCGCCCTCGCCATCGTGATGCTCGTCGAATCCGGCTTCGACCTCGCCGCCATCGCGCACACCCTCGACCGGGACGGCGGCATCGCCGCGTACATCCCCGGGCGTGCGGAGCGCATCTCCGGCGACCGCGGCCCGCTGGTCTACATCGACTACGGACACACGCCGGACGCCTTCCTGCAGACGCTCGACGCCATCCGCAAGACGACCGAAGGCCGGTTGATCATGGTGTTCGGCGCCGACGGCGACCGGGACATGACCAAGCGCGCGGACATGGGCGCCATCGCCGCCCGCGGCGCGGATGTCGTCGTGGTCACCGACTTCCACCCGCGTTTCGAAGACCCCGCCGCCATCCGTGCCAGCCTGCTCGAGGCGGCCAGGGCCGCGTCGCCGACCGGGGAGTTCCATGAGGTCCCCGACCCGCGGGCCGCCTTCCGTACCGCGCTGTCCCTGGCCAGGGAGGGCGACGTCATCCTCTACGCCGGCCCCGGCCACGAGGACTACCACGAGGTCGCCGGCGTCAAGATTCCCTACTCGGCGCGGGACGACTCCCGCCAGGCGCTCCGCGACGCCGGGTGGCTCTAGATGATCGCCCTCACCCTGGCTGAGATCGCCCAGGCCCTCACCGGCTCCCTGCACCTGGAGCGCAGCGACCTGACCGCGGACTCGGTC
>DASPHN010000196.1:0-6190 GCA_035629655.1 Saccharimonadales bacterium (SeqCode) | reverse complement strand
GATGCACGCCCCGGAATACGTAGATTGGCTCGATTCGGCCCGTTGCAGCAGCGACAGCTCTAGGTGGGATCACCGCGGATCGCCGCCGGCGGACTTGAGCGGAGCCTTAGCCGAGGGCCCCACCGCGGCGCGGCGACCCGGCGATACGGAGCGAGGTCTACCAGCCCAGCGTGGACGGATCGCCTTTGAACGGGCCTCGCAGACGGGCCGTGATCCAGCCGCCATAGAAGCCGCCGGCCTGGGGCTTCGCGAGCTCCCCGCCGACCCACGCCTCGTCCACCTTGCCGGGGTAGAACGCGAGGTGATCCCTGATGGCGTCGAAGCCTGGCCGCGGGTCCGCGTACGTCCAGGCGACGTCTTCGATCCGACGCTCGCCGAGCACGAGCGTCCGGTACCTCGCCTCGCCTTTCCACTCGCAGACCGATCCGCCACGCCCGGGGACCAACAGGTCCAGCCGAACGTCGTCGGGCGGCAGGTAGAACGACGGTGGGTGGCTCGTCTCGAGGACCCGCAGCGCGCGCGTCGAGTCGGCGATGGTGATGCCGCCGACGACGACCCGGATCCGCTCCTGCACGGGTTCGACCCGCGGCGGGCGCGGGTAGTCCCAGACGGACTCGATCTCGACCGATGGTTCGTGCACGACCATCCTTCGCCCCCGAGCTACCGATGGATGGGCGGCTATCGGGCGAGACCCGCGATGATCGCCTCGAGGTCGGCCATGGGCAGCTCGCCGGTCAGGCGGCCGGCGACCGTGCCATCGGCATTGACGAAGACCCAGTACGGGAACGCCGACAGGCCGTACGCGTTCGCGACGGCATTCGTCGGATCGGTGATGACGGGCGGGGTCCAGCGCTCGCCGGTCAGCCAGGCGTCGGGCGGATAGTTCGGCCGGTTCGGGTCGATCGCGGTCGAGACCGTGATGAGGTCGACGTCGGCCGGCAGGCCGCCGCCATCGATCCAGGACTGGACGAGCGGCACCTCGTTCTGGCAATGCGGGCACCAATGCGCGACGAACAGCAAGACCTTGGGCCGACCGTCGATGGCGATCGAGCCGGTCGGCGAGGTGACGGTCGGGATGGTCGCGCCGACCGCCGGATCGCCGGCCGGCGTCGAGAACACCGGCAGCGGCGCACCACTGACGACCGGCCCAGCTCCAGGTGCGACCGAGGCGGAGCCCCCCGGGCCCTCGGACGGCCGTGCCGACGACCCGCCGTCCCCACTTCCGGTCAGCACGATCGCCCCGATCGCGGCGGCGGCCAGGACCCCAACCACCAGCACGGGCAGGAGCCAGCGTCGGCGATCGGCGGCACGCTCGCGAGCGCGAGCCGCGTCGCGTCGTGAGCCGCGGGAGCTCGAGGTCATGTGGTCCTCCGTTCGGTCTGATCGGCGTGATGGGTGATCCGGATGGCCAGCAGGGCCAGGATCAACAGGAAGGCGGCAAGCGCCAGCGTCGGGAGGCTGATGAAGCCGAACACGCGGAACCAGAGGAGCGTGCACGGGTTGTCGGGGTCACAGGCCCCGCTGTCGAGGGCCGGGAACCACTCCAGGGCGACGTGGTACGCGGCGATGACCGCGCCGACCGCTGCCAGCGCCGCGCCGTAGATCGCGCCCGATCGCTCCCGGCGCGACGCCGCGATGGCCAGGATCACGACCAGCGGGTACATCGCGATCCGCTGGTACCAGCACAGGGTGCACGGCTCGAACCCGGCGACCTCCGAGAAGTAGAGGCTGCCGGCCGTGGCGAACAAGGCCACGACCCAGGCCATCGTCAAGGCGTTCGGAGCGATCATCATGGCGACCGAGGCCCATGCGCCGGCTGCGCCCTCGCTGGCGAGAGCGGCAAGGCGGAGCACGATGAGCAGTCCCACCGCGAGGAACGCGATGAGGGCCAGGATCCCGTAGAAGAGCTCGACGGTCGTGGTCGACATCAGGTGCAGTGTGCCAGCCGGATCGCCTCAGGCTTCCACGAGCTCACCGTCCTCGCCGACCCGCTGGATGTCGGCGGGCGAGTCGAGGCGGTCGACGTAGATCTTGCCGTCAAGGTGATCCACCTCGTGCTGGAGCGCTCGAGCCAGGAAGCCGCGGCCCGAGACCCGGACCGGTCGGCCGCGCCGATCGAGCGCCTTGACCACGGCCCGCTCGGCCCGCTCGGTCTCGGCATAGAACCCGGCGACGGACAGGCAGCCCTCCAGGTCGGTCTGTGTGCCGTCAAGGCGCACGACCGTCGGATTCACGAGCTCGATGTGGCGACCCTCGATCTCGATGACGGCGACCCGCTCGGAGCGGCCGACCTGATTCGCAGCAAGGCCCACGCCCGGCGCGTCGCGCATGGTCTCGGTCATGTCGTCGAGCAGGTGCCCGAGGGTCCGATCGAATCGCGTGACGGGGACCGTCGGCGTGCGGAGGATCGGATCGCCCAGCTGGACGATTCGCAGGATGGCCACTGATCGGTCAGTCGGTGCGGCAGGCCGCGCATCGGCCGATGAGGGTCAGGTGCGACACGTCGATCTCGAACCCGCGCGCCCGCTCGAACCCGCGCACGGACGCGACGACGGCCGGGTCGTCGGCGACGAGCTCCCACTGGCTGCCACAGCGTCGGCAGTACAGGTGGCCGTGCTCCTCGTCGGGCAGGACGTGGAATTCCTCGCGACCGTCCGCGCCGTGGCTGTGGCTGAGGACGCCCAGCTCCTCGAGGACGTCGAGCGTCCGGTAGACGGTGCTCGGGATCGTGTCCGGATCCATCGCCCGGCAGCGCTCGACGAGCTCGCTGCCGGTCACGTGGCCATCGGTCGTGGAGAGGACTTCGACGAGGATCCGGCGCTGGGGCGTCCAGCGCAGGCCGCGCGCGCGGAGCCGGTCCGGGATGCCGTCCCACGCGGCGAGGCCGGCCCGGCTGGCGGGGCGGTCCGTCGCGTCCTTGGTGGCGTGGCGACCGTGCGATCCGGATGGGGACATGGTGCGAAGTATAGGAGGAACGACGCGACCTGCCGCAGATGCAACTGGTTGCGATTAGGCCCGCTCTGGGCTACGCTGTCCGACCCAGGACGCACGAGGGAACCGTGTTCGACATCATCGCCCAGGTCAGCCAGTCGCCCGCCGGGATCGGCGTGCTGCTGACCGGCCTCGCCCTCGGCATCCGCCATGGCATCGACTGGGACCACATCGCGGCCATCACCGACATCACGAGCACGACCGCGGCCGCGAGCCTGGCGGAGGCGGCCCATGTGGAGCAGCACGGGACGACGAGCGCTCCGCACCATGGCCACGGCGGCTCGCTCGAGCTCCGCGCCCACGACGCTGGCCCGGGTGCCGCGACCCTGGCGCCGGCCGTTCGGGGGACTTCCATGGCCCGATCTCGTTTCGGCCCGGAGCAGGTCGAGGCGATCAAGCTCGGCACCCTGTACGCGCTGGGACACGGCGCGGTGGTCATCGCGCTCGGCATCGCCGCGATCGCGTTCGGCGCACTCCTGCCGGACTGGCTCGACCCCCTGATGGGTCGCATCGTCGGCCTGACGCTCGTGGGGCTTGGCCTCTGGGTCCTGTATTCCGTGTACCGCTACGCCCGGGCGGGCGAGTCGTTCCGGCTGCGAAGCCGCTGGATGCTCGTCTTCGACGGCGTTCGCTATGGCTGGAGACGGCTGCAGGCGAGCCTGCACGGCCACGAGCACGTGGAGCCGCTCGAGATGTCCTCGTACGGCGCCCGCACGTCGTTCGGGGTGGGGATGATCCATGGGATCGGTGCCGAGACCGGGTCGCAGGTCCTGCTCATCGCCGCCGTCGGCGGCGCCGCCAGCGCCGGGCTCGGCATCCCGATGCTGTTCGCGTTCGTGCTCGGGCTGCTCATCTCGAATTTCGCGATCGTCGTGCTCAGCTCCGTCGGCTTCGTCGCCAGCCAGACGCGCGAACGGATCTATGTCGCCGCCGGGGCGGTGGCCGGGCTGTTCAGCCTGATGCTCGGCCTCGTCTTCGTCTTCGGTGCGGATGCGATCCTGCCCGACCTGGAGTCGATGCTGCCGTTCTAAGGTCGGCCCCCCGGCCGTGGGCGTCTAGGTCTCGACGATCGTCGCCGCTGCCGCGACCGGACGGGGGCGTCGACCGCCGCCGACGAACAGGATGAGGACGGGGATCAGGTAGGCGAAGTAGCCGATGAGCTCCAGCGTGGTCGGGGCGGAGCGGTAGCCGAACAGCCCCACGAGCAGCGACCCGAGCAGTCCGGTCTCGGGCAGCACGCCCGAGATGTCGAAGACGACGGGGGTCGCAGGCAGCAGTCCCGCCTCGGTGAACTCGCCGATCGCGAAGGCGACCAGGCCGGCGGAGACGAAGATCAGGACGACGCCGGTCAGCGTGAAGAAGCGCCGCAGGTCGATCCGGATGCCCAGCGCGAAGATCGCCCAGCCGATGGCGACGGCGACGGCCAGCCCGGCGAGCGAGGCGATGAGCAGCGGCACGATGTCGCCGGCACTCGCCCCGATGGCGAGCAGGAAGAGGACCGTCTCGAGCCCCTCGCGGATCACCGCAACGAACGCGAGTCCGACCAGCGCCCTCGTGGAACCGACCTCGAGCGCGGCTTCGACACCCGCTTCCAGCTCGCCCTTCATGGCCCGGCCCTGCCGGCGCATCCAGAAGAGCATCCACGTCAGCACGGTGACGGCGATGATCGCGGCCGCGCCCTCGATCGTCTCCTGGACCACCAGCGGCAACCGGCCGACGGTCGCGACGACGACCACGCCGGCGGCGATGGAGAGGACGACGGCGGCGCCGACGCCGAGCCAGATCTTCGGCAGGGCATCGCGGCGACCGATCTTCACGAGGTACGCCGCGATGATCCCGACGATGAGGGCGGCCTCGAGGCCCTCGCGAAGCATGAGGAAGAACGCGGCGGTCACGGCGGTCGAGGGCCTCGGTCGTTGGGCTGGCTCTGCGACAGGCCGACATGACCGATGCTCGCAAGGCGCCTTGTCAGCGCATGCTACCGAGGCGCCCTCGGCCGGTCAAGCACGGAAGGCTCGGCGAGGCTCAGTCGCCGGCGCGGATCTCGAAGCGTCGCAAGGCCATGGTGGTCAGCACGACGGAGCCGCCGATGGCCGCCACCAGGATGACGACCGAGACGATCGGGTCCAGCGGGTCGACGCCGGGATCGACATCGGTGAGCGTCGCCGCAAGCCCGAGGGTCGCCTGCCGGATCGACAGGAAGCGTGTGCCCTCCAGGAGGCCCGCCAGCACGCCCTCCCACAACAGCGTGTACGCGAGACCAAGGATGAGCGCCCGGGTCGTATAGGCGCTGAGGGTGGCGAAGACGACGGCGTAGGCGGCTCCTCCGGCGATCGCCGCGAGGGCGTAGCCGCTCGCGATGCCAAGCGACTCGCTGCCGGTCCCGCCGACGAGGATGCCGGTGAGGAAGATCGGCGGGACCGCGAGCGCGATCGTCAGGCCGGCCGCGACGAGCAGCTTGGCCAGCGCCGTCCGCCACCGGGCGATCGGCTTGGTGAGGAGGTAGACGAGGGTGCCGTCCTCGACCTCGGAGCCGATGACGGCCGTGCCGATCACGAGCGCCACGAGCGGGAGGACCGTCCGGATGCCAAGGGTGTCGAGGATGCCGGGCACATCTGCGCGGCCGCCACCGAGGCGGATGACCAGACCGACGATGACGGGCAGGGCCGCCAGGAGCAGCAACAGCAGGATCCGGCGGCGGCCCATCAGGCCCCGCAGCGTGACGACCACGAGCGCCCGGAACGCGGTCATCGGCGGACCAGGTAGCTGAAGACGCTCTCGAGCGAGTCGTCGGTGGGCGTGACCTCGAGGAGCCGGATGCCGGCCGCGCGCGCGGTCGGGGCGACGATGCGGGTGAAGGCGCCGTAGTCGGACGTCCGCACCGCCAGCAGGCCGTCGACGAGCTCGGCCCCGAAGACGGCCGGCTGGCGCAGCAGCGCCGCTGCCAGCGTGCGGTCGTCGGACGAGCGGATCGTGAACCGGTGCGGCCGATCGGTCATCAGCCGCCGGATCGAGCGGAAGTCCCCGGACGCGGCCAGGCGGCCCGCGTAGACGACGAGGACGGCATCGGCCAGCCGCTCGACCTCCTCGAGGATGTGCGACGAGAACAGGATCACCCGCCCGGCGGCCGCCATCTCGCGCAGCAAGGCCATCATGTGCAGCCGCTGGCGGGGGTCCATGCCGTTGAACGGCTCGTCGA
>DASPHN010000195.1:0-2494 GCA_035629655.1 Saccharimonadales bacterium (SeqCode) | reverse complement strand
CGGTGCGCCCGGCTAGAATGGCCCGGCCAGCCAGGGACACGTGCCGAGGGTGTACTGCGTGACCGACGAACCGACCCCGTCGCCCGAGATCGAGAACCTGATGTCCGAGCGGCGGACGTTCCCGCCGGACCCGGCGTTCGTGGCCCAGGC
Organism: Saccharimonadales bacterium (SeqCode); assembly: GCA_035629655.1. Taxonomy (GTDB): domain Bacteria; phylum Chloroflexota; class Limnocylindria; order Limnocylindrales; family CSP1-4; genus SPCO01. The sequence continues at coordinate 2,344 of DASPHN010000195.1, read as the reverse complement.
CAACGTCAGTGCCGACCTCTACGAGCGGGCCGAGGCTGATCCCGAGGCGTTCTGGGCGGAGCTGGCGCGCGAGCGACTCGACTGGGACGAGCCGTTCACGACCACCCTGGAGTGGGATCTGCCCTTCGCCAAGTGGTTCACCGGCGGCAAGCTGAACGTCAGCTACAACTGCGTCGACCGTCATGTCGAGCGCGGCGACGGCGAGAAAGTCGCCTACCACTGGATCGGCGAGCCGGGCGAGACGCGCACGATCACCTACGCGGACCTCCACCGGGAGGTGCAGAAGGCGGCCAACGCCCTGACCGAGCTGGGCATCGGGACCGGTGATCGGGTCGCCATCTACATGCCGATGATCCCCGAGCTGCCGATCGCCATGCTCGCCTGCGCCCGTATCGGCGCCCCGCACACCGTGGTCTTCGCCGGCTTCTCCTCGGAGGCCCTGTCCGGCCGCATCAACGACGCCGAGGCCAAGCTGGTCATCACTGCCGATGGGAGCTATCGCCGCGGCAAGGCCCTGGCGCTCAAGGCCGCCGTCGACACCGCGCTCGAGGACACGCCGACCATCGAACACGTGCTGATGGTCCGACGGCTCGGGGACGCGGCACCCGACACGACCGTGGTCGAGGGCCGCGACGTGTGGTGGCACGACGTCGTCGACCGGCAGGCCGCGGACTTCGCCCCGGTCCCGCTCGACTCGGAGCACATGCTCTACCTGCTCTACACCTCGGGGACCACGGCCAAGCCCAAGGGCATCATGCACACCACGGCCGGGTACCTCCTCGGGACGTCCTACACGCACTGGTCGATCTTCGACCTCAAGCCGGATGACGTGTACTGGTGCGCCGCTGACATCGGCTGGGTGACCGGCCACAGCTACATCGTCTATGGCCCGCTGGCCAACGGCACCACCGGCGTGCTGTACGAGGGGTCCCCGGACACCCCGGCCTGGGACCGCTGGTGGCAGATCATCGAGGACTACAAGGTCACCATCCTGTACTGCGCCCCGACCGCCATCCGCGCGTTCATGCGCCAGGGCGAGGCCTTCCCCGAGCAGCACGACCTGTCGTCGCTGCGCGTCCTGGGCTCGGTCGGCGAGCCCATCAATCCGGAAGCGTGGCTCTGGTACCACGAGCACATCGGCGGCGGCCGGGCCCCGATCGTGGACACGTGGTGGCAGACCGAGACCGGCCAGATCCTCATCTCCCCACTGCCCGGCGTGACGACGACCAAGCCGGGATCCGCGACGTTCCCGTTCCCCGGCATCGAGGTCGATGTGGTCGATGCCGACGGACAGAGCGTGCCCCTGGGCGGTGGCGGCTACCTCGTCCTGAAGCGACCGTGGCCGGGCATGCTGCGCGGGATCTACGGGGATCCGGAGCGCTACAAGGAGACGTACTGGAGCCGCTTCCCGGGCATGTATTTCGCGGGCGACGGGGCCAAGCGCGACGAGGAGGGCTACCTCTGGCTGCTCGGTCGCGTCGACGACGTCATGAACGTGTCCGGTCACCGCATCTCGACGACCGAGGTGGAGTCGGCGCTGGTCGACCATCCGCGCGTGGCGGAGGCCGCCGTCGTCGGCAAGAAGGACGACGTGACCGGGCAGGCCATCTTCGCCTACGTCATCCTCCGAGGGGGGACGGAACCGAGCGACACGATGGCCGCCGAGCTCAAGCAGCACGTGGTCAAGGTCATCGGGCCGATCGCTCGCCCCAAGTACCTCCTCCTCGTCCCGGACCTGCCCAAGACGCGGTCGGGCAAGATCATGCGCCGGCTCCTGCGGGACATCGCCGACGGCCGGCCGCTCGGCGACACGACGACCCTCGCCGATGCGACCGTCGTCGAGACCATCCGCGACAACAGCTGGACGGCCGAGGACTGACGTGCCATTCGACCTGTTCCGGCGTCGCAAGGACGAACCCGCCAAGCCGAGCGGGAAGGGAAGCGCCGAGGCGCGTCCCGGCCGCGGCGTCCCGTTCGACGGCCTGACCGAGGAGTGGCGCATCGTCGGCCAGATGCACATCGATCATCGCTTGTCGGACGCCCTCAACAAGCGGGAGGCGATCACCATCTCGGACGTGCAGTGGGCCCCGATCGACGGCTCGGCCGCGCTCTCGCCGGCGGCCGGGCTCAAGGCGGTCGATCCGTACGACCTGATCATGGTCCTGGCCGGTGAGGCGACCCTACCGCCCCTCTCCGAGTCGGAGCGGGAAGCCCACAAGGTCCACAAGGTCGCGTACGACGTGGCGCTCGAGGTGCCACCGTTCCGGGTGATCGGGACGGTCTACCTCAGCCCCGGCAATGAGCCCGAGCGGCTGCTGGATCGGGCGACCGAGATGTTCTTCCC
>DASPHN010000194.1:0-5079 GCA_035629655.1 Saccharimonadales bacterium (SeqCode) | reverse complement strand
GTTCGGTCGCCTGACCGTGCGCGGTCGGCGGCGCGTCGGTGGGCCGGGCCAGCGGTGCGCGGGCCACTAGACCTCGAGGACCTCCTGTTCCTTCGCGGCGCCGCGGCGATCGACCTCGGCGATATGGCGATCCGTGGTCTTCTGGAGGAGATCGAGCTGGCGGTGGGCCTCGTCTGCCCCGACCTCGCCGTCGCGCTCCTCCTTCTTGAGCTGGTCCGCGGCGTCTCGCCGGACGTTCCGGATCTCGACGCGGGCCTCCTCCATGCGCCTGTGGACGACCTTGACCAGGTCCTTGCGACGTTCCTCGGTGAGGGGCGGGATGTTCAGGCGTACGACCGTGCCGTCCACGTTGGGCATGAGGCCGATCTCACTCTTCGTGATGGCCTTCTCGATGGCGCTCAGGACGCCACGGTCCCAGGGCTGGATGACGATCTGGTGCGGCTCGGGAACGCTGATCCCGGCCAGCTGGTTGAGCGGCGTCTGGGTGCCGTAGTAGTCGACGGTGATTCGCTCGACGAGCGCCGTCGACGCCCGCCCCGTCCGGACACCCTGGAGATCTCGGTCCATCGCGTCGATGGCGCGAGTCATCTTGTGGTCAGCGTCGGTGAGGATCTCGGTGCTCATGCGGGCGCACCTCCGGTGGCTGGCTGCGCCTCGCTGGCGCTCGAGATGCGGGTGCCGACCGGCTGGCCGACCGCGACCCGCGTGATGTTGTCGGGCTGGTTGAGATCGAAGACCACGATGGGCAGGTCGTTCTCCATGCACAGGCTGACGGCCGCTGCGTCCATGACCTTGAGCTGGTCGCGGAGCAGATCGGCGTAGCCGAGCTGAGCGTACCGCTGCGCATCGGGGTTCGTCATCGGGTCGCTGTCGTAGACGCCGTCGACCTTGGTGGCCTTGAGGAGGACCTCGGCGTTGATCTCGACGGCTCGCAGGGCAGCCGCGGTATCCGTGGTGAAGTACGGGTTGCCCGTGCCGGCGACGAAGATCGCGACACGGCCCTTCTCCAGGTGACGGATCGCGCGCCGCCGGATGTACGGCTCGGCGACCTCGTTCATGGCGATGGCGGTCATGACCCGCGTCGGGACGCCGGCCTTCTCCATCGCATCCTGCATCGCGAGCCCGTTCATCACGGTCGCCAGCATGCCGATGTAGTCGCCGGTCGCGCGGTCCATCCCGCGGGCCGAGGCGGCCATGCCGCGGAAGATGTTGCCGCCGCCGACGACGATGCCGATCTGGACACCGAGGCCATGGACGATCGCGACCTGCTTGGCGATCGCGGCGCAGACGGCCGGATCGACGCCGTACGGCCGGTCACCGAGCAGCGCCTCGCCGGACAGCTTGAGCAGGATCCGGCGATACCGGATCGCCGGATCGGAGTTCGCGGCGATGGTCGCCGCCTCGCTCACAGCTCCTCCCCGAGCGCATAGCGGGTGAAACGACGGACGCGGATGTTCTCGCCGATCGTGGCGATGCGCTCGTTGATCAGCTCGCGGACCGTCCGCTCCTCATCGCGGAACGGCTGGTCGTAGAGCGTTACCTGCGAGTACCACTTCTTGAGCTGGCCCTCGACGATCTGCGGGCGGATGGTCTCGGGCTTCTTCTGGACGCTCTCGTCCTGGAGGAGCTCGGCCTTCTTGGCCTCGATCACGTCGGCCGGGATGCGCTCCTGGTCCACGTACAGCGGCGCGAGGCCGGCGACCTGGATCGCCAGGTCCTTCACGAGCTTCTGGAACTCGTCCGTCCGAGCCACGAAGTCCGTCTCGCAGTTGACCTCGATGAGCACGCCGACGCGCCCACCGGTGTGGATGTAGCTCGAGACGAGACCCTCGCGCGCGTCGCGGCCGGACTTCTTGGCCGCCGCGGCCAGCCCCTTCTCGCGCAGCAACGCGATGGCCTTGTCGAGGTCGCCATCGGCCTCGGTCAGGGCCTTCTTGCAATCCATGAACCCGGCGCCGGTCCGCTCGCGCAGTTCCTTGACCAGCTCCGCCGAGATGTCCGCCATGAGGGTGGGTGCTCCTTGTTCGTGTCGAGGTCGTGACGAGCGCCGTGAGGCGCCCGCGCGGTGGTCGGGTGTCGAGATGGCGGGCGGCGGCCGGGCGGTCCCGGGAGCCGGTCGCCCGCCGGTCGGCGTCAGGCCGGGTTGTCGCCCTCGGCCTTCTCGGCCGCTTCGCGGGCGAGCTCGGCGGCGATCTCTTCGGGCGTCGCCTCGGACGGCGGCTCGGCGACGGCGGCCTCGGCCCGGGCGACCCGGTCGCCGGGCAGGAGGTCGTCCTCGTCGGCGTCCGGCTCGAAGGTCAGCGCCGCGCCGCCGGCCAGGGCAGCCACGAGCTCCTCGCTCGCGCCGGGGACGTCCTCCTCGGCCTCGGGCATCGCCATCTCGATGGCCTCGGGCTCGGACGACGCTCGTGCCGACCGCTCGCCGGCGCCCTCGATGGCCGCCTCGGCCACGAGCGTGCACAGCAGGCGGATGGCGCGGATGGCATCGTCATTGGCCGGGATGATGTAGTCGAGCTCGTCCGGGTCGACGTTGGTGTCGCCGGTCCCGACGACCGGGATCTCGAGCTTGTTCGCCTCGGTCACCGCGATCCGCTCGCGGTGCGGGTCGACGATGAAGACCAGGCCGGGCAGGCGCTTCATCTTGCGCATGCCGCCGACGGTGCCCTGCAGCTTGACCATCTCCTCGGTCAGCTTCGCGGCTTCCTTCTTGGTCATGCGCTCGAAGTCGCCGGCCTGCTGCCGTGCCTCGAGCTGCTCGAGGAGACCGATGCGCTTCTTGATCGTGGTGAAGTTGGTCAGCATGCCGCCGAGCCAGCGCTTCTGGACGTAGGGCATGTTGGCGCGTGTCGCCTCGGCGACGATCGGCTCCTGGGCCTGCTTCTTGGTGCCCACGAAGAGGACCTGATCGCCACGTGCGACGGTGTCGCGAACGGCCTCGAGGGCAACGTCCAGGCGCTGGACGGTCTGGGCCAGGTCGATGATGTGGATCCCATTGCGCTCGGCGAAGATGAACGGCTTCATCTTGGGATTCCAGCGGCGGGTCTGATGGCCGAAGTGGACCCCGGCCTCGAGCAGCTGCCGCATCGAAACGGACGGCACGGTGAGCGACCTCCTGTCGGTTCGTTCCTCCGCGGACCCCGGTGATCGATCGGGGACCGGGCCGGTCGGCCTCGGCACCACCCCGTCGGGACGGTCCGCGTGTGAGCTCCGCTCGACGACCGAGCGGGCAGTGCATGGTGGACGTGGCACGGGCGTCCCGGGCCGCGGCGGAGTCTAGCACAGGGTCCGACGGCCGGCCCTCGTGACGCCTCAGAACGCCGCTCGGTGGTGGCGGACCCGAGCCTCCCCTCCCCGTTCTCCCGGCTCGACGACGACCAGGTCGAAGCGGAGCGGCAACGCCGGCCAGCCGCCACGGTCCAGGAGCGCGTACGCCGCGTGCCGGAGCCGGGCACGCTTGCGGTGGTCGACCGTCTCCTCGGCTAGGCCGAAGTCACGCCGCACCCGCCAGCGAACCTCGACCATCACGAGCGCGGCCGGCGGCCCGGGATCGATCGCGACGAGATCGAGCTCGTAGCGTCCGACGTGCACGTTGCGAGCCAGGACCGTCCAGTCGGCCGCGACCAGGCGGGCGGCGACGAGCGCCTCGGCAGCATCGCCGGCACGCTGGGCATCGGTGCGGTCGGCCATCGGCCGAGCATGGCCGGCGATGCGCATCGGCCGGTCACCGGTCGGTGACCCGGCGCTTATCCCGCGGTCGCGTCGAGCATCGTGAGGTCGATGGCATCGAACGACGCCTCGTCGGCCATGACCGGGAGGAGCTGCCGCTCGAGTAGCTCATGGGTCGCCGGCGATGCCCCGGGGTCGGCGAGCAGGTCCAGCTCGAGCTGGTCGCCGGCCAGTGTCCGCTGCAGCGCCAGGAACGAACGTCGATGGAAGGGCGTCAGGCCCATCGCCCGGATCGCGTCGCGATGGTCGCGTGTCGCGTAACCCTGGTTGTGCTCCCAGCCATAGCCCGGATAGCGGAGCGCGAGCTTGGCCATCATCCGGTCGCGGACGACCTTGGCCACGACCGACGCGCACGCGATCGAATAGACCTTCGCGTCACCGTCGACGACGTTCGTGTACGGCCCGACCTGGGCCTCGAAGCCGACGATCCGGTTGCCATCGACCAAGACGTGCTCGTGGCCGCCGACCCGGGCGATCGCCCGGCGCATCGCGAGGTGCGTGGCATGGTAGATGTTGAGCTGGTCGATCTCGCGCACCGACGCCGCCCCGACCCCGACGGCGACCGCCCGTGCGCGGATGAGCGGGGCGAGCCGGTCGCGCTGGGCCATCGACAACGTCTTGGAGTCACGGACGCCGGGGATCCGATGGCAGCCCGGCTTCATGATCACCGCCGCCGCGACCACGGCGCCACAGGTCGGCGCCACCCCGACCTCGTCCACGCCGACGACGCGCGTCAGGCCCTCGTTCCACAGGCGGCGCTCGTGGCGGAGGGTGGGGACGATGACGGCCATCGAGCGCAAGGGTACCCGGGATGCCTTCGACCCGGCGCTTCGTGGACGTCGGCCCGGGATCAGAACGACCCCGCCGGGACCGGCGAGGTCGTGAGGTCGGCGATGTGGCCGCTTAGCCGTTCGTGCGCCGCTCGCGGAGGGTGGCCGCCTTGCCGACGCGATCGCGCAGGAAGTACAGCTGCGCGCGGCGGACCTTGCCGTGGCGGAGGACCTCGATCTTGTCGATGCGCGGGCTGTTCACCTTGAACGTGCGTTCGACGCCGACGCCGGAGGCGATGCGGCGGACCGTGATGGTCCGGGTGATGCCGCCGCCGCGGAGGCGCATGACGGTCCCCTCGAACACCTGGATGCGCTCGCGGTTGCCCTCGACGACCTTGGCGGAGACCTTCACGGTGTCACCCGTGGCGAGCTCCGGCAGGTCGGTGCGAAGCTGGTCCTGGACGATCTCGTCGAGCACTGTCACGCGGCGGTTCCTTGGTCGGTGGGCAGCATGGGCTGCGGTTGGGGGCGGGTGGAAGGGCCGCGAAACGGGCGACCGGCGCCGGAGTATAGCACGAGGTCC
>DASPHN010000193.1:0-19299 GCA_035629655.1 Saccharimonadales bacterium (SeqCode) | reverse complement strand
GCGGGAATCGGACGCGCTCGCCGTCGACGCTGGCGCCCGCATCGGCGAGCAGGCGGAGCGCCTCGGGGTCGCCGCGGAACTCGACACCGACCTCCTGGAGGATCGTGTCGGCGTTGTCCTCGATGATCGAGAGCCCTTCCTCGCCGAGGACCTCGAACGGCGCCAGGGTACGGGTCAGGAACGGCAGGCGTTCGACCTGGTGACTGAGCCGCGCGGCGCGCCGGCCGTCGCGTCCTCCGGATCGACGGGTCGGCGTCGTGTCGGTCATCGGTCCTCTCCCGTCCCTTGGCTTGCGGTCGCGGCCAGGGCCGCCCGTCGGCGTCGCGCCGCTCTCGGGTCCGCGCCGCGATCGGCGGTCGCAGGGCGGGGCGGCAGCGTCACCGCCCGCTCGAGGTGGGGATTGCCGGCCGTCCGATGGGGGATGGCCATCGCCTCGACGAAGTGCTCCTGGAACCGCGGCTCGACGGCGGTCTCGATCTTCTCGACGCGTCGGACGACGCCTTCGATCTCGCGCCGTGCGGCCCCGCTCAGCAGGGCGATGAGGGCGCCGGTCCCGGCCGCGTTGCCGGCCCCGCGGACGCGCGCGAGATCGCAGTCGGGGACGAGGCCCAGGACCATCGCGTGGAGTGGGTCGATCTGGCTGCCGAAGGCGCCGGCCAGGCGCACCTCGTCGACCGTGTCGCGTCCGAGCTGGTCCATGAGGAGCCGGACGCCGGCGTAGAGCGCGGCCTTGGCGAGCTGGATCGCGCGCACGTCGTTCTGGGTGATGAGGATCCGCGGGCCGTCGTCGGTCGGTTCGTGGAGGACGTAGCTGAACGTCCGGCCGTCGGGGACGATGCGCGGCGTCCGCGCGGCGTTGGACCCATCGATGACGCCATCGGCGGTCACGACCCCCGCAAGGTACAGCTCGGCGACGACCTCGATGATCCCGGAGCCGCAGATGCCGGTGACGCCGGTCCCGGCCGCGGAGAGCCCATCCGCGAAGCCCGGCTCGTCCGACCAGGCCTCGACGCCGATGATCCGGAAGCGCGGCTCGAGCGTCTCTCGATCGATGCGCACGCGCTCGATCGCGCCGGGCGCGGCTCGCTGGCCGGCGCTGATCTGGGCGCCCTCGAAGGCAGGTCCGGTCGGGCTCGACGCGGCGAGCAACCGGTCCTGGTTGCCGAGGACGATCTCGGCGTTCGTGCCGACATCCACCACGAGGGTCAGGTCCGTGGCGAGATGCGGCTCCTCCGCGAGGATCACGCCCGCGGTGTCGGCCCCGACGTGGCCGGCGATGCACGGCAGGACGTAGACCCTCGCCCCCGGGTGGGCGCGGATGGCGAGCTCCGCGGTCGTCGTCGAGACGGCCGCGTCGGTTGCCAGCGCGAAGGGCGCCGAGCCGAGTGGCGTGGGGTCGATGCCGAGCAGCAGGTGATGCATGATCGGGTTGCCGACGACGGCCAGCTCGAGGATCTCGGCACGCTTGATGCCGGCTCGATTGGCCAGCGTCGCCAGCAGCCCGTCGAGGGCCTTGCGGACCGCGGTCGTGAGCTCGACCTCGCCGCCCTCGTGCATCATCACGTAGCTCACCCGGCTCATCAGGTCCTCGCCGAAGCGGATCTGCGGGTTCATCACGCCGGCGCTGGCCAGGATGGAGCCGTCGGTCAGGTTCGCGAGGTGGCCGGCGATCGTGGTCGAGCCGACGTCGATCGCGACGCCGAACGCGCGATCGTGGAACCCGGGCCAGACTGCGATGACGTCCCGGCCGCCGTGGACCGCGACGGTCACGCGGTAGTCCCCGGCGGTCAGGGCGGGCTGGAGCGCCTTGATGACGTCCAGGTCGGCGCGCAGCCCGTCGAGCCCCCACTCGGCGCGGAGGGCATCGAAGAGGCGGCCGAGGTCGCCCGTCGGCGTGGCCAGGTCGGGCGGCGTGACGTCGACCGTGTGCAGGCGGATGACCGGGTCCAGCACGAATGGCCGCGCGTCGAGATCCTTGCGCACCACCTGGCGATGGACCTGGCTCTCGGGCGGCACATCGATGACGGCATCGCCCAGCAGGTGGACCGCGCACGATAGTCGCCTGTCCGCCGCCAGGCTGTGCTCGGCGCGATAGCCCGCCTCGAGCTCCGCCGGATCGGACAGGTGCGACGGGGCCGAGGTGATGCCGTGCTTGGCGAATGACCCGAAGCCCGGGGTGACGGCGCAGCGGCCGCAGATCCCGCGACCACCGCAGACGGAATCGATGTCGACGCCGAGGGAGCGCGCCGCATCCAGCACCGTCGTGCCCGCGGACACGCGACCGCGTCGACCCGACGGCGTGAAGATGACCTGCGGATCGGCCGTGGCCCCGACGTCGCTCACGTGCCGGCCGTCAATCCACCGCCGGAACGTCGAGACCCGGCACGTCCACGCCCGGGACGTCAGCGCTCATCGGCGCCGCAGCACCGCGCCGTCGATTGACCCGTCGACCGCCGGTCTCGCCATCGGGCGGTGCGATCCGGAACTGGCGGATCCAGCGGCTCGCGTCCTGGTCATTGCCCATCAGCACGTCCGCAGCCATGACGCTGTGCTTGACGCCCTCCGCGATCGGGTTGGTGATCGCCGACGTCAGGCCGTTCGAGATCGCCATCGACAGGAAGGCACCGTTGATGCCCTCCCGATTCGGCAGTCCGAAGCTGACGTTCGAGGCCCCACAGGTCGAGTTGACCTTGAGCTCATCACGCAGCCGGCCGAGGATATGGAAGACCTGTCGCCCAGCCCCGCTGAGCGCGCCGATCGGCATCAGGAGCGGGTCGACGATGATGTCCTCGCGCGGGATCCCGTGGTCCGCGGCCCGCTCCACGATCCGCTTGGCGACGCCGAACCGCACATCCGGATCCATCGAGATCCCGGTCTCGTCGTTGCTGATCGCGACGACCGCGCAGCCGTACTTCTTCACGAGCGGCAGGACGCGCTCGAGCCGCTCCTCCTCACCGGTCACGCTGTTGAGCAGTGCCTTGCCCTGGTAGACGGCCAGACCGGCCTCGAGCGCTTCGACGATCGACGAATCGATCGACAGCGGCACGTCCGTCAGCGACTGGACGAGCTGGATGGTGCGGGCCAGGATGCCGGGCTCGTCCGCGAGCGGGATCCCGGCGTTCACGTCGAGCATCTGGGCACCGGCCTCGACCTGGGCGATGGCATCGCGCTCGACCCGACTGAAGTCGCCCGCCTTCATCTCCTCCATGAGGACCTTCCGGCCGGTCGGATTGATCCGCTCGCCGATGATGACGAACGGCTGGTCATCGCCGATGACGACCTCGCGGGTGGCCGAGCTGATGACGGTCCGGGTCATGCGGTCTCCGTGGGCGCCTGTTTGCCCGATGTCTCGTCATGGGCCGGAGCCAGGGCCGGCCCGCCCTCGACGCCGCCCGACTGGATGAGCTGGGCGAGGCGGTGCTTGTCGTACTCGGTCTCGAGCCGCTCGACCTCGGCCGCCACCTCGGCGGCGATGTCGTCGCCGCAGGGCCGTTGCTCGCGCCGCCACTCCTCGATGTAGTCGTTGTAGGCGCGCTTGTTCGCCCGGCTGGCCGCCTTGTCGATGGCGACCTGGAACCGCGGATGGAGCACGATCTTGCTCGACTGGCGGCCTTCGCGTGCTGTGACCTGGGCCGGGATGTCCCGCCACCAGATGGTCGTCATCATCGCCACGCCGGTCAGCTCCCTCCGATGGCCAGCGGCGAGATGACGGCCGGGGCCGGCTGGCCGGCCGCGACCGCGGCGATCGACGTGGCGAGCTCACCGAGGCCGGTGAAGCGACGCTCGTAGGCGAGCCCGAGCCGACGCGCGATGCGCCGAGCCGCGCGGTCCAGGGCGGGGTCCTCGGTCTGGGCGAGGTAGACGAGACGGCGGTACTGCCCGAAGTACGCGTCCCGCAGCTCGGGATGGCGATCGAGCCCGAGGCTCCCGATGACGAGGCGGTCGGCATTGCGAGCGAGGAAGTCGGTCAGGTAGAACGTCCCGAGCTCCTCATCCTGGAGGCGCTCGAAGGCCTCGCGGCCGGCGTAGAACTCGTAGCAATGGGCGCCGGCCAGGCGCTCGACGCCCTCCTGCGCGATGACCGGGTCGAGCAGGCCGCCCGTCCCGCAGTCGGCATAGGCGACGAACACCCGGTCGTAGCCTGCGCGGCGACGACGGATCCGCTGACGGACGGCTTCCGGGATGCCACCCGGCCGGTTGTGGAGCGTCGCCGGCAGGCAGGTCAGGTCGACGTTGGGGAGGTGCCTGGTCAGGGCCACGAGCTCGCGCGCGAGCGCGCCACAGCCGACGATCAGGACGCGCGGCTGTGCGGGCTCCCCGTCAAACCGCGACATGACCCTCCGAGGATCCCTCGGGCCCGCCGCGGGCGGGACCTCGGAGCGCAGCTCCGCCCGACTGCGGGGAGTCCGCCGCTCAGGCGGGGACGCGGGCACGTCGCTCGTCGATGAGCCGCCGGGCGGTCTCGGCGGCGACGCCTGCGTCGCGGCAATACGCGTCCGCCCCGACGGCCAGGCCGAATTCTTCGTTCAGCGGCGCGCCACCGACCAGGACGATGAAGTCGTCGCGCATGTCCCGGTCGCGCAGCGTCTGGATGACGACCTTCATGTACGGCATCGTCGTCGTCAGCAGTGCGCTCATCCCCAGGATGTCCGGCTTGTGCTCGTTGAGGGCGTTGATGAACTTGTCGGCATCGGTGTTGATGCCGAGGTCGACGACCTCGAAGCCGGCGCCTTCGAGCATCATCCCGACGAGGTTCTTGCCGATGTCGTGGATGTCGCCCTTGACCGTCCCGATGACGACCTTGCCGACCGGCTCCGCGCCGGTCTCCGCGAGGAGCGGGCGAAGGATCTCCATGCCGGCCTTCATCGCGTTGGCCGCGAGCAGGACCTCGGGCACGAACAGGATGCCGTCGCGGAAGTCGATGCCGACGATCTTCATGCCGGCGACGAGGGCGTCGTCGAGGACCTTCGTCGCGCTGAACCCGCGGCCGAGGAGGATGTTCGTCCCCTGGACGATCTCCTCCCGCATGCCGTCGTAGAGGTCGTTGTGCATCTGCTCGACGAGCTCGTCATCCGAGAGCGCGTCGAGGTCGATGTCCTGGTAGTCGTCGGTCATCGGGTGGTGGCTCCAGGGCGGATGCGTCGCTGCGTTCGGTCGAGCCGAAGGGTTCCACGATGCGGAACCGTGCCGTATGATGGAACCGCGACCGCGAATGTAGCCCACGAGGGAGCCCGTGTCCAGCGTCCAATCCATCAGGCGCGCCTTCGCCGTGCTCGGTGCACTGGGCGACGGCCCGCTCGGCGTGACCGAGGTGGCCGAACGGGTCGGCCTGCCGAAGTCGACCGCGGCCCGCCTGCTCTCGACCCTCGCCCACGAGGGGGCGGTCGAGCAGATCCCCGGCGACACGTTGTGGCGGCTCGGGCCGCGGCTCGTGACGCTGGCGGCCGGCTTCACGCTCGCACGCTCCTTGGCCGCGCTCGCACGCCCGACGCTCACCGACCTGGCCGACGCGTCCGGCGAGGCGGCCGGGCTGTCCGTCCCCGATGGCGACCTCGTCCACTACATCGACCAGGTCGATACCCCGAATCCGGTCCAGGTCCGCGACTGGACGGGGGCGCGTGCACCGCTCCACGCCGTCTCGTCGGGGCAGGTGCTGCTGGCGTTCAGGCCGCCCGGCGCGATCGAGCGCTACCTCGGCGGCTCCCTCGAGCGGTTCACGGGGCGGACCCTGGGGGAGCCCGAGGCGGTCCGGGAGCGGCTCCAGTCGATCCGCCGCAAGGGCTATACGTGGGCGATCGAGGAGTTCGACCCCGGGATCTCGTCCGTGGCGGCGCCGATCGCCGACGGCTCGGGCGAGGTCATCGCAGCCGTGCACATCCATGGGCCGTCGTATCGATTCCCGCCGTCGGGCCGGGAGACCGATCTGGGGCAGCAGGTCGTCGCGGCGGCGGCCCGGATCGCCGCAGAGTTGCGCGAGACGTAGGAGTGACGCCCAGGCGTGGCGCCCGGGCCACGGGGATGCCGAACAGCGCGGCCGCTACGCGCCGCCGGTCCGGTCGGGGCGCGGACGATGCTCGTCGATGAGTGTCTGGGCGTCGAACTGCGTCCGGCCCAGGACGAACCAGATCGCGGTGACCGGCTCGCTGCCGATGTTGGCCAGGCGATGCGGCACCGACGAGTCGATCGAGATCGCATCGCCGGGACCGAGCACGTACTCGTCGAACCCGATGCGCACTTCGAGCGTCCCGCTGAGCACGTAGCCCCATTCGTGGCCGGGGTGTCGCTGGAAGACGTCGTTCGCGCCGGACGCCCCGCCGACCTCGTAGGTCACATGCAGGAACTCGATGCCCGGCTCCGTGGTGGTCGTGAGGCGTTCCCAGACGACGCCTGACGCCAGTCGGATCTCGCTTCGCGTCGCGGCCCGCTGCACGGGCGGCGGCGGCACGATCTCGACCGAGCCACCGGCACGGGCCGTCGGCGCCGGGCCACCATCGAACGGACGCCGGTCGGTGAAGAGCAGCTCATCGAGCGAGACGTCGAGCTCGCCCGCGATCGCATAGAGGGTGCTGACCGACGGGTTCGCGCGCCCGGTCTCGATCTGCGAGATCAGACTCGCCGACACGCCAAGGCGGTCGGCGAGGTCGCGCAGGCTCAGCCCGCGGGCCTGGCGAGCTTCACGCAGCGCGTCACCCATCTCCGGGTGGTGGAGCTTGCCGCTCCTGGTCGGGCGCATCGTGGCCAACGGGCTCAGTCCCTTCGGGCTGGGTCGGGATCGACCCGCCTGCTGATCGCCACTACCGGCAGTGCCATCCGCCGTCGACGATGAGGTCAACGCCGTTGACGGCGCCGTTCTCGAGGAGGAAGACCGTCGCATCGACGATCTCGGCCATCGTCGCCAGCCGGTCGATCGGTGTCTCAGAGGTGTAGCGCGCGATGGCGGCCGGCTTCTCGGCCCAATACGGGCTGTCGCCGACGACGCCCGGGTGGATCGAGTTGACGCGCAGCGGCCTGAGCTCTTCGACCAGCGAGCGCGTCAGACCCACGACCCCACCGTTGACGGTCGTGACCGTCGTCGATCCCGGATACGGGCGCTCCTTGGCCATGCCGCCGAACAGAACGATGGAGGCATCATCGGTCAGTCGATCGCGCAGGGTGTGGACCACCTCCGTGTAGCCCACGAGCTTGAGCGTGACCAGCCGGATGGCCTTGGCGATGTCGTAGTCCGCGACGGTGTTCTGGTCGCGGTCGATGGCCGCCAGGACGAGCCGGCGGACCGGGCCGACATCGGCCAGCGCGGCCGCGATCGACGTCGGCTCGGACAGGTCGAACGTGCGGCCACTGACGCGCCCGCCGAGGCCCTTCGCCGCGGCGTCGACCGCGGCCCGGTCGCGCCCGGTCAGCACCACGGTGTCGCCACGGTCCGCATACGCACGCGCGATCCCGAGGCCGATCGCCCGGGTCCCACCGACGACGACCACCGATCCGTCAGCCATGCCGACGCCCCTCCTCGAAGCGCTGCCAGCTCGACCACCATCGATAGGCATGACGGGTCGGCGGCTGGGGTGCCTGGGTCTCGAGCCAGCGGACGCGGCCGCCGCTCTCGTTGTAGAAGCCGTGCACCGAGCCGACCCCGGCGAAGACCACGTCGCCGGCGCGCAGCGTGTGGTGCTCGCCGTCGAGCTCGGCCTCGATCTCGCCCTCGAGGAACACGTAGGCCTCCTCGAACGGGTGATCGTGGGCCTGGGCCGCCCCGCCGACCTCGTAGTCGACCGTGAACATCGTCACGTGGTCCGCGCCGAACACCCGGTCGACGAGCATCTTCACGCTGATCCCGCTGTACGCGAGGATCGCGGTATCCATGCCGGCCGGCGGGCGGCCTCGGGCCGGGTCGCGGACGGCCAGCGCCTCGGCCTGGGGCGGCGTGCCGTCGTAATGGCCGACCCACCGGAGCGACGGATCGCCGAATGGTGGCCGGCGAGCGTCGGCGGACATGACCGCCACGTCCTGGGCCGGCTCGAAGAACGTGTCGCGCCGAACGCCGTCGCGGGGCTGGCGCTGTGGCGAGTTGAGCGACAGGAACGTGACCGGCTGAGCGCCGTCGTTCGCCAGCGCATGCCGGACCCCGGTCGGCATGAGCGCGAAATCGCCGCGGACCAGGCGATGGACGCGCCGGTCCAGATCAAGCAGAAGCTCGCCCTCGAGGATGTAGAGGGCTTCCTCGAACGCATGGACGTGTGGCGCCAGCCAGCCGCCAGGCTGCAGCGCGCCGGCCGCGAGGTCAGTGTGGACGGCCCCCTCGTCGGGGCCGACGAGCGCGATCCGGGCGAGACCCGACGCGGTCGCGGTGTCCGGTGCCGGCTCGTCCAGCAGCGTGCGGTCGAGACGGCCGACGGCGTGCATCGGGCCAATCGTGCAGAGACGATGAACGTGCGTCAAGCCGCATTGCAGCCTCCTGCGTCGGTGCCAGCGCTCGATGTCTTGCGCCGAGGCAGCGTGTGTGTAGCATGGATGAACATCACTCGCCGGCGCGTTCACCGCGACCGCCGCCCACTCCCGACGCGATGGGGTGCCCGTCTGATGCCGACATCGTTCCCGTCGCCAGGCTCGATGACCGTCGACTGGGAGGAGCGCTGGAGCCCCGACCGGTTGCGTGGCTACCGGCTCGGCCGGGCTCGCGCGGCGCTCGACGCATCGGAACTCGGCGCGGTCCTGCTGTTCGACTTCAACAACATCCGCTACGTCACGAGCACCCACATCGGCGAGTGGGCGCGCGACAAGATGACCCGCTACGCGCTGCTGACCAAGGGCGGCGAGCCGCACATCTGGGACTTCGGATCGGCCGCAAAGCACCACCGGCTCAACTGCCCGTGGCTGCGCACCGAGAACATCCACGCCGGGATGGTGGGCCTGCGCGGGGCGGTGGCCCCTGACGCCGGGCTCATGCGCGCCGCGGCCCGCGAGATCGCGGCACTGCTCAAGGCCGAGGGGGCGGCCGGCCTGCCGATCGGGGTCGACCTCGTGGAACCGCCGATGCTTGCCGCGCTCGAGGCCGAGGGCATCGTCGTGCGGGACGGGCAGCAGGTGATGCTCGATGCCCGCGAGGTCAAGTCGATCGACGAGATCATCCTGCTCAACACGGCGTGCGCGATGGTGGACGGCGCCTACCAGTACCTGTCCGAGCACCTCAAGCCGGGGGTCCGCGAGAGCGACCTGGTCGCGGACGTCACGAAGTACCTGTTCGACCTCGGGTCCGAGCACGTCGACAACATCAACGCGGTGTCCGGTGAGCGCTGCAGCCCGCACCCTCACGTCTTCAGCGACCGGATCATCCGCCCCGGAGACCAGGCGTTCTTCGACATCATCCACACCTACGTCGGGTACAAGACCTGCTACTACCGAACGTTCAGCGTCGGGACGGCGAACGATGCGCAGCGGGACGCGTACAAGCAGGCACGCGACTGGATCGATGCCTCGATCGAGCTGATGAAGCCGGGCGTCGGGACCGACCAGATCGCCAAGGCCTGGCCCAAGGCCGAGGACTTCGGCTTCGCCAACGAGATGGAGTGCTTCGGCCTCCAATTCGGCCACAGCGTCGGCCTGTTCCTGCATGAGCGGCCGATCATCAGCCGGCTGAACTCCATCGAGCATCCCGTGGAGATCAAGGAAGGCATGGTCATCGCGCTGGAGACCTACTGCCCGGCCAAGGATGGTGTCTCGGCGGCGCGCATCGAGGAAGAGGTCGTCGTGACGGCGGACGGGCCGCGCGTCATCACCCGCTTCCCGGCCGACCGGCTGTTCGTCGCGAACGCGTACTGACGGAGACGACGGTGGCCACGATCGAGCCCACACCCGCGACGTACGCCTCGCCCGACGAGGCGACGCGCCTCAGGCTCTACCGGACGATCCCTGCGACGCGCCGGCGAGGCGGATGACGGCCGTCGGGTTGCTCGGCATCGGGCGGATGGGCGCGGCGATGGGTCGGGCCCTGTCGGCGGGCGGCTTCGAGCTCGTCGCCTGGAACCGGAGCCCGGCCGGGGCGGCGCGCCTGATCGGCGAGCTGGGTCGCGGGCGGGTGGCCGGCACCCCGGCCGAGGTGGCCGCCGCGGTCGATGTCTGCATCACGATGCTCGCGGATGGCGACGCGGTCGACGCGGTGTTCGCCGGCCCCGACGGGCTCCTGCAGGGCGCGCACGGCGACAGCGTCCTGTGCGATGCCTCGACCGTGGCGCCGGCCACCCTCCGCGCGCACGAGGCGACGGCCCGGGCGGCCGGGGCCGGCCTGCTGGACACGCCGGTCTCGGGCAGCGTCACCCTGGCCGAGGCCGGCCGGCTGACGATCATGGCCGGCGGCACCGCCGCGGACCTCGCCGTCGCGCGACCGGTCCTCGACGCGCTCGCGACGACCGTCTTCCATCTCGGCCCGCTGGGCAGTGGCGCGGCGATGAAGCTCGCGGTGAACACGGTCATCTTCGGGCTGAACCAGGCGCTTGCTGAGGCTCTGACGCTGGCAACGGCGGCCGGCATCGATCGGGCGGCCGCCTACGACGTCCTGACCGCCAGCGCGGCCGGGGCGCCGTTCGTCGGCTACAAGCGCGCGGCGTTCCTCGAGCCGGACACCACCCCCGTCGCCTTCGCCGTGGACCTGGCCGCCAAGGACCTGCGCCTCATCGCCGATCTGGCCCGCGATGTCGGGGTCCGGCTCCCTGGCGCCCTGACCGACCTCGCCGTCATCGATGCGACCGTAGCAGCAGGTGGTGGCCAGCGGGACTTCTCGACCGTCACGAGCCAGCTGCATGCCGGCGACCGAGGGGAGGAGGACCGGCCAGACTGACGACGGCGCTCCGGGCCGACGGGCCCGCCGATCGATCGACCCCGCGTTGTCCGCAATCGACATCCAGGAGGCAGGCATGACTGACCGGAAGCTGATCAAGGGAGCCATCGTCATCACGATGGACGAGACCCTGGGCGAGCTCCCCAACGCCGACATCCTCATCGAGGGGGACACGATCGCCGCTGTCGGGCCGAACCTGTCGGCCGAGGGCGCCGAGGTCATCGATGCGACCGGGAACATCGTCATCCCGGGCTTCGTCGACACCCATCGGCACACGTGGGAGACGTCGATCCGGACCTGCGCGCCCGATTACACCCTGGGTGCCTACTTCTCCGGGATCCTCGACCGGTTCGCCCCGCAGTACCGGCCCGACGACGTCTACGCGGCCAACCAGTGGGGCGCGCTCGAGTGCGTGAATGCGGGCATCACGACCCTCGTCGACTGGTCCCACATCATGAACACGCCCGAGCACGCCGATGCGGCGATCAAGGGTCTGCAGGACGCGGGCCTCCGCTCGGTCTTCGCGTACGGGTTCCCGAACACCTCGCTGCAGGACTGGTGGTTCGGGCCCGACTACGCGGGCAGCACGCTGACCATCGACGGCGACGACGCGCGCCGGCTTCGGACGCAGTACTTCAGCTCGGACGACCAGCTCATCACGATGGGCCTGTCCACCCGGGGCCCCAACTTCTGCAAGCCCGAGGTCGTCCGCTACGAGTGGGAGCTGGCCAGGGAACTCGACATCGACATCACCGTGCACGTCGCGATGGACCGCTTCGGCTACACGAAGGGCCAGGTGACGGCTCTGCGCGACATGGACCTGCTCTATCCGGAGACGACCTACATCCACGCGTCGCACCTGACCGACGAGGAGTGGGGCCTCGTCCGTGACTCCGGTGGCAACGTCTCGTTCGCGCCCCAGATCGAGATGCAGATGGGCCATGGCTGGGCACCGGCGGTGACGGCGCTCAGGTTCGGCATCCCGATCGGGCTGTCTTCGGACGTGGCCACGACCGCCTCGTCCGACCAGTTCACCCAGATGCACGCGATCTTCGCGTCCGAGCGAGGCCGCCGGAACGGCGTGGCCTGGGACGCCGACATGGACCCGACGGAGCTGATCACCGTCCGCGAGGTCCTCGAATGGGCGACGCTCGGCGGTGCCAAGGTGGCCGGTCTCGCGGATCGGACCGGATCGATCACGGTCGGCAAGCAGGCCGACCTGGTGATCATCGACGGGTCCGCGGTCAACGTGGCGCCGATCATCGACCCCGTGGCGGCTGTCGTGTGTGCGGCCGACGTCTCGAACGTCGACACCGTCCTCATCGCGGGCAAGATCGAGAAGCAGGGCGGCAAGCTCCGAGCGGACCTCACGGCGCCGCGACAGCAGGTGCTGGCGTCGCGCGACTATCTCGTCTCGACGTTCGAGACGCCGGAGCCCGGCTGGCTGCCGGTCGCGGTGGGCGCGTAGGGACGAGCGCGGGGGCGGGCGAGGGCGGCGCATCGTGGCCTTGGGGCGTCGAACGCCCGCTGGGTGAGCGTGAGGCGAGCCAGACGGAGCTGATCGCGACCAAACGCGCCTCCACGTCCGTGACGTGGGCGTTAGACGCAGAAGACTGGCCCTTTCCGGGCGATTCCTCGGCGCAGGGCAGCTTGGCGCCGCCTAGCGTTCACCGGGCGGGCATCTGTCGCATCTCGCTGGGCCGCGCAGCCTCAGAGCCGAGCGGGTCCAGTCCCGAAGCTAGTTGACGGGCGCCTCGGGCGGCGCGGCCGGTGGCGGCGCACTGGTCGTGCCGGGGGCGACGGGCTCGAGGTCGATGGTCCGGACCTGGCGAGTCTTGCCGGCCTCGGTTCGGACGACCGCCTGCGGGATGACCCCGGTGATGAGCTTCTCGATCGTCGCGATCTCGCCGGAGTAGAGGCCGGTCCCGCTGATGCGGACTCGTCCACCGACGGTCAGTCCGGTGCGGCCCTTGCCGGCGGTCAGATCGATGGTGGCGACGGTCGGTCGCACGTACGGCGGGTCAGTGGGGAGACCGGTCGCTGGGGCCGGTCGGTTCGCGGTCTTTGCCTGGGGATACGTCACCTTGCGTTTGCGCACTGGCTCACCTGTGGCGGTCGGTCTCGGGCCCCGGACATCGAGGTCGAGCCGAGCGAACCATCGCACATCCGCGCAAGAGGACCCCTGCACGGACGGGCGAGGCCTGGTCCCGGGCGCGAGTCGGCGCCCGGTGATTCATTCCGTCGGCGCCTTGCGGGCCGTCTTGCGCACTACGGTCTCGGCGTCGGCCTCCGCTTCCGCGGCAGCTTCGGCTGCGGTCGCGGCCACGGAATCGAGCGCCTCGTCCACGCCGGCCGTGCCTTCGTCGGCCTTGGCCTGCATCGCGGCGATCTGGGCGTTCACCGTCGACTGGATCTCGCGGCTCCGCCGCTCCAGCTGATCGCCGAGCTCACCCAGCCGATCCTCGAAGTGGTATTGGTCGCGCAGGTTCTTCCCGGAACGGGACATATACCAGGCCGCAGCACCCGCCGCGACCGCGACACCCGTGAGCACGCCACTGAAGAAGCCCATCGGTCCTCCCTATCTCGTGTGGGCGGTGAGTGTACGACGCCTGTCAGTCGAGGCCGTCGGCGGCATCGCGCAGCCAGTCGGCGAGGTATCGGGCGAACGACGGGCGGACGAGGACGCGGAAGGCCGGCTCGTCGGCAGGGCCGACGGGCACGAGGATGATGTTGGCCCGGGCCAGCAGCGTCTGCGCGCAGCGGCCCGGTCCGAACGAGCGGGGATCGAGGTCCAGCGCGCAACCGAACGCGAGGAGGTCCCGAGCCCGCGGCCCCGCGACCGACAGCGTCGTGCGGTTGGCGGAGACGTCGATCGCGGCGCCGCGCCCGTTGACGATCGCCGCCCGGAGGTCGGCCTCGAGCCCCGGGCCCGCGTCCGGCTCCGCGAGCACGAGCCACTCGTCAGGTCCGAGCCAGAGCACGTGCCTGGCGCCGTCGTCCGAGATCGCGGTCGTGTTCGGCTCGACGGGGAGTCGCGTGCCGAGGACGGCCGCGAGCCGATCGAGCAGCGCCGCGTCCGTCGGGTCGGCCCGCAGATCGACCTGGGCGAGGAACGGCAGCTCCCGGACTCGAGCCGGCAGCGCGGCGCCCTCGAGCGGAGAGCGCGCGGCGAGACCGCCGGCCGTCATGCCGCCGGCTCCCCGTCGCGCCGCGTGTTGTCGGGGTCGAAGAGCACCGATGGCCCGATGTCCGCCTCGACGACCGTTCCATCGAGGAGCGGGGCGACCACCCGTTCGCCCACTCGATCGCGGCCACCCCGGATGAGGGCCAGGGCGAACGTCCGGCCGAGCGCCGCACTCCGGTAGGAGGACGTCACGTGCCCGAGCATCGGGACCGGTGACTGCCCGAGGTCGACGTCGCGGGCGACGAGCTGGGCGCCTTCGGGCAGCCGGACCTCGGGATCCACCGGCAGGAGCCCGACCAGCTGCTTTCGGTCGGGACGGATCGCGTCCGGCCGACGCAACGACCGCCGGCCGATGAAGTCCTTCTTCGTCGACACGAGCGCGCCCAACCCGAGGTCCTGCGGCGTGGTCGTGCCGTCGGTCTCCTGGCCGATGATCGGATAGCCCTTCTCCGCGCGCAGCACATGGAGCGTCTCGGTGCCGTATGGCGTGACGGGCGACCCGACGTCCTCGCCGCCGGCAAGGACCGCCTCCCACAGCGCCTGACCGTGCCAGGTCGGTACGTTGAGCTCGAACGCCAGCTCCCCGGAGAACGAGATGCGGAACACCCGTCCGGGCGTGCCGACGATGACCGCCTCGCGCCAGGTCATGAAGGGGAACGCGCCGTTCGAGACGTCCAGGGACGGGACCAGCGCGGCCACGACCTCGCGTGACCGCGGCCCGACGACCGCGACCGTGGCCCATTGCTCGGTGACGCTCGTCGCAGCGACCCGAAGGTCCGGCCACTCGGTCTGGAGCCACTCCTCGAGGTGGTCGAGGACGGCCGCCGCGTTGCCGGTGGTCGTCGTCATGAGGAATCGATCCTCGGCCAGCCGGGCGGTCACTCCGTCGTCGAACACCATCCCGTCTGCCCGGCACATCAGCCCGTAGCGACAGGACCCCACCTTGAGCGTGGAGAACGTGTTCGTGTAGATGCGGTCGAGGAACGTCGCCGCATCCGGTCCCTGGAGGTCGATCTTGCCGAGCGTCGTCGCATCCATCGCAGCGACGGTCGTCCGGGCAGCGCTGGACTCACGCAGGACGGCATCGTCCATCGACTCGCCCGGCTGTGGGAAGAACCGCGGGCGCTTCCACTGACCGACGTCTTCGAAGACCGCGCCGTGCGCCACGTGCCATGGGTGGAGCGACGTCACGCGAACGGGATCGGCGAGCCAGCCGCGGTCGCGCCCGGCGAGCTGGGCGAAGGTGACCGGGCTCGTGGGCGGTCGGTAGGTGGGGACGCCGATCGCCCCGACCTCCTGACCGAGGATCGCCGCCGCGATCGCGCTCGTCAGCACGCCCGACGTCTTGCCCTGATCCGCGCCCGTGCCGATCGTCGTGTAGCGCTTCACGTGCTCGATCGATTCCAGGCCGGCGCCGAGGGCCCGGCGGAGCGTCGCGACCGTCGCGTCGCGCCCGAGGTCGACATAGTGGGTCGCCCACGGGTCGATGGTCGCATCAGTCGTGGCTGCGCCGACCGGGCGCAGCGGGGGCACGACCCACAGCGGCGCCACCGTCCCGAGGTCATCGATGTCGCCCGCCGCCGAGCCGACGGCCTCGATGCCGCCCTGGGGACCCGGCGCATCGGGGACGAACGCCGCGATGCCCGGATCGAAGCGGAGCGTGCCCCGCGCCTGGCTCCACAACGCGACGTTCGGGTTCCAGCCGCCCGACACGGCAAGCAGGTCAGCGGCCAGCGTCCGGACCGTGGCCGGGTCCACTCCCCCATCGTCGCCGAGCCGGGCCACGAGCACGCCTGCGAGGCGTCCGGCGGCATCGGCGAGGGTGTCCACGACGACCTCGCCGCGCCGTGCGTCGACCATCCCGACGACCTCGATCCCGGCCTCGACCAGGGTGGCTGCGACGGCCGTCGTCGTGTCGTTCGTCGTGAAGATGACCGCATGACGGCCCGGCGCCACGCCGTAGCGCTCGACGTAGGCCGCCGCTGCGCCGGCCAGCATGATCCCAGGCCGGTCGTCGTTGGCGAAGGCGATCGGCCGTTCGGTCGCACCCGTGGCCAGGACGGTCCGGCCGGCTCGGATCCGCCAGGTGCGTCCCTCGGTGGTCGCCGTCGGCCGGCGCTGGACCGCGATCGCGAACCCGTGGTCATACAGCCCGAGGACGGTCGTGTCCGCGAGCACATCCGGGCCGCTCGCTCGTGGGTCCGCGTCCACGACCAGGATCCGGTCGTCGGGGCGGGCCGCTCGTGCTGCCGCTGCGGCGGCCAGACCGGATGCGCCCGCCCCGACGATGAGGACCTCGACGTGCTTGTGGACGGCGTCGAACCTGGCGCCGTCTTCCGTCGTCTCGAGCCGACCCTTGCCGGCCAGGCTCGAGGCCGTCAGCCCGTCCTCGACGAGAAGCGTCGTGGCGCGCACCATCGGCTCCGATGCGCCATCGGGCCAGCGGACCTGGACGAGGGCGCTCGGCTCCTCGGGCCCGGCCGAGACCACGCCACGCGGCCGCTCGTCGTGGATCGATCGTCCGACGATGTCGATCCCGTTCGCGAGCAATGCCGAGGCCAGCGTGTCCCCAGCGAACGCGGCCAGCGCACGTCCATCGAAGGAGATCTCGACGGGCCGCGAACGATCGATGCGCGACCCACCGGCCGACAGCCGCCAGCTCACGGGTCGCGCCCGATGACGTTCGTCAGCGTGTCGCGGGTCAGGTCGAACCAGCGCCGGCAGCCGGCGACATGGACCCAGCGCTCCCGCCACGCGCCCTTTGGGTTGTCACGGAGGAAGAGGTACCCGACCCAGTCCGCATCGCCCAGCGCGTCGGGATCCGGCGGGTAGGCGACGCCGGCCTGGCCGCCGTATCGGAACTCGGTCTCGTCGCGCGGCCCGCAGTGCGGACAGGGGATCAGCAGCATCGGGTCGTCAATGGGCGACGGCGGCCGCGCCGTGCTCGTCGATCAGCGCCCCGGTCTCGAACCGCTCGAGGGCGAAGGCGCGATTGAGCTCGTGCGGCTCGTCGTTGGCGACCGTATGGGCGAGCACCCAGCCTGATGCCGGCGTGGCCTTGAACCCGCCCGTCCCCCAGCCGCAGTCCAGGTACAGGCCACCGACGGGGGTCTTCGAGACGATCGGCGAGGCGTCCGGCGACACATCCACGATGCCGCCCCAGGTGCGCAGCACATGGGCGCGCGCGAAGATCGGGAAGAGCTCCAGGGCAGCCGCCATCTGGTGCTCGATGACGTGGAACCCGCCGCGCTGTCCGTAGCCGTTGTAGGGATCGATGCCCGCCCCGAGCACGAGCTCGCCTTTGTGGGCCTGGCTCACGTAGACGTGCACGGCGTTCGACATCATCACGACCGGGTGGACGGGATCGAGCAGCTCGGACACGAGGGCCTGGAGGGGATGGCTCTGGATCGGCAACCGCAGGCCGGCCATCGCGGCCACGATCGAGGCGTGTCCGGCTGCGACGATGGCGACCTTGCCGGCGGCGATCCGGCCCCGGCTCGTCCGCACGCCGGTGACACGCCCGCCATCGACGTCGATGGCCTGCACCTCGGCGCCTTCGATGAGGTCCACGCCGAGGTCCGAGGCGGCCCGGGCGTAGCCCCACGCGACGTGGTCGTGCTTCGCGATGCCGCCGCGAGCCTGGTAGGTCGCCCCAAGGATGGGATAGCGGACGTCCGGCGAGACGTTGACGATCGGGCACAGCCGCGCGACATCGTCGGGGGTGAGCCAGTCGGCGTCGATCCCGTTCAGCCGGTTGGCGTGGACCCGCCGCTGGCCCTCACGCACGTCGCCCAGGCTGTGGGCGAGGTTGAGGACGCCGCGCTGGCTGAGGAGCAGGTCGTACTCGAGCTCGTCCGCAAGGGTCTCCCAGAGCTTGAGCGCGTGTTCGTAGATGGCCGCGCTCTCGTCCCACAGGTAGTTGCTGCGGATGATCGCGGTGTTCCGAGCCATGTTCCCGCCGGCCAGCCAGCCGCGCTCGACGACGGCCACATCCGTGATCCCGTGTCGCTTGGCGAGGTAGTACGCGGCGGCCAGCCCGTGCCCGCCGCCACCGATGATCACGACGTCGTAGGCGGGCTTCGGGTCGGGGTGCCGCCACAGCCGGTCGGGATGGTCGGGGAGGCGGGACGACGGACCACTCACGGCGCGAAGGGTAGCGCGCGCATCGGTCAGAGCGCCGCTACCATCGCAGGGCATGCGAAGGCCCTCGCGCCCCGGCGTCCCCGCTCCACTCGCGCTGGCCATCGCGCTGACGGCGTTCCTTGCCGCCTGTGGACCGAGTGGCCCGCCGGTGCAACAGGTCGTCACCTACGTCCGCAACGGCTCCGCGGCCGAGATCGGGGTCGTGGCGCGCCCGGTGGCCGAACCGCCGGTCGCGATGGGCTTTGCTGCCGGGCAGCTCGGCGCGGGCTGCAACGGCATGCCGGGCGGCTCACAGCTGGTCGTGACCGACGGCGGGGTCGACCTCGCCGACGCCTCCGGCGACCGGCTCGTGGCGCTCATCGGCGCGCAGCAGACCGGGACCGCACAGGTCATCTGGATCGACGTCGCCGCGGACGGGTCGGTCTCCAGCGGATCCGGGCTCCCGGCATGGTGGACCGGCGAGGCGCAGGCATGCTGACCGTGATGACACCGTGACGGCGCTCGAAGCGGCGCCGATCCGGGTCGGGGTCATGGGCCTTGGGCTGATGTCCTCGCACCACCTGCAGCGCCTGCTCGGTCGGCCTGACACGGTCGTCACCGGCGTCTGCGAGCCATCCGCGGCGGCCTACGAGGCCGCGGGCATGGTGTTCCGGACCGCCGGCGTCGAGCCACCGCCGAACCAGCCGGACTGGCGTCGCTTCCTGGTCGAGGGCGCGAGCGATGGCACGCTCGACGCCGTCGTGATCATCACGCCCCACGTGCTCCACTTCGAGCAGGCCACGCAGGCCCTCGAGGCGGGCCTCGACGTGCTGCTCGAGAAGCCGATGGTCATGGACGCCGATCAGGCGATCGAGCTCATCCGGACACGGGACCGGACGGGACGCCTCCTCGTCGTCGCTTTCCAGGGCAGCCTCTCTCCCCAGATCCGGGCCGCGGCCGCGATGCTCGAGCGCGGCGAGCTGGGCGCACTGCTCAACATCGACGCGGTGGTCTGGCAGGACTGGCGGACCCATTCGCAGGGCACGTGGCGCCAGGATCCGGTCCGTTCCGGCGGCGGCTTCCTGTTCGACACCGGCGCGCACATGCTCAACACGGTCAGCGACCTGGCGGGTCAGGACGTGACCGAGGTCGTCGCCTGGCT
>DASPHN010000192.1:0-6763 GCA_035629655.1 Saccharimonadales bacterium (SeqCode) | reverse complement strand
GTCGCGGCGGCGGCAGGAGGATCGCCGGCGCCGTCGTCGGCCGTCTCGATGACCGCGATCTCCGCGTTGTTGGGGACCGTCGCGCCTTCCTCGGCCAGGATCTCCTTGAGCACGCCCTCGAATGGGGACGGCACCTCGGCGTTGACCTTGTCGGTGATGACTTCGAGCAGCGGCTCGTACTTGTCGACGTGGTCGCCCGGCTGCTTGAGCCACTTGCCGATGGTGCCCTCGGCCACGCTCTCGCCCAGCTGGGGCATCGTCACCTTCGCCACGTTCGCTCTTCCTCCAGGTCCGCCTACGGGTCGCACGTAGTGTCCTCCATCCGACCGTTCCCGGTCGAGTCCGACTGGTCAGCGGTGGACGCGGACGTGCATCATGCCCCGCGAGGCCGCGGCGAGGATGCTCGCGCCACGCTCGACGCGGGGACGGGAGGGACCGTGCGCGCACTGGATCGGCTCGCGCGATCAGCTGGCATCGCGCCGGATGAGGGGCGCGTGTGCGCCTACGTCGCCGCGACGTTCGGGGCGCTGGAAGCCGGCCGCGCCCTCGGGGACGTCGGCGTCAACACCATGGTGCTGAGCCGGCTGCCCGCCGATGCCCTGCCGATCCTGTACATCGTGCTCGGCGCGATCTCGCTCGTCCTGGCGATCGCCTTCGGAGCGGCCCTCGGTCGGCTCTCCAAGGCTCGATTGTTCGCGATCACGCTCCTGGCCGTCGGTGCGGTGCTGGTGATCGAGCGCCTCGCCATGGCCGGTGGGTCCACGGCGATCCTGCCCATCGTCTGGCTGACCGTCACGGCGGCGGGCACGATCGGCTGGACGGTGGGCTGGACGGTGGCGGGAGCCACGTTCAACGCGCGACAGGCCAAGCGCCTCTTTCCGCTGGTCACGGCGGCGGCCATCGCCGGCAACTTCCTTGGAGGATTGTCCGCAGGCCCTGTGACCTCCCTCGTCGGCGCCGAATCGCTGATCGTCGCCGACGCCCTGCTGCTGGTCGTGGCAGCCGCCCTGATCGCCCGGCTTGCTCGACGCTCGACCGGCGCTGGCTGGTCGGCGACCCGATCGGTGCGTCGCCCGGTCATGGCCGACGTCCGGATGGGCTTCGACTCGGTCCGCCAATCCCCGTTGATGCGCCTCGTCGCCGTGGCCTACGTGCTGTTCGCCGTGCTGCTGTTCTCGGTGTCCTTCCCGTACCTGCAGGCGGTCAAGGCGGCATCCGGCAGCGAAGCTGCGATGGCCGCGGTGCTCGGCACGGTGACCGCGATCATCACCGCGACGTCGTTCATCGTCTCGCTCGTCCTGGCCAACCGGTTCTACGCGCGGTTCGGGGTGGCCGCGGCCGCCCTGTTGGTCCCCGTGGTCTACCTCGCGGCGTTCGGCTTGTGGATCGTCTCGTTCTCGTTCGTGACCGCGGTCGCCGCGATGGTCGTCCTGCAGGTCACCCAGCGAGGCATCGCGAATGCCGCCTGGAGCGCGTTCTACAACGTGGTGCCGGCTGATCGGCGCGCCCAGGTCCTCGCGTTCCAGGACGGCGTGCCGGGCCAGGTCGGGACGATGCTCGGCGGCGTCCTGTTGCTGACGGCCGGCCGGCTGCTCGCCCCGACCGATGTCTTCTGGCTCGGGTTGGTGACCGCCGCGATCTGCACCGTCGTCGTCGTGGCCATCCGCCGACGATACGTGGAGAGCCTGCTGCGGACCCTTCGCTCCGGACTCGGGGAGCAGGTGCTCGAAGGCGGGCCCGGTCTTGGCGACCTCGTCGCTGCCGCCGACGTGCGTGCGACGCTCGTGACCGCGTTGTCGGCACCCGAGGCGCCGACCCGTGCGCTGGCGGCCGGGATGCTGGCGCGGAGCCCCGCGCCGGACGCCATCGAGGCGCTCGCGGGCGCGCTGGACGATCCGGATGCGGCCGTCCGGGGGGCAGCCGTGCGCTCGTTACTCGGGAGCGGGGCCTCCGGCTCTGTGCCCGGTCCGAATGCTTCCGCCGAGGCGGTACTCGCGGCGCTGCTCGTCGATGGCGATCCGGTGGCCCGGGCTGCCGGCGTCAGGGCGTTGGCAGCGCTCGACCGACCGCTGCCGCAGGCCCTGGGTGCCGGATTGCTCGCCGATCGCGCTCCCGGCGTCCGCGCCGCGGCCGTCGAGGTGCTCGGCGCGACCGTCGACCCGGACGGCGCGGTGGATGGCCGGTTCATCGAGGCGCTCCGTGACCCGGCGGCCGAGGTCCGCCGGGCGGCGGCCGCGGCGCTCGGTAGGCGATCCACGGTCGCGAGTGCGATCCTGGCCGACCTCTCCGACGGCTCTCCGGAGCTCCAGGAGGCCGCGCTGCTGGCCATGGCTGGCCATGGCACGGAGGTGCGCGAACCAGTCCTCGCGTGGGCCGAGCGGACCGTTGCTCGAGCGGTGGTCCTGGCCGATGCCGGCCAGGCGCTGCGCTCGGCGCGTCCGGCGTCCGATGCCGTCGGATCCGTCGATCGGGGCGATGCGGATATCGATCGGTTCCTGTGTGACGTGCTCGCACGCCGGGTCGAGCGTCAGCAGGGACTGGCGCTCGACGCCATGTCTGTGCTCGGCGCGCCCGCGGCGCGCGGCGTGATCCGGCGCTCCCTGCGCGCCGACGATCCCGATGTCCGCGCGCAGGCCATCGAAGCGCTCGACTCGATCGGCGATCGCCGGCTGAGCGGCGCCCTGACCGCGCTGATCGAGCACCGCCCCCGAGAGGGTTCGACGGATCGAGACGAGGTCGTGCACTCGTTGCGCGATGATGTGGACCCGTGGATCCGCGGTCTCGCCCGCAGGCTTCACGGCACAGGAGGATCGATGCCCGAGGAAGCGCCCCCGCTGGCACACCTGGAGACGATGCTGCGACTTCGGCGCGTGCCGCTCTTCGAGCGCCTGGAGCCCGAGGATCTGCAGCGGATCGCGATGGTCGCGACGGAGCGCACGTTCGCTCCGGGCGAGCCGCTGGTCCGCGAGGATGAGGTCGGCGACGAGCTTTTCGTCCTCGTCGAAGGCAGCGTCCATGTGACCCGCCACGAGGCCGACGGGAGTGAACGGCGGATCCGAGGCTACGGAGCGGGCGACCACATCGGGGAGCTGGCCGTCCTGCGCGAGCGGCCGCGTGCCGCGACGGTCACGGCTGGTGACGACGGCGTGCGGGCCCTCGTGATCGGTGGCGAGGGATTGACGTCGATCCTCCGCGAGCGTCCGGATGCCGCGATGGCCATGCTCGCGACGCTGGCTGAACGCATCAGCGTGCAATGAGCGGCGCGACCACGACCGACGCGACACGCGCGCCGTTGCCGACCGGGACGGTCACGTTCCTGCGCACGGACGTGGAAGGCTCGATGGCCCATGCGCGCCAGCTCGGGAGCGCCTGGGACGGCGTGAACGCAGCGCACCTCGCCGCGATCGCGGCCGCCGTCGAGCAGCATGGGGGCGTCGTCGTGCGGACCGAGGGCGATGCCCTCTTCGGTGCGTTCGGGGAGGCCCGCGCGGGTGCGGCCGCGGCCACAGACGCCCAGCGCGCCATCAATGAGGGCGACTGGGGGGTCCCCGGCGGCCTCCGCGTGCGCATGGGGCTGCACTCCGGCGAGGCGCACCGGTCGGGCGCGGACTACGGCGGCTTCGAGGTGAGTCGCGCCGCCCGGATCGCTGCCGCCGGCCATGGCGGCCAGATCGTGGTGTCGGGCGCGACGGCCGCGCTGATCGACGACCAGTTGCCGGCCGGTACCCGCCTCGACGACCTTGGCACGCACCGGCTACGCGATGTGCCCCGTCCCGAGCGGCTGTACCAGCTCACGATCGAGGGTCTGCCCTCCGGTTTCGCGCCGCCGCGGACGGCCGGTGGCGTCGTGGGCAACCTGCCCGACCGGCTGACGAGCTTCCTCGGCCGGGACGCTGACCTCGCGGCGATCGAGGAGATGGCCGGCACGGCACGGCTCATCACCGTGACCGGCGCGGGCGGGATCGGCAAGACGAGCCTGGCGATCGAGGCTGCCCGGCAGCTGGCGCCGGCCCATCCGGACGGCGCCTGGTTCGTGGCCCTCGCCGACGTCAGCGATCCAGCCGAGGTGCCGGCGGCCATCGCCCACGCCATCGGCCTCTTCGACGGACCCCAACGCCCGGCTGCCGATGCCCTCCTGCCCTACGTGACCGATCGTTCGATGATCTTTGTCCTCGACAACGCAGAACAGGTGCTGGGGGCCGCGGACCACGTCACGTCCCTCGTCCGGGCATCGCCCGCCACTCGGATCATCGTCACGAGCCGGGCACCGCTGCACGTCGTCGGCGAGCACGAGCTCGCGCTTCGCCCGCTCGCCGACGACGGCGTCCGGCTCTTTATCGAGCGGGCACGGGCCGTCCGTGCGGGCTGGGAGCCCGGCGGGGACCGCCCGATCGTCGAGGAGATCTGCACGCTACTGGACGACCTGCCCCTGGGCATTGAGCTCGCGGCCGCGCGTATCGCCCTCCTGCCGCCGGCCGTGATCCGCGACCGATTGGCCGCCCGCCTGCCGTTGCCCGGACCCGGCCTGCGCAACGCCCCGGCTCGCCAGCGCACGCTCGATTCGGCGGTCGCCTGGAGCCACGACCTCCTCGACCCGGGGCGTCAACGCCTCCTCCACCATCTGGCCGTCTTCGAGGGTGGATTTGACCTCGAACAGGTCGACGCGATGAGCGTGGCTGCAGGAGCGTCGCCTGACCGTCTCGACGACCTGCTCGAGCTCGCCGACCACAACCTGATCGTGGCCGTGCACGAAGCGGCCGGTCGGGCGCGGTTCCGGATGCTGCGCACGATCCAGACGTTCGCGCTGGCCAGGCTGGCCGACGACGGCAACGAGGCTGACGTTCGCCGGCGACATGCCGAGGCGTTCCTGGAGCTCGTCCAGGTCCAGCAGACAAGACTCAACACTTCATGGCACGGCTCGGTCCTCGACAGGGTCGAGCCCGAGATGGCCAATATCCGGGCGGCCGTGCGCTGGGCGATCGACGCGGAAGCGGGCGAGCTTGCGCTCCGCCTCGTCGCTGACCTGTGGCGCTTCTGGAACGCCTTCGGGCTCGGGTCCGAGGGACGTCGACTGACGGAGGCAGTCCTCGCGATGCCGAGCGCCGCGGGAGTGAGCGCCGCCCGAAGCTGGGCCACAGGCGCCGCCGGCAACCTCGCCTACTGGCAGGCCGACCCGGAGAGCGCACGTCGCTGGTACGAGGAACAGATCGAGCTCGCCAAGGCGACCGGCGACGAGGCCGGGGTCGCAGAGGGCATGTTCAACCTGGGTCATGTCGGGATCTGGGGGGACGGTGAGGCCGCCCACCTCCGGTTCACCGAGGAGGTCATCCAGCGGTACCGCAACCTCGGGGACACCCGGGGTGAGGCACGCGCGGACTGGGCGAGGGCCATCCTGGCCATGGGTGCGGGCCGGGTCGATGAGGCGACCGAGCTGCTTGAACACGCCCTCCCCGAGTTCGAACGGCTCGATGATCGTCAGTACCACGCGATGACCGTGGCCAGCCTAGGGTGGACCCGATTCGCGCGTGGCGATATCCGTTCGGCAACGCGCTTTGCGATCGAGGGACTCCTCGAATCGCATGCGATGCGGGATCTGGGCACGACGACGATCTCGCTTCATGTCGGCGTCCTGGTGGCCACGATGATCGGTCGGTTCGAAGACGCGTCTGAGGTCATGGGCGCGTTCGAGGCCTCGTGTGAACGCTACGGCGTTCGGCCGCCGCAGGCCCTGAGCTCGTTCATCGAGGTGAACGATCCGTTCGAAGCGACTCGTGCGGCGCTCACACCGGAGGTCTACGAGGCAGCCTTTGAACGAGGACACCGCATGAGCCTGGACGAGGCGGTGGCCAAGGTCGTCGAGCTCGGTGAGGTCGCCGAGACCTTGATGCCGACCGCTCCGTCGGAGCAGATCGACCAGCAGGGTACGGTCGACACATGAATCCACTTGATGATCCGCGCCTACCTGGCCGCGTCGTGCTTATGGCCGCGATCCTGGTGTCGCTCGCTGCAGGGTTCCTGTGGATCGCCGCGCCAGGGTTCATGGGGGGAGCAAACCCGTACGAGCCTTGGCTCCCGCTGATCGCGTTGGCCGGGGTCGTGGTCGGGTTCGTGTGGATGGTCCGCATCTACCGGGCAGACCCCGAGCCCGACCAGAAGATCTGGCGCTACCGGGACCGGTAGGCGGCCTTCGCTAAGGCGCCAGGTGGTCGGCTCGGTAGTCCCGGTACAGTCGGGCCAGGAGCGCCTCGAGGTCGCTCGCCAAGTCGTCGTCGAGCGCCGGGAACGTGAATGCGGCCTTGCCGGTCCGCCGCTTGAGGAGCGCCGCTGACGCACCTTGGAGCGCGCCCGGGTAGGTGTCGGCGACGAGGAGGTAGAGGCTGACGTACGACGCGCCGCGCTTGACACTTGCGAAGTAGTCGTGTGCCTTGGCGCCGGGCCAGCGGAGCGATGGCATGCCGTAGATCGTCGCGTCCTCGAGCTCCGTCCGATAGGGGTCAAGGAGCGACCACAAGCGGGCTTCGACCGTCGCGAGATCCGTCACGTACGTCCCACGTCCGCCCCGGTCCGGCGCCGCGATCCTTCAATAGGCCGCAAGGGTCCGGATGCCGTCGGCGATCTTCTCGGGACTCACCATGAACCACTCCTCGAGGACGTGGTTGTACGGGACGCCCGGCACGTCAGGCCCGGCGATCCGGGTGACCGGCCCATCGAGGTAGTCGAACGCCTCCTCGGCCACGATGGCGGCCACCTCCGCGCCGTACCC
>DASPHN010000191.1:0-3329 GCA_035629655.1 Saccharimonadales bacterium (SeqCode) | reverse complement strand
AGCTCGACCGCCAGAAGGCATGGCGCGATCAGGCGTCCCGCGCCCTGAACGCGCTGCGCGCCGAGGAAGGCACCGGCCCGGTCAACGCCGATGACCTCGACGACGAAGACGACGAGTCGTTGCCGCTGGGCGCCGAGGAGGGCCCGCGCGGCGAAACGGTGCTGGTGCCCGGCGGATCGCCCCTGCCCACGCTTCGGATCCTGCCCCAGGGCATCAGTCGCAAACGGCTCGAGCAGGCGGTCCGCGACCTGCAGCTGCCCGTCGTGATCGCGCGCGAGGTCGACGAGGCGGACGTGGTCATGACGCTGAAGAACGAGTACAAGCAGAAGACGCCATTGCTGCGCGAGGCGGAGGAGCGGGCGATGCCCATCTACGTCCTCAAGAGCAACACCGTGCCCCAGATGCAGTCGAGCCTGACCTCGATCTTCTCGCTCGAGATCGATCCCCGCGAGGCAGCGATGCGCGAGACCGAGGACGCGATCGAGAGCGTCCTGTCGTCGTCGGAGGCGGTCGAGCTGTCGCCGCAGAACGCCTATATCCGGCGGCTCCAGCACCAGATGGCGGAGCGAGCCAACCTCGTCTCGCGCTCGCGCGGCCGCGAGCCGTATCGACGCGTCCGCCTCTACCCGGACGCCGCGCGCAGCAGCTGGCGCTGACCGCGGCCGCGGCCCCGAGGCGGCCGTGAGCCTCGCGATCGACTTCCTCGGGCATGCCGCGCTGCGCATCGAGCTCGACGGGACGTCGCTGCTGACCGACCCGGCCATCCGCTCGCGGATCGGCCCGTTGCGGCGGGCTGCCCCGGAGCCCTCGCCCGACCGTCTGGCCGGGGTCGGCGCCGTCGTGATCTCGCATCTGCACTGGGATCACCTCGACCTGCCCTCGCTGCAGCGGCTGCCCGCGGGCGTGCCGATCGTGGTCCCGACCGGCGCGGGCGCCTGGCTGCGCGCGCAGGGGTTCCCGGACGTTCGTGAGCTGTCGGCGGGCGGCTCGCTCACGGTCGGCGCGGTGCGGATCGAGGCGGTCGAAGCGGCCCACTCCGGGTTCCGGCCGCCGCGCGGCCCGACCGCGCCGGCCCTGGGATACCTCTTGTCCGGGCGGCATCGCACGGTCTTCTTCGCCGGCGACACCGACCTGTTCGACGAGATGACGACGATCGGACGCGCCCACGACCTCGATGTCGCGCTCATCCCGGTCTGGGGATGGGGACCGACGCTGGGACGCGGACGGCACCTCGATCCGGTGTCGGCGGCCACGGCCGTGGCCCGGCTCCGTCCGCGGCTCGCGGTGCCGATCCATTGGGGGACGTACTGGCCGCACGCGCTCGGCCGCGTCCGGCCCGCCCTGCTCGTGGAGCCGCCCGCTGCCTTCGCTGAGGCTGTCGCCGATGCCGCCCCGGCCGTCCGGGTCCGGGTGACCGAGGTCGGCTCGGCGGTCGATCTGACCGGGTTGCCCGACGAGCCCGGTGCCGAGTGACGCATCCCGGGGCGACCGCGGCAGGTACGATCGGCCGATGAGCGATCCGGACGCGACCATGCGCCACGTGGCTCCCGAGCCTCCCCGGGAACCTGCGCGCCCGGCCGGACCGCGGCCGGTGTCGCTTCGCCACGGGCTGCGACGCCTGAGCACGGGCCTCCTCATCTACGGCGCCGTGGGCCTCGGGGTCGCGGTCATCGGGTTGATGGCGCTGCTCTACGTCGGGGGACGGCTCGGTGCGTTGAATGACCGCGTCGAGGTCCAGGTCGAGTCCCTGATCGAGACGCTGGACCGCACGGCCACGGTGCTCGATGACGCCGGCTCGTCCGCCCTGTCGTTCGCCGTCACGCTCGAGCGCACCCCGCCGACGGTCCGACAGGCGGCCCAGACCGTCAGCACGTTGCAGGGGACGATGCGCTCGATCGAGGGCCAGCTGGGCGCGATCTCGATCCTCGGGCAGCAGCCCCTCGGCAACGTGGCCGGGCTGTTCGGCCAGATGGCGACCGACCTCGAAGGCCTCGACACCCGCCTCGAGCTGATCGCTGACGACCTGTCGACGAACCGGGACCGGCTGCTCGCCAACGCCGCCTCGCTGGATGCGCTCGGGGAGCAGGTCGCGACCGTCGCAGAGCGACTCCGGAGCGGTGGCATCGAGGAGAGCTTCGCCGACGTGACGTCGGTCGTGACCCTCCTCGCCCTGCTCCTTTCCGTGTGGACCGCGGTGCCGGCCGTGGGGGCGCTGGCCCTGGGCTGGTGGCTTCGCCGCGAGCTCGGCGTCGACGACGCCTAGCGCAAGTCGTGGGCGAGCACCGATCGCGCTGCGTGCAGGCCGCTCATCCCGTGGACACCGCCCCCCGGCGGAGTCGATGACGAGCAGAGGTAGAGACCGTCGGCGATCCGGTACGGGTCGCGCGCGAGACGCGGGCGGAAGACGAGCTGACGGAGGTCCTGGAGCCCCGCATTGATGTCACCGCCGACGTAGTTCGGGTCGTGGGCCTCCATCTGCGCCGGAGACATCGTCGAGCGAGCGAGGACCCGGTCGCGGAAGCCGGGCGCGAAGCGCTCGACCTGGCGCTCGATCGCGGCCGTCATGTCGAGCGTCGAGCCGGCCGGGACATGGCAGTACGCCCACGCGGTCGCCCGGCCGTCCGGTGCGCGTGACGCGTCCCACGGCAGGTATTGGCAGAGCAGCGTGAACGGCGTGTCGGGGTGGCGCCCGGCGGCCACCTCGGCCTCCGAGGTGACGATCTCCGCCATGGAGCCGCCGAGGTGCACCGTGGCCGCTCGTGCGGCGCCGGACGCGGTCCAGGGGATCGGGCCGTCGAGCGCCCAGTCGACCTTGAAGACACCGGGGCCGTAACGGAACGCTTCGAACGCGCGCCGGGTCCGCGGTGGGAGCCGGTCGCCGGCGATGGCCAGTGCCGCGCGCGGCGTCACGTCGAGGAGCACCGCCCGGGCTGGTGGCAGTTCGGCGAGGTCGC
Organism: Saccharimonadales bacterium (SeqCode); assembly: GCA_035629655.1. Taxonomy (GTDB): domain Bacteria; phylum Chloroflexota; class Limnocylindria; order Limnocylindrales; family CSP1-4; genus SPCO01. Next base: position 375 of record DASPHN010000191.1, on the reverse strand, counting down.
CGATCGGGCGATCGACCTCGATCGTCCCGCCCAGCTCGAGGAGCTCGGCGGCCAGGGCGGAGGTCAGGTTCGCCGTACCGCCGCCGATGATCGGCCAGCCCACGGCGTGTGCGTATAGCCCCAGGACGAGGCCGAAGGAGGCCGAGACCGATCGGCGCAGGTCCAGCATGGAATGCGCGGCGATCCCCGTGAACAGGGCGCGTGCCGCCTCGTCGCGGAAGCGACCGCTCGCGAGCCCACTGGCCGACTGCAGTGCGGGCAGGCCGAATCGGGCCAGCGCCAACGGGTGACGCGGGATGTGCGGGACCGGGCCGAGCAGCTCCCCGGCGAGCGACCCGGCATCGCGCGCGAGCGGGCCGAAGAGCCGGCGCCAGG
>DASPHN010000190.1:0-8568 GCA_035629655.1 Saccharimonadales bacterium (SeqCode) | reverse complement strand
CGCGGTCCAGGCGATGACCGGCGGTGGCGGCTGGCCCATGTCGGTGTTCCTCACCCCGGACGGTGCGCCGTTCTATGGCGGCACCTACTTCCCGGACGAGCCGCGCCACGGCATGCCGAGCTTCAAGCAGGTGCTCGACGGTGTCTGGCAGGCCTGGACCGGCCAGCGGTCGGAGGTCCTGGCCGCCGGGAGCCGGCTGGTCGGGGCGCTGATCGAGCAGGCGCGCACCGAGGCCGCCGCCCCGGAGGGCACCGCGGTGGACTGGGCAGCGCTGCTGGCTTCCGTCGACGAGACCCTCATCACGACCGTCGATGCCCGCAACGGCTCGTGGGGCAGCGCCCCCAAGTTCCCGCAGCCGATGACGCTCGACTACCTTCTGCGCCGGGTCGCGGCCGGCGACCGCCGGCCGGAGACGGCCGTGCGGTTCACGCTCGACAAGATGGCCGACGGCGGTATCCGCGACCAGCTCGGCGGCGGCTTCCACCGCTACGCGACCGATGCCCAGTGGCTCGTGCCGCACTTCGAGCAGATGCTCTACGACAACGCGCAGCTCGCGCGCACGTACACGCGTGCCTGGGCCACCTTGGGCGAAGCACGATACCGACAGGTCGCTGTCGAGGTCCTCGAGTATCTCTTGCGAGAGCTCGCAACAGCCGACGGTGCCTTCGCGGCGAGCCAGGATGCCGACACCGACGGCATCGAGGGGCTGACGTTCACGTGGCGTGCCCCGGAGATCCGGGAAGTCCTCGGTCCGATCACGGCCGCCCGGTTCGCCGACGCCTACGGCGTGACCGAGGAGGGCAACTGGGAAGGCGTGACCATCCTCTCGCGCGTCTGGCCTGCGGACGCCGAGCCGCCGTTCCGGGGCGACGCCGCGCTGGAGCTGCAGCTCGCGGGCGCACGCGACAGCCTGTTCGCCCGTCGCCGGTCTCGGACCCAGCCGGCCCGGGATGACAAGGCCCTCGCGGCCTGGAACGGGCTGGCCATCGCCGCGCTGGCCGAGGCGGGCCAGCTGTTCGATGAACCCCGCTACACGGCCGCGGCGGTCCGGGCTGCGAACGCCATCGTCGGCGGGTTGCTCGGTGAGGACGGGGTGCTGCGTCGGTCGTGGAAGGACGGCCGGGCGGTGGGCCTGGGCGTGCTCGAGGACTACGCGGACCTGGCCGACGGCCTGCTGGCCCTCTACGAGGCCACGTTCGATGAGCGCTGGTTCGCGACGGCGCGCGGCCTCATGGATCGCGTGCTCGATCACTTCGCGGACGCGGCCGGCGGCTTCTTCGACACCGCCGACGACCACGAGCGACTGATCACCCGACCCAAGGACCCGCAGGACAACGCCGTCCCGTCTGGTGGCGCGATGGCGACCATGGTGCTGCTGCGCCTCGCGGCCTGGACGGGGGAGGGGCGCTATCGGACCGCCGCGGAACGGGCGCTCGCCACGGTCGCGGGCTATCTGCCCCGCTACCCGACCGGGTTCGCCCAGTGGCTCCAGGCCGCCGACTTCGCCGCGGCAGACGTCGTCGAGGTGGCCATCGTCGGCCGCGCCGACGATCCGTCGACGCGGGTGCTGCTCGACACGGTCCGCTCGACCTGGCGCCCGAACCAGGTCATCGCGGTCGCTCCAGCCCGGCGGATCGCGGAGTCGGTCGTGCCCTTGCTGGCCGATCGGGTCGCCATCGACGGCCACGCCACCGCCTACGTCTGCCGCAAGTTCGCCTGCCAACGGCCGGTGACGACGGCCGCGGAGCTCGCGGATCAGCTGGCGGCGGATGCCTGACGAACCCGGGCCGGTCCAGCCCCGGCCGGCCGCCACGGTCGTCTTGCTCCGTCCCGGGGTCGATGGCCCCGAGGTCCTGCTCGCGCATCGGCCGGTCACGATGGCGTTCGCCGCGGACATGCACGTCTTCCCGGGCGGTCGAGTCGACCCGGCCGATTCGGACCGGCGGCTCATCGCCCGATCTGCCATCACGCCTGCCGAGGCTGCCGTGGCCCTCGGTGGCGACCTCGAGCCTGGCGCCGCGCACGCGGCCTTCGTGGCCGCCATCCGCGAGTCGTTCGAGGAAGCCGGCGTCCTCTTTGCTGACGTCGGTCCCGCGGCCGACCTCGAGTCGGCCCGGGCCAGGTTGCTCATCGAGCCCGGCTCCTTTCCCGACCTCGCGGAACGGCTCGACCTGCGTCTGCGGACCGACCGGCTCGTGCCCCTCTCGCGCTGGGTGACGCCGCCGACGATGCCCCGCCGGTTCGACACCCGCTTCTTTGCCGCGGCCCTGCCCGACGGTGCCGCAGCCAGCCTCGTCGGGGACGAGGTGGTGGCCCAGGCGTGGCACCGGCCACGGGCCGCACTCGACGCGATGGCCGCCGGGATGCTGGGTCTGTGGCTGCCGACGTCGACCACGCTCCAGCAACTGGAGCACGCCACGTCGATCGACGAGATCCGCGAGCGGCTGACCCCGGGTGCCCTGACCGAGGTCGAGGTGCTGGCCGTCGCTCCCGACGTCGTGCGCATCCAGATGCCCGCCGGGGGCGGCGTGGCCGGCCAGCCGATCCACAGCTACCTCGTGGGCCGGGAGGCGCTCGTGCTCGTCGATCCCGGTGACCCGACCGGCCCCGGGCTGGATCGCGCGCTCGCGATCGCGGCCGATCGCGGCGGCACCATCGTGGCGGTCGCGCTGACCCACGCCGATCCCGACCACGCGGCCGGCGCCGAGGCCATCGCCGAGCAGCTCGGGGTGGCCGTGCACGTCGGTGTGGGCGGCGCGCGCGATCTGCCATACGCAGCCCTCGAGATGGTCGATGGCGACGTCCTGCGCCACGGCGACGTCCCACTCCGCGTCATCGCGACGCCGGGACCGCGGACCGACCACCTCGCGTTCGTCGTGGGCGATGGAGCATCCGTGCTCAGTGGCGACCTCGACGGCCCGCGGGGCGCCAGGTCCATCCCGGGACCGGCGGACGAGGCCGCCGCCACTCGCTCGATCGCCCGACTGCGGTCGGCGGCCCCCGGCGCCCGATGGTGGCGAGGCCATCCGGCCTGAGGTCGACCCCCCTTGACGCCGTGGGCGGCCGGCATGACGCTGACGGCATGACCGAGCCCACCGCAGCCCCGCTGGACCCGCCCGTCACCGAGCCCGCGGAACGTCAATGGGCGGAGGCCCGCCCGCCACACCTGCCCGATACGGTGACGCGCGTGCCCTGGATGGTCTGGCCGTTCGTCGTCCTGGCCCTTGTCCAGGCGTATGCGGCGTGGCGTGGCTGGGTCGACCAGGGCGCCAACGCAGGCTTCCTCGTCCCGACACTGCGCATCGCGGCCGCCGATCTGGCCTCGGTCCTCATCGGAGCCGCGTTCTTCGTACGCCACCCCGACGGCCTGCGACGCCTGCCCCTGATCGCCTTCGCCGTCACGCTCTTCGCGGTCCAGGAGGCGCTGTTGCTGGCGTCCGGACCGCTCTCGACCGTCTTCGAATCGCTCACGCCGGCGGACGCCGCGACGCCGTTCTTCGTGCCACTCGCGTATGCCTACAGCCTGTTGGCAGCCGCCGTCGGGATCTTCGCCATCCTGTACCTGGCGCGTGGCCTCGGTGAGGCACGCCGGACCATGGACGAGGGATCCATGCGGGGCCTCACGATCGGCCTCGTGCTCGTGGTCGTCACCTATGGCGTGCTCGGCACGGCCAGCATCATCCGATCCGACTTCGAGGTCAGCCCGCTGAACGTGCTCCTGGTGGGCGTGGCGATCGGGACATCGGTGATCAGCCTTCTCGCCTGGTCGGCCCTGATCGTCGTCTCCCTGGCTGGGTGGCTCGGCGGGGAGGAGCCCCGGCTCGGCTGGCTGCTGGCCGCGCTCTCCGGCGCCGCGTTCCTGCTCGCGCAGGTGGTCATCGTCGTGGCCGAGCTGATCATCCCGGTCGTCAGTCCGCGCGGCGACACGGCGTGGCTGGGCGAGGCCCTCGGGTTGCTCTTCCAGCTCGGATCGATCGTCCTCCTCGTGGCCTTCGTGCTCGGCCTGCCGTCGACCGCGGAGACCGCCTGGACCGACCTCGATCATGCGGACGACGAGCCGGGCGGCGACGACGCAGATCGTCGCGACGCCGTCGAGCCGAGCCCGTCGCCCGTCGACGTGGCCGCCGGCCCGGTCGTCTAGGCCCGGTCGCGGGGCAGCGCGGCTGCCAGGTTCCGCAGGAAGTTCAGCCCCTCGTCGACCTCCTCGGTCGGCGCGTACGGCGCCGGCATGAGGAAGCACGGCCGCCCGGCCAGGGCCACGCCATCGAGCTGGCCCCAGGATTCGCGCAGGTCACGGCCGGCAGCGATCGAGGCGGCCCGCTTGTCCACGAAGACGATCGCGGCGGGCCGCCAGATGGCGATCTTCTGCCAGAGGGGCCCCACGCCCGCGGTGAGCTCCGCATCCCTCGGCGCCTGTGCATCGTCGCCGACGCTCGGCCGCTTGAGGACGTCGGTGATGCCGTGGCCGGCCGCGACAAGCGCGTCGTCCGCGTCGACGATGGGCGTTGCGGGCGGCAGGATCCCAGCCAGCATCAGCCGCCGCCAGAAGGTCCGCCCGAGGCGACCCTGCTGGTAGTGCCCGGCCTCCACGCTCTCGGGCGACGGCTGGACGCCCACGAAGAGCAATCGATCCCGCATGGGCGGCAGGTCCGCCAGGGTCGCGACGTCGTGGCCGTCGACGGTCGTGGTGGCGTCGTGGCGACCCGGGCCGGGGCGATGGGTCAGCGCCTCGAGCTCTGCCGGGGTCATCGGTCGTCGGCCTCCGCTCCGCCGGGATCCTCGTCGTCATCGCCATCGAGCGGGGCCGGTCGGCGGCCGTCGAACCAGGCACGATGCCGGAACAGGGCGTACAGCACGATCGCATCGAGGCCGATGAACAGGAGGGCGAAGGCCGAGGGCAGTGCCGTGAGCTCGAGGAAGAACGCGATGGCGACCACGTTGATGGCGAGGATCCAGGCTCGGCCGCGCCGGATGAGGAGCCCGACGACGACGGTCAGGACATCGAGCGCCAGCACGAGGGCGTAGACCGGACCCAGTACCGCCGCCCCCCCGGACGCGATGAAGGCGACCGCGCTGATGGTCGAGAAGATGCCACCGACGATGAGGAGGGCCGACGCGAGCTCGATGGCCATCGGTCGCCGCGGCCGTTCGGGACGCGGAAGCCTGGACGAGTCGCGCTCGACCCCGTCGGTCGGGCCGGTGATGGCGCCCTCGAAGCGACGCGACGCCATGGGACGGGGGGCCGGGTAGGCGGCGATCAGGCCGGGCGGTCGGTCGCCGCGGGATCGGATGCAGCCGGTGCCGTGGGTGCCGCTGCGGGCGCTCCGGGCGCCGCCGGGGCCGCTGCAGCCACGGACGGCGTCGCGGCGGCCGGCTGAGCGCTCGTGGCGCTCACGTCGGTCGCCGCGGCGGGCTCGTCCCAGCCGCGCTTCTGGATCTCGGCCTGCGCCTTGCCTGCCTCGGTCTTCGCCTCGCGGACGCCGCGTCCGAGCGCCTCACCGATCTTCGGCAGCGTCTTCGGTCCGCGCCACACGACGACGAGGATGAGGATCACGATGAGGATGAGCAGCAGGTCGGGCATGTGAGGGATGGTACCGCGTCATGCGGCCGCCGCCGAGCCGGGCGTCCGGCCGGGTATCGTGCCGGGATGCTGCTCGTGTTCGGTCCGCGCTCGCTCGACTACGACTTCGGGCCCGGCCATCCCCTCACGCCTCGGCGATTCGGGCCGGGCATCGACCTCCTGCGGGCGGTCGGCGCCACGCCGGGCCTCGCTCCCGAGCCGGCGAGCGACGAGGAGCTCCAGTGGTGCCACGACCCGGCCTACATCGAGGCGGTCAAGCGCTTTTCGGTGGATCCGTACGGCTTCCCGGAGGCGGGTATCGGTGACGGCGGCGACTGTCCACCGTTCGCCGGGATGCACGAGACGTCGGCGGCCGTGGCCGGCGGCTCGATCCGGGCCGTCGAGGCGATCCTGCGTGGCGATGTCGAGCACGCGCAGCACCCCGGCGGGGGCCTGCATCATGCGATGGCTGCTCGGGCCTCCGGCTTCTGCATCTACGACGACCCGGCGCTGGCCATCGCCCGGGCGCGGCGGGACGGCCTTCGCGTCCTCTACCTCGACTTCGACGTCCATCACGGGGATGGTGTGCAGGCGCTGCACTGGGCGGATCCGGGCGTCATGACCTGCTCCTTCCACGAGTCGGGCCGGACCCTCTTTCCGGGCAGCGGGTTCCCCGACGAGGTCGGCGCCGGCGTGGCGGCGGGCACGGCCGTCAACGTCCCGCTCCCCGCAGGGACGGGCGAGGGAGCGTGGCTCGCGGCCGTCAGCTCGATCGTGCCGGAGCTGGCCGCGTCGTTCGGTCCGGATCTCATCGTGTCCCAGCACGGCGCGGACGCCCACGCCTGGGACCCGCTCGCGAACCTGCGCGTCACGACCACGGCGATGGGCGCGGCCGCCCGCCTGGTCGACGCGATGGCCCATCGATACGCGGGTGGCCGCTGGCTCGCCACGAACGGCGGCGGCTACGACGCGTACCGGGTCGTGCCCCGGGCCTGGGCCCTGACCTGGCTGGCCGGCGCGCACCGTGAGGTCCCGGCCGAGACCCCGGTCTCCTGGCGCGAGCGCTGGGCCGACGAGGCCGCGCGGTACGGGCAGGCGCCGCTGCCGACGACCTTCGATGACCTGCCTCGCGCCGGGGAGCCGCCGGACCCGGGTCAGGCCACGATCGATGGCCGGGCGACGGCGACGGCCGAGGCGGTCCGCGGCTGGCTCGTGCCCAGGATCGTGCGCGAGGCGCGGGATCGCGGCTGGTGGGTGTCGGATGGGGAGGCAGCCGGCACGGCCTCGGGGATGCCGTCGGCGCCGCCCCCCGATCCGGGACGTGAGCCGACGATCCGCGCCTCGCTGACCCGTGATGACTGGGCGCGGCTGGCTCTCGCTCCTCGCGTGGTGTCCGCGGCGGACGCGGGCGAGGCACACGGTTGGCTTGCTCGTACCCTCGACGACGGCGCGCAGCTGACCGCGGCCGTGGCCGGGGCCACGGTCGTGGGGCTCGTGGCGACCATCGACACCGAGGACGGGGAGCGACGCGAGTTGCTGGCCCTTGGCGTCGCCCCTGACTGGCGACGTCGCGGCATCGCGACGGCCCTCCTGGCCGCGGCCGGTGACGCCACACCCGGCGGGCTCGCCAACGGCGGCGCAGATCCGCGACCGGTCGCCACGCTGACCCTCGCCGAGCGCGATGTCTTCGATCCGCTGGACGGGCGGCTGCGCATCGACATCGGGCGGCGGCTCCTCGAACGCGCAGGCTTCCAGGTCGAGGTCGACGTCCCATGACCGCGGAGCGACTGCCCGCGCGCGACCTCGTCGATGTCCGGCTGGCCGAAGCGATGGCGGCCGGCGGCTGCCCGATGTGCGGCGTGCGAGCCCGATCCGAACGGGGGACGCTCGACGCGATCATCGCGGAGCGCGTCCTCGATCTCGGCTTCCGCGAGGGCCTCGAGCGCCAGCACGCCTTTTGCCGACGGCACGCGGCCGAACTGATCGTCGCCGATCGCCGGTCGGCCGGCGTCCTCGGCTCGGCCATCCTCTACGGCGCGATGCTCGAGCGCCGGCTGGCCGTGCTGCGCGGGGCGATGACGGCCAAGGGGCGGACGCGGCGATCGCGACTCGGGGAGGCCGCCCGCCGACCGTCGTGCCAGGTCTGCGGGCAGGCGGAGATCGCGGTCGCGACCGCGGCCGCGCGGCTCGTGGATCGTGCCGGGGACCCGGCCTGGGCCACGGCGACGCGGTCCGCCCCGTTCTGTCTGGACGACCTCACCACCTTGTTGGCGGCGGCCGGTGACGTCGCCTCGTTCCAGCCGATCGCGGACGCCCAGCTGACGGGCCTGGAGACGCTGCGCGCCCAGCTCGAAGGCTACGTCCACAACTCCGCCCAGGATCGTCGACAGCACCTCACCGACGAGCACCGCCAGGCGTCGGACGAAGCGGCCCGGAGGCTCGGCGGCTCCTGAGCCGCCGGCACGGATCGCTGGCCGAGGTCGGCCCCAGCCTCAGGCGCTGGTCCGCGGCAGGGGGTCACCTCGAACGGCTGTCGCGTGCCACGGGGTCCCGAGCATGGGCAGCAGGTACCGGTCGACGCCGTAGTAGCCCGCGACTTTCCAGGCAAGCATCAAGCCGATCGCCAGCGTGAAGAGGACTGGATTCGTCGAGGCCGATCCCGCGAGCAGGAACGACATGTTCATCAGCGCGCCGAAGAACGCCGCGAATCCGGTGAGCATCCCGATCAGAAGCCCGATGCCGACCGCGATCTCCCCGAAGACGAGGAGATAGGCGAACCAGCTCTCCGCGTTGTTGTCGAGCAGCAACTGCACAAAATCGCGGTACCACTCGTAGGTGATCGGCGGGCGTCCACCCTCGGGGATCGCGACGGCCCGCTCCCAGTACGTCCGGAGCGCGCTGCCACCACCCAGCCAGGCATTGTCCGGATCGGTGAACTTGTGCCAGCCGGCGTCGAGCCAGGCGAAGCCAAGGAACAAGCGGATCGGCAACCAGAACAGTCCCGCGCG
>DASPHN010000189.1:0-13398 GCA_035629655.1 Saccharimonadales bacterium (SeqCode) | reverse complement strand
CCGATGCGCGGCGACGAACCCGGTCACGCCCTCTCCGAACGGCACCCGTGCCCGTCCGATCTGGAAGCGGTCCAGGCCGTTCGTGGCGGCGAGGGTCAGGTACGCTCCGTCGCGGTCGAGGAGATAGAGGGAGGAGACATCGGCGTGGAGCGCGTCCCGAGTCCCGTCGACGACGGTCTCGAGCAGCTCGTCCCAGGTCCGCGCCGTCGTGGCGAGGCGGGCGACCTCGTGCAGGAAGCGCAGCTGCGCCAGCTGGTCGGCCGGCCCGGGCGGGTCCTCGCGGCCGGGGACCGGCGGGCGCCGCCCGTCGCCATGGCTCGTGGTCGAGCGACCCGTCGGGGCGGGCGAACGATCCTGGGTCAGGTCCCGGCCCTGGGCAGCCACGTGCATCACAGTACAAGGGTAGGGACGGGTACGGCCGCCGAAGGTTGCGACGCCGTCCCCGCTTGGTTGCGGAACCGCCCCCGCGAGCGCGGACGATGACCCGGCCCGAGCGCGCCGAGCCGAGCGGCATCGGCACATCCGGCGCCCGTGACCCGCTCGCGGTCGAGGTCCGTCTGCTCGGCGCCTTGCTGGGACAGGTCATCACCGAGCAGGCCGGCGCGCCGACCTACGAGCTCGTCGAGCGGCTCCGGCGTTCGGCCATCGCCCTGCGTCGTGGGGACGATCCCGCCGAGCGGGAGCGTCTGGAGCGCGAGCTGGACGGTCTCGATCTCGGCGCTGCGGAGGCCGTCATCAGCGCCTTCTCCCTGTACTTCCAGCTGGTCAACCTGGCCGAGGCGCGCGGTCGTATCCGGGCCCTGCGACGACGTGAGCGCGCTGCCCGCGACGGCGTCCTCGACGACTCGGTCGCCGAAGCGATCGGCCGTCTGCGGCGCGCCGGTCGAACGGACGGCGACCTCGACGCCGTCCTTGCTCGTGTGCGCATCACGCCGGTCCTCACCGCCCACCCGACGGAGGCGAGACGACGGACGGCGCTCATCGCCCTGCGCCGCTGCGCGGTGCTCCTCGAGCGCCTCGATGACCCCCGCCTCACGCCGTCCGAGGACCGCGAGATCCGGCGGCGCCTCCGCGAGGAGATCACCTTGCTCTGGCGCACCTCGGACCTGCGCACCGTCGCACCCGAGCCGCTCGATGAGGTACGGACCGCGATGGCCATCTTCGACGCCACGCTCTTCACCGTCGTGCCGCGCCTCTATCGCGCGACCGACGCGGCCCTCGATCCGGTCGTGGCCCGCGGCGCCGTCGGGACCACTGATCCGCGGACCGGCGCGCGGCCACCGCGCGTGCCGGCATTCCTGCGCCTTGGCACCTGGGTCGGTGGGGATCGCGACGGCAACCCGATGGTCACGGCCGAGACGACCGAGCGGACCGTCCGGATCCAGGCGGACCATGTCCTTCGTGGCTACGAGGCGGTCGCGGGGCGCCTCATGCAGACGGTCTCCGCCGCCACCACGGGTGCGCAGGTGCCGCGTGCCCTCGCGACCCGGCTCGCCCGTGATGCCGAGGACCTGCCCGAGACCGACCGACAGCTCCGGCGGCGCTTCCCCGATGAGCCGTACCGGCAGCGGTTCGGCTTCATCGCCGAACGGCTTCGGCGCACACGCGTCGCGCTGACCGACGACACGGGACCGCGCGCGGGCCACTACGAGGCTGCGGCCGAGCTCGCTGCGGAGCTCGACGAGCTCGCCGAGGCGCTCGTCGCGGACGGCCTCGGCCGCGTCGCCTGGGGCGAGGTGGCCGAGCTGCGCTGGCAGCTTGCGACCTTCGGGTTCCACCTCGCGTCGCTCGAGATCCGCCAGCACAGCGCCGTCCATCGGGCGGCCCTCGAGGCGCTCGACCGCCTCGACGACCCGGCGACCGAGGTCGCGCCGGGCGTGACGCTCGGCGAGGTCCTGGCCACGTTCCGGGCGGTCGGCACGATCCAGGCGCGATTCGGAGAGATGGCCTGCCATCGGGTGGTCGTCTCATTCACGGCCGCGGCGAGTGACGTGACGGATGTCCTGCGCCTGACCCGGGCCGCCAGCGCCGGCACGACCCACGACGGCGACCCCGTCACGTCCCCGGCACTCGATGTCGTCCCGCTGTTCGAGTCGTCGGACGCCCTTGGCGCCGCCGGCACGATCCTCGACGCGCTCCTGCGTGACGACGCGTATCGGGGGCACCTCCGCGGCCGCGGCGATCGGCAGGAGGTCATGCTCGGGTACTCGGACTCGAACAAGGAGTCGGGGTTCCTGGCGGCCGCCTGGATGCTGCACGGCGCGCAGGTGGCGCTCGTCGAGGTGGCCCGCGCACACGGCATCGAGCTGACGCTGTTCCACGGGCGCGGCGGGGCCATCGGGCGCGGTGGCGGGCCGGCCAATCGGGCGATCCTGGGCGGCGCGCCGGGATCGGTCGACGGCCGCCTCAAGCTGACCGAGCAGGGCGAGGTCATCGCCGCGAACTACGCGGACCCGGCGATCGCCCGACGGCACCTGGAGCAGCTGACCGGCGCCGTCCTCATCGCCTCGACCCCCGAGCACGACGCGGCGGCGGCCGATGCCCTGCGGGTCGGCGCCCCGATCCTCGACGAGCTGGCCGCCACCGCCCGGGCGGCCTATCGAGCGCTCGTCCACGATGACCCCGGTTTCGCCGCGTTCTTCCGCGACATCACGCCGGTCGCCGAGCTGTCCGACCTGCGACTCGGATCGCGGCCCGCGGCACGTCGCCGGGCGGGTGCGGCGGCCGGCGAGGCGCCGCCGATCGATGCCCTGCGGGCGATCCCCTGGACGTTCGCCTGGAGTCAGGCACGCATCAACCTCCCGGGCTGGTATGGACTCGGTGCCGCCCTCGAGGCCTACCACGCCGCCCACGGCGATGCGGGTCTGGCCGAGGTGGCCCGGCTCGCTCGCTCGTGGCCGTTCCTCGCGTCCGTCCTCGACAACGCGGAGATGATCCTGGCCAAAGCCGACATGGGGGTCGCGCGCCGCTACGCGAGCCTGGCCACGGACCCCGGGGCAGCCCCCGCCTGGGCGACGATCGAGGCCGAGTACCACCGCACGGTCGGCCTGCTCCTGCGGGTTGCCGGGCGGGATCGCCTGCTGGACGGCGCCCCGGTGCTGCAACGCTCGATCGCGCTGCGCAACCCATACGTCGATTCGTTGTCCGAGCTGCAGGTACGGCTCCTCGCGCGGCTGCGCGCGCTCGAACCCGACGACCCAGAGCGGGCTCGCGTGCTGCGGCTCGTGCAGCTCTCGGTCAACGGCGTGGCGGCCGGCCTGCTGAACACCGGCTGAGTCGACGAGGGCAGGACGATGGATCACGCCGACCACGTCGCGCTGCTCCGGACCGGGGTCGAGGGCGGTCGCCGCGGTGCCGGCGCGGTCTGGGCGGACATCGGAGCCGGCCGCGGCGCCTTCACGCTCGCGCTGGCCGACCTGCTCGGCGCGGGCGCGACGGTCATCGCCGTGGACCGCGACCGCGGCGCGCTGGCGGAGAACGCCCGCGTCGTCGCCGCTCGCTTCCCACTGGTGACCCACACGGCACTCGAGGCCGACCTGGCCGGCCCGCTGGAGGTACCGCCGCTCGATGGACTGGTGGCGGCGAACAGTCTCCACTTCGTCGCCCGCGATCGGCAGGTCGAGGCCGTCCGTCGCCTCGCGGGCCACCTGCAGGCCGGGGCCCCATTCATCGTCGTCGAGTACGACGCGGATCGTGGCAACCCGTGGGTGCCGAACCCATTCTCGCTCGCCACCTGGGCCCGGATGGCCGTCGATGCCGGCCTCGAGCCGCCCGAGACCATCGGCCGGGTCCCGAGCCGGTTCCTTGGCGCGATCTACGCCTCGATGAGCCGCCGCGCGAGCGCCGAGGCGAGCCGGTCGTAGTCCGACGGGTCGTTATAGCGCTGGGCCGAGACGCGCACGAGGACCTGTGATGGCGGATCCGTCGGTGTCGGCCGGGCGCCACGGACCGGCCAGCCGACGATGGGGACCTCGATGCGGTCCTCGTCGAACAATGCATCGTGCAGCGTGCGGGTCGCCGCGTCGGACATCGCCTGGCGCCAGGGCACGGCAACGGCCGCCATGGAGCCGAGGGTGGCGTCCGGGGCCGGTGCGACGAGCCCGAGAGCGCCGAGGATCCGGTCCCGACCCTCCAGCACGAGCGCATGGTTCGCGGCCATGACCTCCGGCCAGCCAGCGGGTTCCTGGCGGGCCATCCAGTCGATCGCCGCTGGGAGGCTCAGCGCCGCGGTCGGATCGGCCGTGCCCATCCAGTCGAACTCGAGCTGGAACCGCGGCCGGTCGCGCCGCGGGTCGTTGGCCCCATGCGAGACCGTGGTCGGACGGATGGCGTCGCGTCGATCCGCCCGAACCCACAGGAACGCCGTCCCCTTCGGCGCGCACAGCCACTTGTGGCCGTTGCCGGTGTAGTAGGCGGCACCAAGGGCGTCGATGGCGAGCGAGACCATCCCCGGCGCATGGGCGCCGTCGACGAGCGTGTCGATGCCGCGCTCGGCCAGCTCCCGAACGAGGCGCTCGACCGGGAGGATCAGCCCGGTCGGGCTCGTGACGTGGCTGATGACGGCGAAGCGCGTCCGGGCCGTGACCCGGTCGAGGAACGCCGCCGCGAGCTCGTCCGGTCCGGTGGTCGGGAAGGGGAGCGGCGCGATGACGAGCGTCGCGCCGTCGCGTGCGGCGGCCGCCTCGAGGGTCGTGATCGTGGCGTTGTACTCATGGTCGTCGGTCAGCAGCTCATCGCCCGGCGTGAACCGTAGCGACCCGAGGACCGCGTTCATCGCGGTCGTCGCGTTCGGGACGAACACCAGCCCGTCGGGGTCGGCGCTCAGGAACGCCCCGAGGACGCCGCGGACGTGGTCGAGCGCTCCTTCGAGCTCGCCATCCAGGAAGCGCACGGGCGAGCGCTCCAGGCGGTCGCGCCAGCGCCGTTGCACCTCGAGCACCTCGCGCGGCGTCGCGCCGAACGAGCCATGATTCAGGAATGTGATGTCGGGATCGAGCGTCCAGCCGAGGTCGTGACGCACCTAGGGGACGATCGTGTCGCCGTCGAAGGCGACGACGGGTTCCTGCGCCCCGAACGGCAGCCACCGCGCCTCGCCCGGCCCGACGACGCGCCAGGGCTCGCCCTCGACGATCACGACCGCCGTGCGCTCGCCGAGGCCCAGGGCCGAGATCCCGTGGGGCGCCTGCGGACCGAAGCGGGCGACCGACCGCTGCCAGGTCGCCTCGTCGGCATGGGGCATGACGGTGAGGTCGCGGATGACCCCCAGCCCCGCCTGCCCGCCGGCCGGCGTCCACGTCCACGACCCGAGGGCCATCGCGCCCGCGGAGGCGCCCGCCAGCACGGCCCCACCGCGATGTGCCGACTCCACGGCCGCCCACGCCGGCGAGTCGAGGAACAGGGTCGGGATCAGGTCGGGGTCGCCACCGGGGAAGGCGACGAGGTCACTGTCGGCGAGGATGGTGGCCAGGGCTGGATCCGCGGCGGATGGTTCGTCGACGATCCGGACGGTGGTCAGCGCGATGTCCAGGTCGCGGTCCGCGGCGACGCGTTCGAACGCCGCGACGCCGTTCACGGCCGCGAGGTCCGGGCGGCCACGCGCCGCCGCGGTGGGGACCACGGCCACGCGGATCGGCGGATGCGGACCGCCACGGCGACCGGTACGACCGAGGGCCTGTTCGGCCAGCTCCAGCATCGCCGTGATGGCGGGCTCGTCGCCCGGAAGGAACTCGCCGCCCCCGTGCAGGACCACCGGGCCGCTCACGGCGGCGCCCCCGGATCGGGCGGCACACCGACATCGGGCGGCGTGACGTTCTTCATCGGCGGTCGGGTCGGCGTGCGCCTCGGACCCCTGTCTCGGCCCGGTGCCGGGCGTCCGCTCCCACCAAGCACCCGCCGGATCACGCCCGGCGCCGGGATGAACGGGGCGACGTAGAGCAGGATCAGGACCGGCACGAGGATCCGGCTTGCGACCGGACGCAATGCGAGGGCCATACCAAGCACCCACAGGACGAGCGCGTACGCTCCGATCGCCGCTGGGCGGAGACCCGCCGTCTGCAGCCGACGCGCGGGCACGAGCACGATCAGTCCGACGATGAGCACCAGGGCGATGAGGGCCGGAGTAGGCACCCCGTGATGATACGGACGCCGCGCGGAGGACGGGTCAGCGGCTCATGTTCCGGTATTTGCGGACGCCCAGCGTCCCGAACACGAGCGTGAAGACCACGACCCAGCCCAGGGTGACGAGGATCGGGTACTGCGACGGGAAGCTGTCGGTGATGAACGGGTTGGGGTTGCCCCACAGCATCCGCAGCGAGTTGGTCAGGGTGCTCGTCGGGTTCCACTCGGCGATGGGCTGCAGGAAGTCCGGCAGCGTCTGGACCGGCACGAAGGCGCTCGAGATGAACGTGATCGGGAAGAGGGTCGTGAACACGACCTGGTTGGCGACCTCGACGGTCGGGACGGACAGCCCGAGCCAGATCCCGAGCCACGACATGGCGAAGGCGAAGAGGAGCAGAAGCCCGATGCCCGCGAACAGCTCGACGACGCCCGTGCGGACCGTCCAGCCCACGACCAGGCCCGACAGCATCAGGACGATGAGGATGCCGCCGTTGTAGACGACGTCGCTGAACGACCGTCCGGTGAGCACGGCCGAGCGTGCCATCGGCAGCGACCGGAAGCGGTCGATGATCCCTTTGCTCACGTCGTCCGTCATCCCGATCGCGGTCGTTGCCGCGGCAAACACGATCGTCTGGGCAAAGATGCCGGGCATGAGGAACTCGCGGTAGATGGCCGGATCCGCCGCGTAGCCGGGCAGTCGGATCGCGCCGCCGAAGACGAACGCGAACAGCAGCACGAACATGATCGACTGGAAGATCGCGAAGATCGCGAGCTCCGGGATGCGGGGGATTCGCTTGAGGTTGCGCCACGAGATGACGAGGCCGTCCTTGAGCGCTCGCTGGATGCCGCCCGACGGCGCGGGCGGGTGGTGCTCGACGGTCGCTCCCACGGTGCGGGTCATGCGGCGTCCCCCTGCGCTTCGATCTCCGATGCGTGCCCGGTCAGCGACAGGAAGACATCGTCCAGGGTGGGACGGCGCAGGCCGATGTCGTCGATCTGGATCCCGGCTTCGTCGAGCCCGCGGACGACCTCGACGAGGCGCTGCGCGCCGCCGTGGGCGGCCACGGTGAGCCGTCGCGTGTGCTCGTCGACCGTGGCTCGCTCGCCGAGGCTGCGCTGGAGGATCTCGATCGCCTGGGGGATCCCGGCTCGGTCGTGGACCACGACCTCGATCCGCTCGCCACCGACCTGGGCCTTGAGCTCGTCGGCCGTGCCGCGGGCGATGATCCGGCCGTGGTCGACGACCGCGATCGTGTCGGCCAGCTCGTCGGCCTCCTCGAGATATTGCGTGGTGAGGAGCAAGGTCGTCCCTTCTCGGACCAGCGTGCGGATGACCTCCCACATGCCCAGACGGCTGCGCGGGTCGAGGCCGGTCGTCGGCTCATCGAGGAAGAGCAGCCGCGGCCGCCCGATCAGGGCGCTCGCGAGGTCCAGCCGGCGACGCATGCCGCCCGAATAGGTCTTGACCGTCCGACCGGCCGCGTCGGTCAGCTCGAACTGCTCGAGCAGCTCGTCGGCACGCCGGCCCGACTCCGCGCTCGAGAGCTGGTAGAGCCGGCCGAACATCCACAGGTTCTCGCGTCCCGTGAGATTCTCGTCGACCGCGGCGTACTGGCCGGACAGGCCGATGACCGAACGGAGCTGCTGCGCCTGGCGCACGACGTCGAAGCCGGCCACGGTCGCGTGTCCGGAATCCGGCTTGAGGAGCGTCGCGAGGATGCGGACGGTGGTCGTCTTGCCGGCACCATTCGGGCCGAGCAGCCCGAGGACCGTTCCATCCCGGACCGTGAGGTCGACGCCGTCGAGGGCGCGGACCTCCGTCTTGCGCGTCCGATAGACCTTGACCAGGCCTTCGGCCGTGATGGCATCCATAGGGCAGGCACCTGCTGCGGGCTCGGACATCGAGCTCGGATGAGGGGGCGGAGACGGCAGGATACCACCGGGCCGGGGTCGTCCTGCGCCGCGCATCCGACCGGCGTCCGTCATCCGGGCGCCGGTACGCTGGCCTCCCGTCCCGAAGTCGGATCCCATCGTGATGACCGTCAGCGCCATCCCATCGCGCCTCCGAAGCCGGGTCGCGGCGTGGCTCGATCGGTGGGGCGGGATCCTTCCGCTGCTCGTCGCGGAGTTCGTCGTGTGGCTGGGATTCGGTGGGTTGCTGCCGGTCCTGCCGCTCTACTTCGTCGAGCAGGGCATCGATCTCGCCACCCTCGGGCTGGTCATCGCCGCATGGCCCGCGGCCCGGCTCGTGAGCGAGCCGATCTTCGGCTGGCTCGCCGACCGGACAGCCCGCGTGCCCCTGATGGTCGTCGGGCTGCTGGCGACGGGGCTCTTCGAGATGTTGCCACTCGTCCTGACCGGACCCGTGGCGTTCATCATCCTGCGCGCCGGGGCGGGGCTGGGCGCGGCGATCTACGACCCGGCTGCCCGCGGCTACCTCACCGACGCGACGCCACCCGAGCGGCGGGGTGAGGCGTTCGGCCTGTACGGCGCGGCGCAGATGGGCGGGCTGCTGCTCGGTCCGACGATCGGCGCGCTCGGAGCGGCCTGGTTCGGCGGCATCGGGTTCGTCTTCATCTTCAGCGCGATCAGTGCCGTCGTCGCCGCGATCGCCCTCGCGACCCGCGTTCGCGAGGATCCGGTCGAGCGCCGCGATCGTGTCGCGCGGGCGGCTCGCTCCCGCGACGTGACCGAATTCCCGTCCGAGAGCCCGTTCCTGGAACGCCGGGCCGCCGATGACCGTGCCGCCGAGTCGGCGACGACCGACGCCTCGGCGAGCGCCGCGCCGGACGACGGGCTACGGCCGCCGCGCCGACTGCTCAACCGAGGCCTGATCGCCGCCATCGTGATCAACGTCGGGGGGTACTTCGCGAGCGGCACGTACGAGGTGATCTGGAGCCTGTTCCTCGAGGATCTGGGGGCGGACCTGACCCTCATCGGCATCACGTTCGCGATGTTCGGGCTGCCGGTCCTGCTCTTCTCGCCGATGGCCGGCCGGATCGTCGATCGGCGCGGCGCCCGGGCCTTCATCGTGCTCGGGTGCGTCCTGCCGGCCATCACCGGGATCCTGTACACGCTGCTCGTCGATCCGGGATTGGCCGTGCCGCTCATCCTCATCGAGGCGACCGGCTTCGCGTTCCTGACGCCGGCCCTCTACTCGGTCGTGGCCGCCAACTCGCCACCGGGCCGGTCGTCGACGGCGCAGGGGCTGTTCGGTGCGGCCGGCACGTTGGGGTTCATCGTCGCGTCACTCTTCGCGGGTGTGCTCGCGGCGACGAACATCCTGCTGCCGTTCTACCTGTTCAGCGCGGTGATGATCGTGAGCCTCGGCATCGGGCTGGCCATCGGGGGCTCGCGACTGTCGACGCGGGCGCACGCCCCGCCTCCCGCACCGGCGCCGCCGACGGGCCCCGCGACCGGGACGACCGGCCCGACCGGGCTCCCCACCGTCTGACGCACGCCGGCCGGTCCGCGACAGCGGCCCTCCTCGATTGACCGAATCGGGCCCCGGCCCCATACTTCGCAGTCGCGGGGTGGAGCAGCGGCAGCTCGTCGGGCTCATAACCCGAAGGTCAGAGGTTCGAATCCTCTCCCCGCAACCAACGCCTCTACCTTGAACCCCGGGTCCCGACCAACCCGGGGTTCTTCTCTGCCCGCGACCGGTCGCCGTCAGGGGCTGCGCCGCTGCCAGCTCACCCAGCCCATCGACCCAAGGTCGGTCATGACCGCCGTCCCGGCGTCCGGGTCGATGAGCCAGGCTTGCTCCTCGACGGGCAGATGCGTGATCAACGACCGGCCATCTGGGGCGACGGCGTACCACACGCCGTCCCCATTCCGGCTCGTCACGCCGAGCTTCCTTGCAGCCCCACTGCCGTCGGCTGGCGCGATCCACAGGGTATCGACGGTCGGCGTTCCGCTGGCGGGATCCGCTGGCGTCCAGCCGTACCGCTGCTGGAAGACGATCTTCGTGCCGTCAGGCGTGAAGCCCGCATTGAGCTCGTCGTCTGCTCGGGGATCGAATTCGAGGGGAAGCTCTTCGACGACGGACCCGGACGCATCGATCGTGGCGATCCGGATCCGGAACCCAGGCGTCTGCAGCTGGGAGCGCGGCAGGTCGATCAGGGTGTGGAATGCGAGTCGGTCGCCAGTGGGTGACCACGCCGGGTTCATGAGGTCGTAGCCGCTCCCCTCGAGGGCCTGCTGCTTCAGCCCAAGATGCACTGGCGCATCGCCGTCAAGGTCGTACAGGTAGAGCCCCCAGCGGCCGTCCTGCTGGCCCCGGAACACGAGCTGATCGCCGTCCGGTGGCCGCCACGTGGGCGACATCGCGGGAAAGTCGACCAGTCGACGTGTCCCACTGCCATCCGTCTGGACGAGGTCGATCGTCGGGAACCCATCACGCACGTGGCTGACCGCGACCACGCGCTGGTCCGGTGACCACTCGAACCATTCGATGCCGCGGTATGGGCCGGCCACTCGCCGGGCGTCGGTGCCATCCGACCGGGCGATCAGGACGTCTTCGCCTCCTTCCGCCTCGCGCAGGACCATCAACCGGTCGCCAAGCGGGGAGAAGGCCGCCACGTTGTCGGTCGCAGGATCACCGTTGAGGAGGCGCGTGGCTCCGTCGATCCTGTCGCGGACGAAGACATCACCATCCTGCGTGTAGACGACTTGACCGTTGGCCGCCAGACCGAACGGCGGCGGGATGCGCGGCTGCGAGCCGACGTAGACCGCCGCGGTGGCGGCGAGCAGCAGACCGATGAGAGCCAGCACGACGATCGCACGCCAGGGCGCGCGCGGGGTCGAGACCCGTTCCGTCACGAGATCCACGGGGAGCCACCTTTCGGGGAACGTCCAGGCCGGTCGCTGGCGCACGGCCGCGAGCTGCTGGACGAGGTCATCTCGGTAGTCGGGCGTCCCGGCGACGTAGGTGTCGGCCAGGAGCGCCGGCAGGTCCCGTTCGAACCGCTGCGGGGACGTCATGCGAGCTGTCCTCCCGCGAGCGGCGCTGGTGCCGGATCGGCGTCGCGGGTCACGGTCGTGCGCATCGCGACGAGCGCGTAGTGCAGCCGTGACTTCGCGGTGCCCAACGGGATGCCGAGGGTGCGGGCCACGTCGGGCAACGGCATCCCCAGCAGGTAGTGCAGGGCGACGACCGCACGGTGTCCCGGATCGAGGCGCGCGAGCGCGTCGTCGAGCAACTGGCGGTCGGCCAGGGAGGTCGCGACATCGGGTGTCGCGACGGGATCGATCGGCGACAGCTCGACCTCGATCACCCGACGCTTACGGCGCCGGATGAGGTCGAGACAGGCGTTGACGGTCAACCGGTGAAGCCAGGCCTCGAACCGATCCGCATCGCGCAGACCGGGCAGGTCACGCCACGCTCGGATCAGCGCCTCCTGGACCGCGTCGCGCGCGAGCTCCGGGTCCCGAAGGATGAGGCGGGCGGCCGCGTCCAGCCGCGCGAGGTGCAGGTCGACGAGCGCGGTGAAGGCGTCATGCTCGCCTCGCCTCGCGCGTTCGATCAGGCCTCGCTGGTCCACGGTCGCCTCTCGGTCGGCGGCACGGCCGGGTGGTCGTGCTCGACAGGGTATGGCGTCCGTGTCGCCGAAAAGGTTCAGAGAGGCGTCAATCCCAGCGAAACGTCCTGATCGCGAGCGTGACGGCGACGGCGGCCCAGATCCCCAGCACGAGCACGGGGCTTCCCGCGCTCCCTGGGTCAGTGCCGGCCGACCCGAGCGCGATCCGCAGCGACTCGGTCAGGGCCGCCGTCGGGAGCAGGCGGACCACGGTGCCGACCGCGTCCGGCAGGCTGTCGACCGGGACGAGGATGCCGCCGAGGCCGAGGGCCAGCAGGAACAGGACATTCGCCACGAGGAGCGTGCCTTCGGGCCGGAGGGATCCCGCCAGCGCCAGGCCCGCGCCCGCGAATGTGGCCGTGCCGAGCCCGACCGCGACGACGAGGAGCGCCCAGTCGATGCCCGCGGCCGGCGGTCGCCAGCCGAGGACGACCGCCGCGAGGATCGTGAGGAAGGCGACCAGCCCGATCTCGACCACCAGGATCGACAGGATCTTGGCGCCGATCAGGCCGGTCCGGCCGAGCGGCGAGCCCCCGAGCCGCTTGAGCACGCCGTAGCTGCGCTCATACGCCGTCGCGATCCCGAGGTTGACCAGCCCGGTCGCCACGATCGCGAGGGCCAGCACGCCGGGCAGCAGCGTGTCGACGCGGGTCCCGGCCGCGGGTTCGCCCAGGATGGAGGTCGAGCCGAAGATCAGCAGCACCGCGGCGGGGATGCCGATCATCGCCAACAGGTTCTCGCCACGGCGGGCCGTGAGGCGAAGCTCCATCCGCGACTGCGCGAGCGTGGCTCGAGCGAGCGGCGCGGGTCGACTCATCCGTCGACACCGGACGGCTCCGCCTGGACGGGACCACCGACGAGGTCGAGGTATGCCTCCTCCAGCGAGCCACCGACCGTGCGTGACTCCAGGACGAGTCGATCGGCACCGGCACACCACGCGGTCACGGCCGCGACCAGCGTCGGCGTGGGCGACAGGTCCGGACCGGTGATCTCGTAGCGGCCGGGCTCGAGCTCCAGGACGTCGCCACGGACGGTGTCTCCGAGGGCGGACCGCTCGGTCGCCTCGAGGGCCCGGTCCAGGTGGATCCGCAGCCGCGGTCGCAGGCCGGCGGTGAGCTCCGCGACCGTCCCCGCGGCGACGACCCGCCCGGCGCGCAGGATGCAGATCCGATCGGCCAGCCGCTCGACGTCGGTCAGGTCGTGGCTGGTCATCAGGATCGCCACGCCGTCCGCCCGCAGCCCATGGACGAGCTCGCGTGTGGCCGCGCGAGCCTCCGGATCCATGCCGGCCGTCGGTTCGTCCAGGATGGCCACCTCGGGCCGCCCGACGAGGGCGACGGCCAAGGCCAGCCGCTGACGTTCTCCGCCGGACAGGCGCCGATACGGCGTGGCGGCCACGGCTCGCAGCCCCACGAGCTCCAGCAGCTCGTCGGGATTCCGCGGGTCGGCGTGGAACGCCGCGTACTGTTGCAGCGTCTCCAGCGGCCGTGCACGGATGTCGAAGCCGCCCTCCTGGAGCATCAGGCCGAGGCGCGCACGCAACGGCGGCCCGCCGCGGACCGGGTCCATGCCCAGCACTCGGATCGTGCCCGCGTCGGCGGCGCGGTAACCCTCGATGATCTCGACCGTCGTCGTCTTCCCCGCGCCATTGGGCCCGAGCAGGGCCACGACCGAGCCGTGTTCCACCGTCAGGCTGACCCCA
>DASPHN010000188.1:0-2086 GCA_035629655.1 Saccharimonadales bacterium (SeqCode) | reverse complement strand
AGGAGACGACAGGGCCGATCGTCGTGAGGCTGGCCTGCGACTCGATCGGGCCGAGGGCCTCCTCCAGGGCGACGACCATCTCGCCCAGCTTGCCGTCGGTGGGTAGCTCGGTGTTGCCGATCGCGACGGGCGGTGAGGCCGACGGCGATGCGGATCCGTCGGGCGAGGCGGATGGGCCCGCGGAACCGGACGCGGCGGGCGAGGCGCTCGCAGCGGGCGAGGCGCTGGCGACCGGGGACGCACTGGCCGCCGGCGAGGCGCTCGAGCCGGGCGAGGCCGCCGCACTGGCGGCGGCGGATGCTGATGCGCCGGGCGACGTCCCGGGCGAGCCGCTCGGGCCGGGCGATCCGGCAGGCTCGAGCGGCTGGAGGCCGATCGGCTCGGTCTTGATCTCGATGAACCCGGAGCCGGTGATCACCGCCGACGCCTCGAGATCGTTCTCGGCGAAGACCGCCTCGACCTGCTCGGGCGTGACGCTGGGGTCCTCGAACTTGATCTCCCAGCGCGTCCCGCCGGTGTAGTCGATCGTGAACTGCAAGCCCGCGTCGGTGAACGGTGTGAGGAGGATGAAGATGATGCCGGGGATGGTCAGCGCCAGCGAGACCGCATAGAACCACTTGCGCTTGCCGATGACGTCAAACACTCGTGCGCGCCTCGCGTCGGCCGGCACGGGTGGCCCCTTGGGCGATGAACTCGTCGTCGCGAAGCCCGAACAGGGACGACTTCCGCGCCCACTCCTGGCGGACGATCACGCGCATGATCGAGCGGGTCACGACGATGGCGCTGAACATCGAGACGAGCACGCCGATGATCAGGACGAGGGCGAACCCACGGATGACCGACGACCCGAATGCGTACAGGATCGTCGCCGTGATGAGGCTCGACACGTTCGAGTCGAGGATGGAGTTCCACGCCCGGTTGAAGCCCGCCTCGACCGCCGCCGGCAGGGACTTCCCGAGGCGCAGCTCCTCCTTCATCCGCTCGAAGATCAGGATGTTGGCGTCGACCGCCATGCCCACACTGAGCACGAAGCCGGCGATCCCTGCGAGGGTCAGCGTCACCGGCACGAGCCGGAAGATCGCGTACACGACGAGCGTGTAATAGATGAGCGCGAAGCTCGCGACCAGACCCGGCAGCCGGTAGTAGACGAGCATGAACGCGATGACCATCGCGATGCCGATGAACCCGGCGATGAGGCTCTGGTTGAGGAACTGCTCGCCGAGCGTCGCCGAGATCTGCTCGCTCGAAAGCTCGGTGATCGGGAACGGCAGGGAGCCGAACTTGAGGACCGTGACGAGCTCGTTCGCCTCCTTGGCCGTGAACCCGCCGAGGCCACCGGCCGAGATCTGGACCTGCCCGTTCGGGATCGAGTTCTGGATCACCGGCGCCGAGATGACCGCCCCATCGAGAGTGATCGCGAAATAGTCCCCGATATGCTGGGCGGTGTAGTCCGCGAAGAGCTTCGAGCCCTCGTCCTTCAGCACGAAGTCGACGGCGAGGCCCCCCTGCTGGTCCTGGCCGATCGCCGCGGATGAGATCTGGTCGCCGCTGAACAACGGCGGGGTGCCGGCCTCCGTCAGGTCGAGGATCTGGCCGTCGCTCGCGGGCGTGCTGCCCAGCGGGACGAAGTCCAGGCGCCCGGTCTGGCCGACGAGGCGGCGCACGGAGTCGACGTCGGTGACGCCCGGAAGCTCGATCACGACCCGGTCGTCACCCTGGACGACCACGACGGGCTCCGACACGCCGGTGGAGTTCACGCGGCGCTCGATGATGTCCTTGATCACGCCCATGCTCTCGCGGGTCGGCGAGACACCGTCCTTGGGCAGGGCCTGGTATTCGACGCGAAGGCCCCCCTCGAGGTCGAGGCCCAACTTGGTCTCGACGGTCCGCCAGGCCCCGTCGGCGGCGGTCGAATCAGGCAGCTTCAGCCCGGGAAAGAAGCAGATGATGAGGGCGAGCACGCCGATGACGACGATGAGGATGGGGCCGGCTCTTCGCATACCGGCGGGATGCTACACGAAACGCCCCCCCAGCGCGGCCGCAGCCGCCGTCAGGCCTCCAGCGTCGCCTTGATCCGCTCGGCCAA
>DASPHN010000187.1:0-20986 GCA_035629655.1 Saccharimonadales bacterium (SeqCode) | reverse complement strand
CTCGTGGACCTGTTGGCGGGCTGGCCCGAGGCACCCGTCGAGGCGTGCGTCACCATCGGCTCGCAGGCGCCCCTGCTGTATACGTTCGACGCGCTCGAATCGATGCCGTACGACGAGGCCGACCCGCCCCGCCTGCCCGTGCCGTGGCTGAACGTCTACGACAGCCGCGACTTCCTATCGTTCGTGGCCGAGCCCCTCTTCCGGCGATCTGATGGACTGGCCAGCGTCGTCGACCTGCGGGTCCACTCGGACAAGGACTTCCCGGCGTCGCACAGCGCCTATTGGGAGCAATCGCCGGTCTGGGATGCGATCGCGACCGCCTTCGGCTGGCGACGGACCGAGCCGCTCACCGTCCGCGCGGCACGCAAGCTGGGCTTCGAGGCGCGCAAGGCCCCCACACCGGCGGCCGCGGCACGCTGACCCGCCGATCGCTTGCGACGCGGCTGCAAGCCAAGACGCCGATCCGACATGTCCCTGCGCGGTGCGGAGCCCCACAGTCGCCCCATGGGAACCCGATCGGCCATCCGGTCCGCCGTGCGACAGATCTGGCTCGAGCTCGCCGACCTGCCTCGCGCGCTGGCCCGTCGCTGCATCCCAGCCACGCCCAGCCGCGTCCCGGTCCGTATCCGCCGCTGACGCAACGCGACAAGCCGGGTGTACGGTCCGCCCATGCGGATCAGGGTCAAGGCCGGCCCGCTCACCGTCCGAGCGATCGCCGGCTCGCACGTCGTCCTGCTCGCGATGGACCTGCCCAAGGGGATGGCGGATCAGCTGCTGGGCTTCGCCTTCGAGCGCGTCGATGAGACGGAGGGCGTGACCGCGCCGCTCGTCGGGACCAAGACCTTCGCCGAGACCGAGCCGCCCGGGCACCGCTCGGGCACGCCGGTCAGCACCTTCGATCATCCCGTCCAGGCGTTCCTGTGGGGCGACTACACGGCCAAGCCCGATCACGATTACACCTACCGTGTCGTGGCCCTCGGTGGCACGCCCGCCGCCCTCGTGCCGCTGGGCGAGGTCGTCGTCCCGGTCGCGACCGAGGCCAGCAACCTGGGCCGCCACGGCGTCTGGTTCAACCGGGGCGTGGCGGCGTCTCAGGCGTACGTGCGCCAGTTCCAGAACCGCCGCCCCGACAAGGTCTCGAACCGGCGCGCCTTCGTCTGGCTATCGCGTGGCCTGGAGGAGGCGTTCCTCGATCTCCTCGGTCGGGCGGGGCCGGGCGACAGCCTGCGCGGCGCCCTCTACGAGTTCCAATACGACGGCGCCCTCGCCGCCTTCGCCGCGGCCCGTGACCGTGGCGCCGATGTCAGGCTCGTCATCGATCTCAAGCCCAACAGCGACGATGCGCCACGAGCCCGGAACCTGGCTGCGATCTCGGCCGCCGGCATCTCCGATCTCGTGATCCCGCGCACGAGCAACAAGTCGTACATCGCCCACAACAAGTTCATCGTGATGAGCCGGGCGGGGCAACCGATCTCAGTGTGGACGGGATCGACGAATCTCACGAACGGTGGCGTCTTCGGCCACTCGAACGTCGGCCACGTGGTGCGCGATCCGGCGGTCGCCCAGCGATTCCTCGACTACTGGATGGAGCTCGCCGCCGATCCCGAGCGCCCGGCGCTCAGCACCTGGACCGAGCTGACGGCGCTGCCCACCACGCCCAAGCCGCCGAAGGGCACGACCGCCGTCTTCAGCCCGCGCAAGAGCATGGCGGCCCTGCAGTGGTACGCCGACCTGATGGACCGGGCGAAGAGGAGCGTCTTCTTCACGGCCGCCTTCGGGGTGAGTGCGCCGCTCGAGGCGGTCCTCGCGGTGGATCGGCCGTATCTGCGCTACGGGCTGCTCGAGCGCGACGACGACAAGATCGAGCTGCTGAAGCGCGACCGGGACAACGTCTTCGCGGTCGGGGCGAAGATCGACGACGACCTCCTCGGTGGATGGGCGAAGGAGCAGCTGACCGGCCTGAACACGCACGTGAAGTACATCCACACCAAGTTCATGCTCATCGACCCGCTCTCGAGCGACCCGATCGTCATCACGGGCTCGGCGAACTTCAGTGACGCGTCGACCCGCCAGAACGACGAGAACATGCTCGTGATCCGCGGCGATACCCGGGTCGCGGACCTCTACCTCGGCGAGTTCATGCGTCTCTTCAACCACTTCGAGTTCCGCCAGCGCGTCGCCGCCGATCGAGCCAGCGGTCACGGCCCGGAGCTGGCCGGCGGTGTCGGATCTGCGGCCGCGGACGGCGCCGCCGTGACGAACACCGGCGAGGCGACGACGAGCGCCTTCCGGCATCTCACCCCGACCCCGACGTGGGCGTGGGAGCACTACGTCCCCGGCTGGCGTCGGACGAAGGAGCGCGAGCTCTTCCGCTGACCCGGCGACGGCCGTCCGGCCCCGGCATACTCGGCGCGCATGGACATCTCCCTCCAGACGGCCCGCCGCTACGTCATGGGCCGCCAGGGGCTGTGGCCTGGCCGGCGCTGGCGCGGCATCCGCGGTACCGAGCGCGCCATGCACGCCGTGGAGCACCTGCAGCTCGACCCGCTGGCGATCCTGGCCCGCGCCCAAGACCTGATGCTCGCGTCACGGGTGATCGACTATCGACCCGACGACTGGGCGACGCTGACCTACGACAAGCGCCGATTCTTCGACTGGGGCGGTTGGCTGGCGGTCCGTCCGATGGAGGACCTTCCGCACTGGCGCACCCTCATGGCACGCGAGCGTGACGCTCCCCGCTGGCGGGAGATCCTCCGGGAACACCGACCGGCGATCGAGGAGATGCGGGCCTACCTGCATGAGCACGGGACGGTTCGCAACCGGGACCTGAAGATGTCCAGCCGGACCCGGGTCCAGAGCTACCGAGGCCGCAAGGACAGCGCGGTCGCCCTCTACTACCTGTGGCGGACCGGCGAGGCGATGGTCACTCGGCGCGAGGGCTTCGAGCGCGTCTATGCCCCGGCCGAGGCGGTGGCCCCGCCGGCCCTGCTCCGGGCGAGCCCGGACGCCGAGGCCGACGAGCATCACCTGCGCACGATGACGGCCTTCGCGGGCCTGACTCGGTTCCCGCAGGTCAGCGCGGAGTTGGAGCGGCCCGTATCCGCCGCCGAGCTCAGCGCATGGCGCGAGGCTCGCATCGCGAGTGGCGACCTGCTGGAGGTCCGGGTCGAGGGCTGGCGCGCCCCGCGCTGGGCGCTCGGCGAGGACGAGCCCATCCTGCGGACGCTCGAGGCCGGCCGGATCCCGCGTGCCTGGCGGCCGCTCGACACGACGACGACGGAAGAGGCGACCTTCCTGTCACCACTCGACCCGGTCAGCGCCCGCGGCCGCGCCAAGCCGCTCTTCGACTTCGACTACATCTGGGAGGTCTACACGCCGTTGCCGAAGCGCCGCTTCGGCTACTACGTGCTGCCCGTCCTGTGGGGCGACCGGCTCGTCGCCCGGTTCGACGCCAAGCTGGACCGATCGACCAGGACCCTGGCGATCCTGGGACTGTGGTTCGAGGACGCGGCGCTCGCGCGCGATGCGGCGTTCATCGAGGCGTTCGGCCGTGGCATGGACCGGTTCCGCACCTTCCTCGACGCGGACCGGGTCGCGGCCGGGGCGGTCGAACCGATGGCGATCCGCCGTCGCATCGAGGCCGGCTTCGCGCCCTGAGCCGAACCACGGGTCGGGTCACGGTCGGGCCGACCGATGTCGGCTTCGACGGTCCACTCGAGGTCTCCATGTACGCCGGGAATCGAACGACCCGGGCCGACTGACGACCCGGGTCGAATGATCTTGACGGTCCGTGAGGTCAGCAGACCTCGCGGACGGTCGGGCTAGCCGCGCTGGCTACGGAAGCAATCGCTGCAGTAGACGGGCTTGCCGCTGGTGGGACGGAAGGGGACCTGGGCCTCCTTGCCGCACGAGGAGCAGGTGGCTGCGAACATCTCGCGGGGACCGCGATCGCTGTAGCCACCGCCACCACCGCTGCCGCCGTAGGAACCGGCGCCGCTCGAGTAGCCGCCGCCGTAGGAGCTGCCGCCACCATACGAGCTGCCGCCGCCCTCGGAGTTGCGGGCGGCCTTGCGGCTCGCTCGACAGCTCGGGCATCGGCGCGGCTCGGTGAAGCCACGCTGAGCGTAGAAGTCCTGCTCGGACGCCGTGAACACGAATTCCTGTCCACAGTCCGCGCAGGTCAGATTCTTGTCGTTATACAAAAGAAGAGACTCCTTCGATAGCCGGCGCGGTCCCGTCGGGGTTTCTCGCGTCAGTCGAGAGAAGGAGTCCGAGTTGTGGCGTCGTGCTAGTCGGTATGACCGCGGCGATGTCCGCGGGTTCGCAAGTATTCTACACGGAACCCCGCGGCCTGCCCACCCCTCACGCTGGCGATCATCCCGAATGTGGTGCGGCAGCGCGACCTGCGGATGAGGGCGCCCGGTCACCGACTTGTCGTCGGGCCGGACGGTCCGTAGGCTCGGAGCGTGGCATCGCCAACGGAGTCCGGATGACGCTGCAGGTCGTTGTCGACCCCTTCGGCGCGGCGGCGCTCCTCGTGCGACTCCCGGATCAGGCGTCCGTTCACGCCCTGGCGGCGGGCCTCGTGCATGATCTGTCCGCCGGCGACCTGGTCGACGTCGTGCCCGGCGATCGGACGATCCTCGTGCGGTTCGATGGCACGGATGCCGGCGAGACCGTGGCACGGCGACGGGTCGGGGAGATCTCGGCGGCGTCCGACCGGCTTATGGCGCCTCGCCCCCGGCGGCACATCGTGCCCGTCAGCTACGGGGGCGAGCATGGCCCCGACCTCGCGGAGGCGGCGGCGATCGCCGGCATCACCCCGGCGCGGCTGGTCGAGCTCCATGCCGGACGAGATCACACGGTCGGATTCCTCGGCTTCGCCCCCGGCTTCGCCTACCTGGGCGACGTCGACCCGGCGATCGTCGTGCCGCGGCTCGCGGTGCCGCGAACCAGCACGCCGGCCGGGTCGGTGGCGATCGCGGAGCGCTACACCGGCATCTACCCGGCCGACCTCCCGGGTGGCTGGCGGGTGATCGGCCGGACGCCGCTGACCATGTTCGACCCGGCCGCGTCGCCGCCGACCACCTTGCTGCCGGGCGACGTCGTGCGCTTCGTGGCGGAGGGCGGCGGACCGGTGCCGTGACGCGGATCGAGGGCCACGTCCTCGAGCCCGGGCTCCTGACCACGGTGCAGGATGCCAGTGGTCGGCCGGGTCTCGGTCGGTTTGGGATCCCGCCCGGCGGCGCGATGGACGCTCCTGCCGCGAGATTGGCCAACCGTCTCGTCGGCGGCCAGGGCGACGAGGCGCTACTCGAGCTGACCTGGCTGGGGCCGACGATCCGCTGGACGACCGCGGTCCATCTCGGGTTGGCGGGTGGCGATCTCGACGCGACGGCGGACGGGATCCACCTCCACCCGGGGCACTCGCATCGGCTCGCCGCGGGCACGGTCCTGCGCTTCGGCACGGCGCGCGCCGGCGCGCGCGGCTACCTCGCCGTGGAAGGCGGACTGGAGGTCCCGCAGGTGCTCGGCTCTGCGGCGACCGACCGTCGCTCGGGCTTCGGCGGACTGGAGGGTCGTGCTTTGGCGGTCGGCGACGTCCTGCACGGGCCGGGAGGACCGCTCGGGCCGGTTCGCTCGGCCGTCGGCCTCAGCGTGGGCGCCGATGATCGGCGGATCCCGGTCGTTGCCACGTCCTCGAGCCTCGGGTGGTTCGATCCGGCGGCGCTCACTCGTCTCGTCGACACCGCCTGGGTCGTCGCCCCCGACGCCGATCGCAGCGGGATCCGGCTCACGGGTGGCGCCCTCGCGGCGTCTGCCTCGGGCATCGACAGCCTCGGCGTGCCGGTGGGTGCCATCCAGGTCCCGCCGAGCGGCGAGCCGATCGTGACGATGACCGACGGCCCGGTCACCGGCGGCTACCCGGTCGTCGGCGTCGTGGCGCCCGCCGCGATCGGTCGACTCGCACAGCGGGGCCCCGGCGCGACCGTCCGGTTCGAGCTGGTCGAAGCCGAGGCAGCACGCGCTCTCGTGGCGTCGGAGGATGCGGTCTCGATCGTCGCGGACCCGGGCGACGTTGCCGCCAGCTGGGCGCGATGATGGCCGGACGCATGGATCTCAACGCGGATCTCGGGGAGAGCTTCGGCGCCTGGACGCTCGGCGATGACGAGCGACTCGTCGGGTCCTTGTCCAGTGCGAACGTGGCCTGCGGCATGCATGCGGGCGACCCGAGCGTGATGGAGGCGACGGTCGCGCTGTGCGCCGGGGCGGGGGTGGCGGTCGGCGCCCAACCGGGCTACGCGGACCTGCCGGGCTTCGGTCGCCGGCCGATGACGCTGCCACCGGACGAGGTCACCTCGCTCGTCCGATACCAGATCGGCGCCCTCGAGGCCTTCTGCCGTGCGCACGGGGTCGCCCTCCAGCACGTGAAGCCGCATGGCGCGCTCTACAACCAGGCGGCCGGCGACCCGCGGCTCGCCCGGGCGATCGCCGCGGCCGTGGCCGGCTTTTCGCGCTCGCTCCTCCTGTTCGGCCTTGCCGCATCGGAGGCCATGGCCGGCGCTGCCGCCGATGCCGGCCTGCGCTTCGTTCCCGAGGCCTTCGCCGACCGGCGCTACCTCGCCGATGGCACGCTCCAGCCACGATCGGAGGCGGGCTCGGTCATCATCGATCCGGCGGCCGCGGCGGCCCAGGCCGTCTCCATCGTGCGCGATGGGGTGGTGACGGCCGTTGATGGCACGCGCGTCGAGGTGCGGGCGGAAAGCCTGTGCTGTCATGGCGACACGCCGGGGGCGGTCGCGATCGCCCGCGCCGTCCGGACGGCCCTCGAGGACGCCGGGGTCGCGATCGAGGCCCCACGCCGGGGCACCGGCCTTCGATAGCCGCCTGCAAGCCACCGGCGACGAGCCGTCCGGCGCGCGCGTCGCGCGAGCGCTGGCACGCTGGCCACCCACGAAGGAGGCCATCCCATGGTCGATGTCACGAAGGCGTTCTCGGGGTTCGCCGTCCCGGATCTCCAGGTCGCCAAGCGGTTCTACGGCGAGACGCTGGGACTCGACGTCAGCGACGAGGCCGACGGCAGCCTGCTGGACCTCAAGCTCGGGAGCGGCGCCCATGTGCTGGTCTACCCGAAGCCTGACTTCGAGCCCGCGACCTACACGATCCTGAACTTCCCGGTCAAGGATCTCGAGGCCACGGTCGACGAACTGACGTCGAAGGGCGTGCAGATGCAGCGCTACGACGACGTGGAGGGATTGGGGGAGCCGGACGCGAAGGGCATCTACCGCGGGAACGATGGCCCGCCGATCGCGTGGTTCACGGATCCGGCGGGGAACATCCTGTCGGTCATGGCCGACCAGCCGATGTAGGCAAGAGGGATGGGTGCGGCCGCCGAGCAGTCGCTCGACGGCCGCTGACCCTCAACCTTGGAAATTCATCGCGGCTGCGAGCAGCACAGCGACCACCAGGCCGAGGTTCATGACCGCGTGCGTCATCGTTCGCACACGCGGAGAGCTTTGGACCTTCACGGTCCACCTCCGGTTCGGCAACCCGGCTACCTACGAGAGGCCCGTGGCTTTGCGTCCCCGCCTCGCGACGGGTTTGCCATTGTCGCTCGGTCGCCACCGGGGCGGCGGTGACCGATGGCAACACGATATGCCCGCGATGGGCCGCGGCGATAGTGGCCTACTCGGCCCATACGCCGCCCGGACCTCCTGCGGCTCGACACATGCCGCATGACGTAGGACCAGGCCTGCTCGGCGATCAGTCGAGCGTGAGCGCGGCCGTTCGCGCGTCCTCGGCCAACGCCTCGAGCGCGTCGTCCGTCGTCGCGCATTCGCGGACGAGGCCCATCACCCGCCGCACGCCGAGCTCGCGATACGCGGCCAGGCGATCGACCCGTTCCTGCCCCGCCACCCCGATGTCCTCGGCCCAGACATGCACCGAGATCGGCAGCGACGCGGGATCGCGGCCGATCTCCTCGCAGCGACTGGCGATGACCGGCAGGGCCTCGGCCGTCTCCGAGGGCGACGTCCCATCGAGGTTCAGCTCATCGGCGTGCCGCGCGGCCAGGCGCCAGGTCACGTTCGGACCATTGCCGCCGACCATGATCGGAACCCGAGGCCGCTGGATGGGCTTCGGGACATTGATCGCGTCGCGGACCTGCGCGTAGGCGCCGTCGAAGGTCGCGTGGTCGTGGCGGTCGCCCGCGAGCATCCGGGTGATCACCTCGAGGTCGTCTCCGAGCCGGGCCAGCCGCTCCTTCGTCTCGGGGAACCCGTAGCCGTAGGCGAGCCACTCGTCGCGCTTCCACCCGGCGCCGATCCCGAGCTCCATCCGGCCGCCGCTGATGCTGTCCATCGTCGAGATCATCTTGGCCGTGAGGGCCGGGTTCCGGAAGGCCGTGCAGATGACGATGTGCCCGAGCCGGACCCGTTCGGTCACGGCGGCCAGGGCGCTGAGCGACGTGAACGACTCGAACGTGATCTCGTCCGTCGGGCGAGGCACGGTGTGGACGTGGTCGAAGAGCCAGATCGATTCGAATCCGAGCCGCTCAGCCTGGCGGGCGACCTCGGTCGTGCGGCGCCACGCGTCGAGCGGGTCCCATCCGTCGTACTCGCCCACCCATCCCTGCGGGACGATCGCTCCGATGCGCATGCTCGGGCCTCCAGATCCTGTCGTCGTGTGGTGGCCGCGACGGGGCGGCTCAGCGTTGGGCGCGGCCCTCGCGCAGGCGCGCGATCGCCTTCTCGATGCGCCGTTGGCGCGTCTCGGGGGTCTTCGCGTCCTCGATGCCCAGGACGAACCACGACTTCGCGCTGTACGAAAGGCCGTCGAAGAACGCCTTGGCCGTCGCGTCACCGTCGAGCGCGACCGCGAAGTCCTCGGGAACCGTCACCTCGCGCGGGGCGGTGTCCAGCTCGAGGTCCACCTCGATCTCATCGCCGGGCGTGACGCCGGCCGGGCCACGGTGCTGCTGGGCGACCCCGATGAGGTACTCGTCGCCGTAGACCGCGACGGTGTTCCGATAGGTGTACCCGTTGATCGTCACGAGGACCGGCGGTCGCTTGCCCTTGCCGAGGGCCTCGACGACCTCGGCCGGCACCTTGAAGCCCGCGGCGTTCTTGCCGGCGCTGTCGAGGGTCGTGCGGAATCGCATGGCAGCAGTATCGCAGGGACCGGCCCGAGAATCGGAACGGCCCGCCCTCCGAAGAGGACGGGCCGTTCGCGGATGGCCGGACTTAGGCGGACTTGACCGTCTTCGCGCGCGGACCCTTGGGGCTCTGCTCGACCTCGAACTCGACGGGCTCGCCGCCGACGAGGCGCTCGAACTCGAGCGAGGAATCGAGCGCGCCACGATGGAAGAAGTATTCCTTGCCATCGGGGGCGGTGATGAAGCCGAAGCCGCGATCGGCGACGACCTTCTTGATGGTACCGGCGGTCATGAGGACCTCCAACACTTCCCGAACGCGGAAGGCGGCGCACGGTCCGTTCGAGAAGGGGGTCGACCACGCGGAGCTTCGCCACACGGCGCGGCGAGCGTCCAGCCTAGCACACGGGGCGGACCGCTCCGATCCACCCTCTTGCAATGCCGCTCGGTGATGGCATGCTCTCGCTTGCGCTCGGGGTGCGCGGATGGGGCGGATGGGAGGACCTGGACAGCATGAGGACGCGCGCGGGTACGCGGATCCGGCGATGGGTCGGCCACGACAGTGGACGATCGACCGCGCGATGGCCGGCGTCGGGGTCGGGATGATCGACCCCGGCCGGTACTTCGCCATGGTCCTGACCCTGTCCTCGATCGTCGGCGCCATCCTCGTCGTCGTCGGGCTCGTGCTCGCCTGGCGGTCCCGTGAGCGGGTGGACGTGCCGGAGGGTGGCCCGCGGTGGAGTCGCACGCGAAGCCGTGCCCGTGCCACCGCGCGCCTCGTCGCCGTCGTCCTCATCATCGGCGGCCTGATCCTGGCCGCCTCGCCAGCCCTCAACGGCGCGCCGGATGCGCTGCTGCCCGCGGCCTCGCCGGCCCCATCCGGTCCCGCCGAGGCCGTCAGCGGCTGACCAGCGAGGCCACGATCGGCGCGAACCCCTCGACGCCCTCGATCGAGTTCGGGCGCAGCTGCACCTGGAGATGGTCGATCCCGAGGGCCGCGAATCGACGCAGCTCCGCCGCGATGTCCGATGCGGTGCCGCGGATCTCGCGTTCCTCCGCGGCACGCTCCGGCCGGCTGGCGCTCGTTCCGACGAGGACCTCCACCGAACGGGTCATCGTCGAGGGATCCCGCCCGACGGCCTGACAGGCGGCATCCAAGGCGGCGAGCAGGGGCGGGACCTCGTCCAGTCGGCGCAGGCCGCCGTTCCAGTGGTCGGCCAGCTCGGCCGTGAGGCGGAGCATCCGCGGCCCGGTCGCGCCGACCATCACGGGCAGGCCGGTCGGCCTCGGGCCGCGCGGCGCCAGACGTGCCGAGCGCGTCTCGGTCGTGCGGCCGCGGTGCGTCGACTCGCCGTCGCGGAGCATCCGGGTCACGATCCGCAGCATGTCCTCGAAGCGATCGAATCGATCGTCGAACGGGATGCCGTAGCTCGAGAACTCGGGCTCGTTCCAGCCCGCGCCGAGCCCGAGGATCAGGCGGCCTCCGCTGACCTCGTCGAGCGTCTCGGCCATCTTCGCCAGCATGGCCGGCTGGCGCAGTGGGGCGGCCAGGACGTACGTGCCGAGCTCGACCCTCGTCGTCGCGGCGGCCAGCGCGGAGAGCAGCGTCCAACTTTCCCAGGCCCCGGTCCACTCGCCGTCGGGGTCGCCGAACCCGACGTGGTCGGAGATCCAGACGGCGTCGAAGCCGACCGCCTCCGCGGTCTGGGCCATGGCCAGGATGTCGTGCCAGCGTGGCGTGCGACCGTCCATCGCGCCTTCGACGTACGGCAGGTTCAGGCCGAGGGTCGGCGTCGTCTCGTCGGGCATATCGGAGACCGTAGCAGTCGCATCCGGGAACCGGGGTCGCGCGCACCTCGGAGGTGCCGATACGATGGCGGTTCGACGCGCCCAGCCAGCGGAGGGATCACGGTGACCGACCAGGACGTCACGGCTCGACGTGGCACGATCCTCGAGCTCGATGCGCTCGAGCACACGGAGCATGCCCACGAGTTCGTCGGCGCCGAGCACGGTGACGTGCCGTTCTCGGTCATCCTCGTGCACTCCCAGCCCGGGGTCGGACCGAAGGTCCACCGGCACCCCTACGCCGAGGTGTTCGTCGTCGAGTCCGGTCAGGCCACGTTCCACATCGGCGATGAGACCGTCGTGGTCGAGGGTGGCCATGTCGTGGTGAGCCCGCCGGGCGAGGCCCATGGCTTCACGAACACCGGCACCGGCGAGCTGCGCCTGACGGCGATCCACGGCGCAGGACGGTTCGACACGCAGTGGCTGGCCGGCCCGGACCCGACGTGGACGTCCAGGCGGGCCGAGGAGGGCTCGCGAGACGGTTGACGCCGGATGACGTCGTCAGCACTCGAACGCGAACCAGCACAGCTCGTTGCGCAGCCGCTGGTCGTCGAGCACGAGCTCGCGGATCGCGTCGGGCAGCTGCGCACGCTGCCACTGGCATTCCAGGCGGCCGGCCATCCCGCTCGCGCCGTCGGGTGCCGCCGCCCGCGCCGCCCTGATCGCGTAGGCCGCAGCACCAAGCTCGTGGGCCGCCACGTGACCGACCGCCGCGGCCTGTCCCGCGGCGTAGGCGGCATGGCGGGCTGGCCCCTGGAGGTCCCGTGCCGCCGCATTCGCATGACCGCCTGCCGTGCGTGCCTCGGCCCACGAGACCTCACCGCGCGCCCAGACACGCCCGAGGTCGATCGCGCGGCGCGGTCGGTCGTCGGTCGGTCGCACCGCTTCGAAGTGGCCGAGCACGTGCTCCGCGCAGTCGGCCGCCCACATCGCGAGGAGGCGATGATCGTCGTCGGCGAGCGTCCCGCCTCGACGGACCGTGATGAATCGCGGATCCCGGATCTTGGGGAGGATCACCGGTGGTCGTCTTGTCCCAGTGCGTCGGCACAGGGTACCGAGTCGCAGGCGACCGGCGCGCCCGTCCGACCGTTGCAGGAAATGCCCCGAATCGAGCCGGGGCTGTAACGCGCGCGATATGCCCACGGCTCACGATGGGCACGACCACACGAGGAGGAGGACAGCCCGTGCCCACGACCAGCCCATCCCAGCCGTTCGCCGCGACACGGCGGCGACGTCGGCCGATCCTGACGCTCGCACTCGGCGCGACCCTCGCTTTTGCGGCCTGTTCCAACACGCCGGCCGCCTCGAGTCCGCCCAGCGCGGCCGCGCCGTCGACGGCCCCATCGGCCGCCGTGAGCGTCGCACCCGAGAGCGTCGCACCCGAGAGCGTGGCCCCGTCTGAGGCGGCCTCGGTCGCGCCCTCCGCCTCGGCGGCCGCCGCCCAGGATCTGGCGGTCACGGGCAGCGATTTCGCGTTCCAGGCACCGGCCAGCATCCCGGCCGGCCTCACCAAGCTCACCCTGACGAACGCCGGCGCGGAAGAGCACCAGGCCCAGATCGCCGGCTTCAAGGCCGGGAGCACGTTCGAGGACCTCACCGCGGCGCTGGCCGGCCCCGATGAGATCGCCGCTCTTGCGCTGGTGACCCTGTCGGGCGGGCCGACCGGAGTCCAGCCGGGCGCGAGCGCGTCCACCACGAGCAACCTGGAGCCGGGTGCCTATGTGTTCCTGTGCTTCGTGCGAAGCCCCGATGGCGTCCCGCACTTCGCGAAAGGCATGATCGCCCCGATCGAAGTCACCGAGCCGGCCGTCGAGGCGGCCGTCCCGGCCGGCGATGCCTCACTCGAGCTGCAGGACTTCGCGTTCGTCGGGCTCGACACGCTCACCGCCGGTCCGCACCAGATCACCATGACGAACAATGGCCCGCAGCCGCACGAGGCGACGATCGTGAAGCTCGCCGAGGGCGTCTCCGCCGCCGACCTCCCCGCCATGTTCGCCTCGACCGAGCCGCCAAGCGGTCCGCCGCCGTTCACCAGTGTGGGTGGCGTCGCCGGCATCGACGTCGGGGACACGGTCAACGTCGACGTGGACCTGGAGCCCGGGAACTACGCGTTCCTGTGCTTCATCCCCGACCCCGCGACCGGGGCGCCACACGCGGCCCTCGGGATGATCGGGGCCCTCACCGTCAACTAGCGGGCGCCCGCGCGCCTTACCGCGACCAACGACCGCCGGTCCGCGAGGGCCGGCGGTCGTGGCACGATACCCGCGACGACGCCGCTCGGAGGGAGTCCGCATGGCCGCACCGATCAGCGTGGATGCGTACCTCGCCACGCTCTCTGACGACCGACGCGCCGGCCTCGAGATGATCCGCGCCGCCGTCCTCGCGGGTGCGCCGGGTGCGACCGAGACCATCGCCTACAGCATGCCGGCCGTGCGCAGCCACGGCGGTCAGTTCCTCGTGTCGTACGACGCCTACAAGGCCCACTACAGCCTCTTCCCAGCGTCGGAGGCAGTCATGGAGGCGTGCGGCGACGAGCTCACGCCGTACCTCTCGGGCAAGGGTACGATCCGATTTCCTGCAGACCGTCCCATCCCGACCGACCTCGTGACGAAGATCGTGGCGGTCCGGTTCGCCGAGAACGCCGCCGCAGAGAAGCCTGGCCGCTGATCCCGGTCAGGCCGCAGGTCGGCCCAGCTGGATCGTGAGGCCGGCATCGGCCAGCGACAGCTGCTCGACGGCGGCCTCGGTTTCGGGTGCGGGCCGCGGGGCGCTCCGCCGCCGGTCTGCGATGCCATGCTCGCGGGCAAGCTCGCGCACCTGCGCCCGGACCGGCTCCACGACGTCCTTGGCCGGGTAGGCGCCCGTCCGGTAGATGCCCTCGTACATCGGCAGGAGCGCGGGCCAGTCACGGGCCAGGTTGTCGAGGAAGTGCTCACGGGTCCCGGGCCGGAGATACAGCACGTTCGTCCAGATGGATGTGGCCCCGGCGTCGCGGGCCGCCTTGACGACATCGGCCATCTTCGTCGGGTCGTCCGAGAGGCCGGGCAGGATCGGCGCCATGCCGACGCTCGCATCGACGCCGGCGTCGACCAGCGTCCGCAGGGCTCGAAGCCGCTGCCGCGGCGGAGCGGTGCCCGGTTCGGTCAGCCGCCAGATCTCGGGGTCAAGCGTCGGGACGGAGAACGTCACGCCCACCTCGGCACGAGCCGAGGCGGCGGCGAGGACGTCGACGTCGCGGACGATCAACGGCCCCCTGGTGATGAGCCCGATCGGCGTTCGAGCGTCGGCCAGGGCCTCGATCGCGCCGCGAGTCAATCGGAATCGGCCCTCGGCCGGCTGGTAGGGGTCCGTCGCGGTGCCGACGACCACTTGCTCCCGCTTCCACGACCGGCGGACGAGCTCACGACGGAGGACGTCGACGAGGTTCGTCTTGACCCGGATCGATGTGCCGTAGCGCGCATCGAACGGCCGGTCGGCGAGGCGTTCGAACGCCCGGACGAAGCAGAACGTGCAGCGATGGACGCAACCCATGTAGGGGTTCAGCGACCACTTGAAGCGCATGTTGCGAACGCGGGTCAGCGCGGTCCGACACGGCTCGTCGCGATACTCCGGCGGCATCGTCCGATGATAGAACAAACGTTCTACATCGACCCGACCACGGCCGTCCTGCCGAGCTTCGGTCCCGTGACCGACTACATGTCCATCGGGCTCATGAGCTGGAAGTAGTTGTCGTCGGGATCGGCAAAGGTGGCGATCGAGCCGTCCTCGCCGTCGGACCCGTACGGCTCGGCGATCACGATGCCGCCCGCCGCCTTGAGGCGCTCGAAGTCGCCCTTGACGTCCTTGGTCTCGAGGTTCCAGATGATCCGACCGGGATGCGCGCTCCTGCCCTTGACCTGGTCGTGCAGCCCGATCGTCACCCAGCCCGAGCCGAGCTTCCAGCCCGTGTACCCGCCCTCCGAGAAGGTGGGATCGCCGAGCAGCTTCGTGTAGTACTCGACGAGCCGGGCCGGGTCTTCGGACCCGATGAGGAGGCTGTTGAAGTCCATCTCGTCTCCTTCGTCATGCTGGGGTGGGCGTGGCTCCACCATACCCATCAGACGATGCCCGCGACTGCGACTCATCGGCGGGGCCGATGATTCCGCGTCCCGGCGGCCGTCTACCTCGGTGTCGACACCGGCAGGCCGCGTGCTGCCGGGAATCCCATCTCGAGGTGCACCATGGGTACGTGGCCGGGCAAGGTCAGCGCGATCACGTTGTTCGCGGAGGACCTGGACGAGACGAAGCGCTTCTACCAGGACGTGTTCGGGTTGCCGGTCCACTACGAGGACGATGCGTCCGCCGTATTCGACTTCGGGAACCTGCTCGTGAACCTGCTGACGATCAGCGAGGCACCGGGACTCATCGGACCGGCGCGCGTCGCGTCGCCCGATGCAGGCTCGAGATTCCAGTTCACGATCGATGTCGACGACGTCGATGCGACGTGCGCGCTGCTGGCCGAGCGAGGCGTCGAGCTGCTCAACGGCCCGATGGACCGACCGTGGGGGATCCGCACGGCCACCTTCCGCGATCCCGCAGGCGCCATCTGGGAGATCGCGAGGTAGTCACCCCGCGTCGATGACGCAGAACCGGTTGCCCTCGGGGTCGGCCATGATCACGTAGTCGGCGTCAGCAGGGCGCTTGTCCCACTGGACCTCGGTCGCGCCGAGGCCCTTGAGCCGCTCGACCTCGGCGGCCTGGTCCTGCGCGTACAGGTCGAGGTGGATCTTCGGCGGGATCGGGACATCGGCGCGAACGCGATCGAGGGAGACGTTGGGCCCCGTCCCGTCGCGGGGTCGCAGCAAGGCGAACGTGTCGTCGTCACCGTCGCGCGGCTGGTAGTCGAGCGCGGCCGACCAGAACGCCTTCTGGCGCTCGAGGTCGTCGACGCGGATGACGATCGAACCCACGCGGAGCATCGGGTCAAGCGTACCGCGGGGTTCAGGTCCCGCGGCCGTCGAGATAGGCGAGGACGGCGAGCACCCGTCGGTTGTCGCGCTCGTCCTCCTCGAGGCCCAGCTTGGAGAAGATGACCCCGATCGCGCCTTCGACCGTCTTCGGCGAGAGGCCGAGGAGCGCGGCGATCGAGCGGTTCGACCGGCCCTCGGCGACGAGTGCCAGGATCTCGCGCTCGCGGTCGGTCAGCCGGCTCACGCGGTCGTCTGCACGCCGGGCGCGAACGAGCTCATCGACCACGCTCGGGTCGATCGCCGAGCCGCCGGTCGCGACGCGGCGAGCCGCGTCCGCCAGCTCGAACGGCTCACCGAGCCGGTCCTTGAGCAGGTATCCGACGCCGCCCGCACCCCCGTCGAGGAGTCGGAGGGCGTACTCGGGCTCGAGGTATTGCGACAGGACCAGCACGCGGGTACCGCCACCCGAGGCCCGGATGTCGAGCGCGGCGAGCAGACCGGCGTTGCCGCCCGGCGGCATCCGGATATCGACGACCGCGAGGTCCGGATGCTCGTCCTGGACCATGGCCAGGAGCTCGTCTGCGGTCCTGGCCTCGCCGACGACCAGCATCCCGGCCTCGCTCAGGATGCGCACGACGCCCTGGCGGATGACCACCGAGTCGTCGGCCACGACGACGCGCAGGATCGGCGGGGTGCCCGGGACGGGCGCGGCCGCGGGCTCGGTCATGGGATGGGGATCTCGGCCCGCACGCGGGTGCCGCCGGCGAGCGCGCTCTGGACCTCGAGCCGGCCGTCGAGCGCGCCGAGGCGATCGGCGAGGCCGCGCAAGCCCGAGCCACGACTCGGGTCCGCGCCGCCGACCCCGTCATCCTCGATGTCGATGACGAGGCGCTCGCCCTCGTCGACGATCCTGACCATCGCGCGATCCGCCCGGGCGTGACGAGCGGCGTTCGTCAGGCACTCGGCGACCGTGAAGTAGGCCGCTGATTCCACGGATCGGGGCAAGCGGCGCGAAACGTCGACGCGGACCTCGACAGGCAGGTTCGAACGCCGTGCGAGGCCGGTCACCGCGGCCGGCAAGCCTTCATGCTCCAGCAGCGCCGGATGGATGCCGCGGGCCAGCTCACGCAGCTCCCCGATCGCGGCCTGGAGCTCGTCGGTGGCCGTGGCCAGCCGATCGCGCAGGACCGGCGAGCCCTCGGTCTCCGCCGTCTGGCGCGCCTGCTGCAAGGCCAGGCTCACCGAGACCAGACGCTGCTGGGCACCGTCGTGCAGGTCGCGTTCGAGCCGGCGACGCTCGTCCTCGCCGGCCTGGACGAGCCGTGCTCGCGACGCTCGGACCTCCTCGAGCTGCGACCGCAGCGCCGCATCGAGACGCTCGTTCTCGACGGCCAGGCGGAGGACCGCCATCACCGAGCCGACGAGCGCCGGGTCCTCGCGCAGGACCGGGTCGTGGACGATGGCGGCGAGGGGTCGACCGTCGTGTTCGAGCATCGTCACCCCGTGCTCGAGATCCTCGGTCGGTTCGGTCGTGGGGCGTCCATCGGCGGTGAGCCAGCCATCGCCCTCGGGATCGCGGCGGATCAATCGCACGGCCGGATCGCCCAGCGCGGCACCCAGCGCCGATTCGAGGCGGACCGGGGAGGGGACTCGGCCAAGCCCGACGGCGAGGGCGACCAGCGGCCCGCCGGACATCCGGAGTCGCAACGACCCGACGAGGATCCCGATCGGGACGAGCAGGCGCATCCCGAAGAACGCCCAGGAGACGAGCCCGGACCACGCCTCCGGCACGTCCAGGAGCAATCGTCCGGTCGCCGTGTACGCCGCGGTCTCGGCGGCGTCGAGCGCGGCGACGCACATGACCGCGATCCCGGCGACGAGGATCGGCCACAGGACGCGACGGGCCAACGGTCGCGCCATGAGCAGGCGCTGCAGGCAGATCGCGGCGACGAGGAGACAGAGGACGGCGATCAGCGCGCTCGAGAGGGCCTCGATCGTCTCGAACGCGGCCGGGGTCGTGGCGATCACGAACGGGTTCGACGGGCAGGCGCCGCAGAGCTCCGGGTACATCGTCGGTCCGTCCTGGAGGAACAGTCGGCTCAGGCTCCGAACGAGGAACGCCGCAAGCAGTGCGATGGCGACCGAGCGGCTCCGGCCCTGCGGGAGCCGCCCTGGGAGCGCCAGGACGAGGACCGCCAGCACGACGTCGTAGTAGCCCTGGAACGCGTAGCCGAGCGTGCTGAGGACCGGGCGATCCGTCGGACCGTAGCTCCCCACGAAGTTGAGGACCCCGCAGAGCAGCAGGAGCGGACCGGTCAGGACCTCGGGCCGACGGACCCAGGCGACGACGCCGGTGACGATGAACGTGAGGCCCATCGCCAGGTCGAGCACGAGGAAGTCGAGCGGTGCGCCGCTGGCCGCGCCGACCAGCGTGGTGAGGAGCGCGAAGCCGATCGCGCCGGACGTCGCCAGCGCGATGGTCACGGATCGTGCCGGTCGCGCGACTTGGGTCGCCGGGCGCGAGCGAAGGGCCGATGGCACGGGCTCCATGGCCGGCATCCTCGCATACGGCCCCTGCACGAAACACCCGGGAAAACCCGGGTACAGCGTCCGGGCTGGTCCGCTTCCGGGTCGCTGTCCGACCGTCGACGGTGGCACTCCACACACCGCACCGAGGAGCCCCGCATGTCGAAGCGTCGAACCATCACCCTCCTGGTCCTCGCAGCCGGCCTCGTGCTCGGGCTCCCCGCTGCGGCCTCGGCGGCCGGCCCCGTGATCGAGCGCGGGCGGACGACGGACACCTTCGCCGACGAGTTCATCCTGGATCTGTGCGGCATCGAGACGATGACGACCGTCACCGATCACTGGATGCTGAAGACCTACCCGGACGGCTCCGAGGTCTTCCACGTCACGCGTCGATTCGAGTCCGAGGATCCGCGCCTGCCGATCGAGTTCGGGGCTGCCACCAACTTCATCAGTCCGGACGGCGTGGAGACCGTCGTCGGGACACCGATCCACCTCGTCCGGCCCGGCGAGGGCACGATCCTCATCGACGCCGGTTGGATCACG
The DNA here is from genome assembly GCA_035629655.1 of Saccharimonadales bacterium (SeqCode). Lineage (GTDB taxonomy): Bacteria > Chloroflexota > Limnocylindria > Limnocylindrales > CSP1-4 > SPCO01. The sequence goes on along the minus strand of DASPHN010000187.1, from coordinate 1,972 downwards.
TTGGGTGACCCTGAGGTCTTCCGAGGGCCGCATCCCTCTCGCGGCGTGGACCTCGCGGCGTACTACTGCCCGTAGGTCTTAGCCCTGGGCCGCGCGACCACGCAGGACCGATCCCAGGTCCGTCACGCGGCCCACATGGCTGAGCTTGTCCGGGTTGACCATCGACGAGATCCGGTGGATCCGACCGTGGCTCGCCTCGAACGCGAGGACGCCGACGACCGATCCGCCGGGTCCGCGCATGATGGCGCCCGGCTGTCCGTTGACCCGGGCGAGCTCGATGTCGACGCCGGCGCTGCGCATCTGGGTCGCCCCTCCGGCGAACAGCCGTGCCACCCGTTCGGCGCCCACGATGGGGCCGGCCCACTGCGGGACCTTGCCGCCGCCGTCGCCGTGGACCAGCACGTCCTCGGCGAGCAGCTCGATGAGGCCGTCGACGTCACCCGCCCCCGCGGCAGCGAAGAAGCCGGCGACCAGTTCGTCGCGCTCGGCCAAGGTCACATCGAAGCGTGGTCGATCGGCCTCGAGATGTCGGCGGGCTCGCACCGCCTCCTGACGGCACGCCGAGACCGACTTGCCGACGACCGTCGCGATCTCGTCGAAGTCGTAGTCGAAGACGTCGTGCAACAGGAAGACCGCGCGCTGGGTGGGCGTCAGCCGTTCCAGGAGGAGCAGGAACGAGATCGACAGGCTCTCGGACCGCTCGGCGATCAGGGCCGGATCATCCCGGCCGATCTCTTCGACGATCGGCTCCGGCAGCCACTCGCCGACGTAGGTCTCGCGCCGGACTCGCGCTGACCGCAACTGGTCGATCGAGAGTCGCGTGATGATCGCGGACAGGTACGCCGCCGGAGAGTCGACGGTGATCCCATCCGCGAGCGCCTGCTGATAGCGGACGAACGTCTCCTGGACGACGTCCTCGGCCTCGCTCACGCTCGAAAGCATCCGGTAGGCGATCCCGAAGAGGCGAGGGCGAAGCTCCTGGTAGGCGGTCCCCACCGCGGCGTCCGTCACGCGATCGACCGACGCCCGGCAGTCGCCGACACGGTCGTTCCGGGATCGGGCACCGGGACATCAAGCCCGTTGCGGAAGCCGTCCCGCCAATCCGGCCAGATCGGCTGCCACCCGAGGTCGCGCTTGGCCTTGTGGTTCGACGCGCCCCGGACCTCAGCCAGGATGCGCACGGCGACATCGCCTGCCAGCACCCGCCCGAGCCAGACCGGGATCCGGAGCGGGGGCTTCGCTCCGACAAGCGCAGCGACCGCCGGCAGGAACTCGGCCACACGGACCGGCTCGTCGTCGACCACGTTGTAGGTGCCAGCCCGACCACGTTCGAGCGCGGCTACCGTCGCCGCCGCGGCGTCGTCGACATGGACGTTGGACCAGACGCCGTCACCCCTCCCCATGATCGGCAGCTTGCGCTGGCGGAACAGCTCGATCAGTGGCTCGGATGCGCCAGGGCCGTAGAGCGCTCCGTACCGAAGGATGATCCCGTCGAGCGGCGCGCCGGTCACGGCGGCCTCGAGGGCCTCGATGGCCGCGAAGGTCTCGCGCTGACCCGGCAGCACGTCCGGATCGAGGGGATCCTCTTCCGTGACGACCGGGCCGCGATCGCGGCGATTGTTCCAGCCGGTGTAGCTCTGCGCGAGGAATCGTTCCGCGCCCGCAGCCTGCGCAGCGGCGAGCAGGTGCCGCGTCCCTTCGGTGCGCAACCGATTCGTCGTCGCGAACCACCGGTCGAAGCGGCGGAAGTCGGACGGTCCGGACAGGGCCGTCATCTCGTGGATGATGGCATCCGGCCTCGCGCGCGCCACGGCTTCGCCCACCGCCGTGGCATCGAGGCCATCGACGACCATCGGACGCGCACCGAGCGCGGCGATGACTTCCACGTTGGCCGGATCACGGGTGGTCCCCGTCACCTCGTGACCCCGTGCGACGAGCTGGGGGAGCAGTCGGCGTCCGATGGCGCCCGAGG
>DASPHN010000186.1:0-5731 GCA_035629655.1 Saccharimonadales bacterium (SeqCode) | reverse complement strand
ACGATCCACTCCTGCTCGACGTGCGCGACGAGCCGGTCGACCACCTCGCGGGCCCGATCGCGGTGGACGATCAGCCGCGACCCGGCGCTGCAGTTCTCGCCCATGTTCCAGAAGATCGCGTTGGCCGCGTTGCGCACGAGGTTGTCGAGATCGGACACGTCGGCCATGACGACCTGCGGGCTCTTGCCGCCGAGCTCGAGCATCACCCGTTTGAGATTCGTCTCGGCGGCGTAGTGCAGGAAGTCGCGCCCCACCTCCGTGGAACCCGTGAACGCGACGGCATCGATGTCGGGATGGCGGCCGATCGCCTGGCCGACCGTGTCACCACCGCCGGTCACGACGTTCAGGACACCGGGCGGCAGGCCTGCCTCGGTGGCGAGCTCCGCGATGCGCAGCAGGCTCAGCGTCGTGAAGCTTGCCGGCTTGATGACCACGGCATTGCCGGTCGCGAGCGCCGGACCGAGCTTCCAGGCGGCCATGAGGGCCGGGTAGTTCCACGGGATGACCGCGCCGACCACGCCGATCGGCTCGCGCACGATCATCGCCAGGGCGTCCCGCCCCGTCGGCGTCACGTCGTCGTTCAGCTTGTCGATGGCCTCGGCATGCCACCGGATCGTGGCCGCGGTGTCCGGGATGTCGATCGCGCGGCAGTCGGCGATCGGCTTGCCGGTATCGAGGCTCTCGGTGATCGCGAGCTCCTCGGTGTTGGCGTCGATCGCGTCCGCGACTCGCAGCAGCACCCACTTGCGCTCGGCGGGGGCCATCGTCGACCACGGACCATGCTCGACGGCCTCGCGCGCGGCCCGCACCGCGATGTCCACGTCTCCGGCGTCGCCTCGGGCGACCTGCGCGAGCGGCTGGCCGGTCGCCGGATTCTCGGTCGTGAACCGACCGCCCTCAGCAGCATCGACGAAGCGCCCATCGATGAAGAGCCGCGTGCGGAAGTCGATGTCGGTGGACGCGAGCGTCATGAGGTGCTCTCCTGCAGGGCGTGGCGGACGGATTGCCCTGCGGGCGATGGTGGTGCGGCTGTGACGGCCCGTCAACGCCGGCCCCCAACCGTTGCGAATCCTGAACCGTCCTTCTCACCGAACCCTCAGAAAACTATCGGACCCTGAGGGTCCACAGGCCCAGCCCACGACGCACGGAGCGATCTGCCATGACCCAGACCACGCCGCCGGAGCCCCTCCGCGCCCTGCCCGACCCCGCGGACGCGAGGGCCACGACCGAAGCGATCCTGTTCGAGGTACGACGCGTGATCGTCGGCCAGGACGCGATGCTCGAGCGGGTGCTCGTCGGCCTGCTCGCCGGGGGCCACATCCTCCTCGAGGGCGTCCCAGGGCTGGCCAAGACCCTCACGATCAAGACCCTCGCCGATGTCCTCGGCGGGTCCTTCAAGCGCGTGCAGTTCACGCCGGACCTGATGCCGTCCGACCTCGTCGGCACGCGGATCTATCGGCCGAACGACGCGACCTTCGAGACCGAGCTCGGCCCCGTCTTCGCGAACTTCCTGCTCGCCGACGAGATCAACCGTGCCCCGGCCAAGGTGCAGAGCGCGCTCCTCGAGGTCATGCAGGAGCACCAGGTCACGATCGGCGGCACGACCCATACCGTGCCCGACCCGTTCATCGTCCTGGCGACCGAGAACCCGATCGAGGCCGAGGGCACGTACCCGCTGCCGGAGGCGCAGGTCGACCGCTTCATGCTCAAGATCCTGCTCGACTACCCGAGCGCGGCGGAGGAGGCCCAGATCGTCGCCCGCTCGTTGCGTGGTGGGATGGCGCCGCGCGAGGTGCTCGATGTCGAAGGGCTGAAGCGCCTGCAGCAGCGCGTCGAGGACGTCTACGTCGACCCCCGCATCGTGTCGTACGCGGTGGGCCTCGTCGAGGCGACCCGCAAGCTCACCTACTGGGGTGCCCCCGAGCTCGAATCGGCGGTCCTGTACGGGGCGAGCCCGCGGGGCTCGATCAATCTCGTCCACGGCGCGCGCGCCCTGGCCGTCCTGCGAGGCCGCCGCTACGTGCTGCCGAGCGACGTCGTCGAGCTCGCCCCCGACGTCCTGCGCCATCGGTTGGTGCTCAGCTACAGCGCCCTGACCGATGGCGTCACCGCGGACACGGTCGTCAAGCGGGTCCTCGGCCTCGTGCCCGCGCCGCAGCTCGACCTCGCGGCGGAGCCGACGGCATGACCGATCTCGCTCGGGCCGCCGGCCGCGAGCGATCGGCGTCCAAGCCGGGTCCCGGGCCGATCGCCGACGAGCTGGTCCGGCGGCTGGAGATCGCGCTGACCCGCCGGACCGGCGGCCGGATGGTCGGCGATCACCGTGGCCGTGGTCTGGGCGAGGGTCTCGACCTCGATCGGATCCGGCCGTACGAGCCTGGCGATGACGTCCGGCGCATCGATTGGAACGCGACGGCCCGCTCCCTCGTGCCCCAGATCCGCGAGGATGTCCCGGATCGTCAGCTCACCGCGTGGCTGGTCCTTGACGCCTCCCCGTCGATGCACTTCGGGACGGCCGACCGGCGCAAGGCCGATGTCGCCGAGGGCGCGGCCCTCGTCGTCGGGCGCTTCGTCGCGCGGCGGAGCGACCGGCTCGGCGTCGTGACCTTCGGGGCCGGCCGCGAGCTGGTCAGCCCGCCGGCCGGTGGCCGCAACGGGATGGCCGGGCTCCTTCGGGCGCTCGCGGCCGAGACGCCCGAGGAGGGCGGGGGCGCGACGTCGATCGCCCGTGCCCTGCGCACCGTGGCGGCCTCGCGGACCAGCGCCGGCCTCGTCGCGCTGGTGTCCGACTTCCGCGGCCCGCTCGACTGGCGAGCCGACCTGACCGCCGTGGCCGCGCGCCACACGGTCCTGGCCATCGAGATCATCGATCCGCGCGAGTCCGCGCTCGTCGATGTCGGCGAGCTCACCCTCATCGACCCGGAGACCGGCCGGACGCTTCGCGTCGATACGGCGGACCGACGCCTCCGGACGGCATTCGAGCGCGCGGCCGGCGACGAACGTGCGGCCGTCGCCGCCGAGTTCCGCCGCCTCGGGATCCGCCACCTCCGACTCACGACCGAGGGCTCATGGCTCAGCGCCCTGGCCCACAGCCTCGACACGACAGGACGACCGACATGACCTTCCTTGCTCCGCTCCTCCTCCTCGGGCTGCTGCTCGTGCCGGTCCTCGTGGCCCTGTACGCCTGGGCGCAGCGCCGCCGGACGCGCTACGCAGTCCGCTTCACGAACCTTGACCTGCTGGCCAACATCGCCCCGACCCGGCCGGCCTGGCGGCGCCACGTCCCGCCGGTCCTCTACCTCGGAGCCGTGGCGGCCCTCGTCCTCGGCCTGGCCCGACCCTCCATGGTCGTCGCGACCCCGCGCGAGGATGCGACCGTGATGCTCGCGATCGATGTGTCCGGCTCGATGAAGGCGACGGACGTCGCGCCCACCCGCCTCGATGCGGCGCGTGAGGCGGCCAGCTCCTTCATCGACCAGCTGCCGGAGGGCATCCGGGTCGGGATCGTGACCTTCGCCTCGCGACCGGTGACCCTCGTCGCCCCGACCACGGACCGCGAGCAGCTGGACACGGCCCTCGATGGCCTCGTGGCCCAGGACGGCACCGCGATGGGCGACGCGCTGATGATGGTCCTGGACACGGCGGAGAGGATCCAGGCCGAGACCCCGGCAGCCACGCCCGCGCCGGACGCGACGGCCTCACCGGACGCGTCGGCGCTGCCGGGCGCCAGCGATGCACCGGTCGATCAGCCGGCCGACGAGCCGCTCGTCGCCGCGATCCTGTTGTCCGATGGCGCCAACTCGGTCGGCGAGACCGAGCCGCTCGATGCGGCCGAACGAGCCGCCACCCTCGGCGTGCCCGTCTACACGATCGCCCTCGGCACGGAGGATGGTCAGGTCCAGGTCCGCGATCCGCAGTCGGGGCAGGTCGAGACCCTCGACGTGCCGCCCGACACCGAGACACTGGCGCAGATCGCCGAGATCACGGGGGCGGCAGCGTTCGATGCCCCGACCGCCAGCGACCTGTCGGCGGTCTACGACAACCTGCAGTCCCGCGTCGGCTTCACCGAGGAGGAGCAGGAGGTCACGTCGTGGTTCGCAGCCGGGGCGCTGATCCTGGTCGTGGCCGCTGCCGGCCTGTCGGCGCTCTGGTTCGGCCGCCTGCCCTGACCCCGGTTCGCGGGGTCTCGACCGGGGGTGGACATCCGTCCATGCCCGCCGGGTCGGGCGACCATTGCCGAGCCGGTCGCCTCGGCGCAACGTGACGGCTGGACGACGAACGAACCCCCGCTCGTTCCGTCCGCCGCCACCCGAGGTCCCGGCGATGACCGCCAGCACGCACGACACGTCCGCCCAGCGCATCTACCGACCCGGAGGCGCCTCCCGGCTCGCCGCCCTCGTCGCAGGCGTCCTGCTCGTCCTGCTCGCGGCCCAGCCGGTCCTGGCGCTCAGCTGGGGCGGCCAGGTCCGCCTCTCGAGCGAGGCCGTGTACCGGCCCCAGATCCTTCGGACCGGGCCGAGCCGCGCCATCGCGCTGTGGCAGGTCGGCGACCAGATCAAGGTCCGCCGCACCGCCGACGGTGGCACGACGTGGACATCGACGGTGACGGTCACATCCGGCATCAACCTCGACTTCGCCGCCTCCGCCCTGGGATCGAAGGTGGACCTCGCGTACACGAAGAAGGTCAGGAACAGCGACGGCTTCGTCTCGATCCGCCTCTACTACAAGCGCAGCGAGGATGGCGGTGCGACGTGGCAGACGGCCACGCGCCTGACCTCGACCACCTCCCGGATCATGGATCAGGATGTCTCGCGCGCCCCGAACGGCCGCGTCAGCGTCGTCTGGACCGGGTACTCCACCGGCAACCTGTACGTCCGATCGAGCACCGACGACGGGGGAAGCTTCGGCAGCGCGAGGTTCGTGGGCCACACCACGAACTGGGAGCCGGGGCGGACGGTCACCTACCGCAGCGACCCGAAGATCGCGATCGGGACGGGCGTCATCTACGTCGCCTACACCTCGGCCCGGGACACGCTGGCCATCCGGCGTTCGACCAACCTCGGCTCGAGCTTCTCGGCGGCCACGGTCCTCAGCACGCATGCCACGGACAAGCCGGCGATGGTCGCCTCCGGTAGCCATGCGGTGATCGCCTACACCTCGACCGCGTCGGGGGCGATGAAGGCCATGATCCGGCGGACGGCCGACAAGGGCGCCCATTGGACCGCGTCGAAGACGATCACGAGCCATGGGACGGGCCAGTTCAGCACGACCCCGCAGCTCGCCTACCGGGCCGGTGTCCTGGCCGTGACGTTCAAGGCCGGCACGCCGGGCGCGTCACCTGTCTGGCACAAGATGAGCACCGACTGGAGCGCCACCTGGACCGCGACCCGGACCAAGGTCAGCCTCGTGAACGACTCGACCTACGAGCCGGAGACCGCCGGCGTCGCGATCCTGGACACGGGCCATCTTGTGGGGATCAGCGAGCACGGCCGGGCCACGGACGACGGCCTCTGGGTCCGCCGCTCGCGGTAGCGGTCGGATCTAGTCGGGGGCGCTTCCACCTCCCCCGATCGCCGCTCGGTGCTCGACCTCGGCAAGGCGCCGCTCGAGATACGTCCGCTCCGGACCGTTCGTCGTGAGCTCGAGGGCGTCGCGGTAGGCGACCGCCGCCTCGGACCAGCGTGCCAGGCGTCGCAACAGGTCGGCCCGCGCGGCCGGCAGGTACGGATAG
>DASPHN010000185.1:0-3025 GCA_035629655.1 Saccharimonadales bacterium (SeqCode) | reverse complement strand
GCGGGCGATCTGGAAGTAGCGGTCGACGCCCGCCACCATCAGCAGCTGCTTGAGCTGCTGCGGGCTCTGCGGCAGCGCGTACACGTTGCCCGGCTGCAGGCGGCTCGGGACGATGAAGTCCCGCGCTCCTTCAGGCGTGCTCTTGATGAGCGTCGGCGTCTCGACCTCGACGAACCCGTTGTCGTGGTGGACCTCGCGGATGGCCTGGACCATCCGGCTGCGCAGCAGTAACCGCTCGGCCATCGGCTGGCGCCGGATGTCGAGGTAGCGGTACTTGAGACGCAGGCCCTCGTCGACCGGGGCGTCGGGCTCGTTGATGTAGAACGGCGGGGTCCTGGCTTCCGCGAGGATCGTCACCTCGGTCGCGCGCAGCTCGATCTCGCCGGTCGGCAGCTTCGCGTTCTCGGTGCCGGGCAGGCGACGGGCGACTTCGCCGCTGATCTCGACGACGAACTCGTTCCGGACGCGGCTGGCGATCGCGTGCGCCTCGGGCGTGTCGGTCTGGTCGATGACGACCTGGGTGAGGCCATGGCGATCGCGGACGTCGAGGAAGATCAGCTGTCCGTGGTCACGGCGACGGTGGACCCAGCCGGCCAGTCGCGCGGTCGTCCCGGCATCGCGCGCGCGCAATGCCCCGGCGGTGTGGCTGCGATAGGGCGTGGCAAGGCTCGCGGTCGGGTCGGTCATGGGCCCGTATCGTAGACGACCGGGCGGGCCGGACACGGACCGCGGCGCTCCAGCGGCGCGCTAGTCCCGACCGCGAAGCAGCGAGACGCGGAACGGTCGCAGCTCGCCACGGGCGAACCCGCCGGCGATGACCGGGTCGTCCTCCATGAAGCGGCGGGCAGCGGCTTCGTCGGGCGCGTCGAAGATCGCGATGCCGGTGTTCGTCGAGCCGAGGGTCGGCCCCACCAGGATGAGGGTCCCAGCCGCGAGCTCGCGCTGGAACCGCTCGAAGTGGAGGCCCCAGACGGCCGTTTCCTCGGGCGTCATCGTCGCGGCGAAGTCATCGCGCGGCGGATGGATGAAGTAGATCCACTCGGCCATGGCCGACAGGTCAGTCGTCGCGGGTCGCCGACACACTCCAGCCGATGAGCTCGCAGCCGAGCAGGTGCGGTGCCGACTCGCCCGGCGTACAGGCGCCACAGCCCCAGGGGGTCAAGCCGCCTTCATCCGGAAGATAGGTGAGGTCGCAGGCGTTCTGCGACGGGTCGCAATCGCGGTGGTGGCAGGCGTGATCGCAATGCGCCCAGTGGTCGCACGTGCAGTCGGCCGACGGCGACGGTGGCCGCAGGATCGATGCTGGGAACGGGCTGGGGACCTGCATGGGTGTCCATCGATCGTACGCCCGACGTCAACGAACCGTGCCGGGCCTAGTCGCTCGCTCCCGGTCCGTGGCGGTGCGCAGCGTGCGATCGGGCGACCTCGCGGGCCAGATCGGCCACGGGCACCACCTTCTGCGTCCCGGCGGGCAGATCCCGGAGCTGGACCTCACCGGCCGCGAGCTCGTCGCCGACGATGATCGCGAAGTGGGCGCCATCCCGCGACGCGCCTTCGAGCTGCTTGCCGAGCTTGCGACGGGCCAGGTCGGCCCGGGCCGTGATCCCCGCCGCACGCAGCTCGGTCGCGATGCGCAGTCGGGACGCCGTGTCGGCCGGGTCCGCGCCGACGACGACGGCGGTCGGCGCGCCCGCCCCGGCCGACGATCCCCTGCCCTGCTCCTCCAGCGCGAGCACCAGCCGGTCGAGGCCGATCCCGAACCCGATCCCCGGCGTCGGTCGGCCGCCGAGCAGCTCGACGAGGCCGTCATACCGACCCCCGCCGCCGAGCGCCTGCTGCTGCCCTTCGCGGCCGTGGAGGTAGAACTCGAACGCCGTTCGCGTGTAGTAGTCCAGACCGCGGACCAGGCCTGGCTCGAGCCGATACGGCACGCCGAGGGCGTCGAGGTGTGCCCGCACGTCGGCGAAGTGGGTCGCACAGTCCTCGCACAGGTGATCGGTGATGCGTGGCGCGTCCGCGTTGATGGCCGTCATCGCCGGATCCTTGGAATCCAGGAGGCGCAAGACGTTCCGATCGAGGCGATCGCGTTCGACCGGCGGCAACGCATCGATCCGGTCGCGGTAGTGCGCCCGCAGCTCGGCGATGTAGGCCGGCCGGCACGCCGCGTCGCCGATGGAATTGAGCAGGACCTCGACCCCCTCGAGCCCGGCATCGCGGTAGTAGCGCGAGCCCAGCTCGATGATCTCCGCATCGACCGCTGGACCCGGGTCGCCGATGGCCTCGATGTCGAACTGCCAGAACTGCCGATAGCGCCCGGCCTGCGGCCGGTCGTAGCGGAACATGGAGCCCGTCATCGAGAGCTTCACGGGCTGCGGCCAGGTCTGCATCCCATGCTGGACATATGCGCGCACGATGCCGGCGGTCGGCTCCGGCCGGAGGGACCAGGACTCAGCCTCTTCGCTTCGGGGCGCGATACGAAACAGCTCCTTCTCGACGATGTCGGTGACCTCGCCGACGCCACGCTCGAAGACCGCGGTCTGCTCGAACATGGGGGTCTCGATCCGCCGATAGCCGTAGCGCGTGGCGAGGTCCGACGCGAGGCGCTCGAGACGCGTCCAGGTGGGCGTCTCGTCGGGCAGCAGGTCGCGCGTGCCACGCGGGGCTCGGAAGGTCGGCATGGGCTGCTGAGTCTAGGTGGTCGCCACGAGGTGTCGTGGTCGCATCACGCGCTGACCTCCCGCTCCAGGTCGATCGCGACCGGCAACGAGTCGCGGAGCCATCCCTTCAGGCCCGTCGTCCCGTACTTGGCGGCGATCGCCGCGCGAGCGAGCGGGTCCTCAGCCTGGCCCTCGACCACGCGCGCCCGACCCTCGAACGTGCGCGACCCCAGGCGGACGCGGACGAGCGGATCGGCGATCAGGTTGCGCACCCAGTGGGCGTCGTGACGCCCACCCGCGAGCAGGACGAGTCGGTCGCCGATCGCCGCGAACCAGATCTCGATCTCACGAGGCTGGCCACTGACCCG
>DASPHN010000184.1:0-11423 GCA_035629655.1 Saccharimonadales bacterium (SeqCode) | reverse complement strand
CGCGTTGGCAGGCACTCCTCCGACCGATCCAGGCCATCCCGTATCGGCGGGTCCTGGGCTACACGTACGTCGGCTATCTGGCGAACAACGTCCTGCCTGCCCGGCTCGGTGAGCTCGTCCGCAGCCACGCGCTCGGGGAGGGGGAGGGCCTGAGCCGGACGACGGTCCTCGGCACCGTCGTCGTCGAGCGCATCGTCGACACGCTCATCGTGGTCGCGCTGGCGGCGCTGGCCGTCGTGGTGCTGAGCGTCCGGGGCGTGCTGTCGAGTGCGGTGCTGCTCGGCGCGGCCTTCGTCGGGTTGCTCGTGGTCGGCCTGATCGTCGGGATGGCCGCCCATCGCCTGCCGGGCGCCGACCGGGTGACCCGGACCGCCCAGCGCTGGCCGAAGCTCGTGTCGCTCGCCGCGCGGCTCCGTGAGGGGCTGTCCGTCGCCGGCAAGCCCAGGACGGTCCTCGCGGCGGTGTGCTGGAGCGCCGTGGCCTGGAGCGCATCGATCCTCACCGGCCTGGCGGCGGGTCAGGCGATCGGGGTGGAGCTCACGCTGGCCCAGGGTGCGCTGCTGTCGAGCGGCGTCGCGCTCGTGACGATCGTGCCGTCAGGACCGGGCTATGTCGGGACGTTCGAGCTCACCGCGGTCAGCATCCTCTCGACGTTCGGTGTGCCGACCGACCAGGCGTTCGCGCTCGCGCTCCTGGTCCACGTGATGATCCTCGCCGTGACATCGGTGGGTGGCGTCATCGCCGCGTTGCGACTGCACGTCGGGCTCGGGACGGGATCGTCCGAGGAGCCGGTCGCGACCGATCGTCCGCCGACGCCCCCGGCACCGCCGGTCTCGTCCGCCCCGAGCGCCTAGGTCGGAAGCGCGTTCGGCACGAAGTCGGGGGCGGGGCCGGCATCGAGCGGGGGCATCGCCTGGGGTGACGTCGGGACGGGCAGGTCGGCGTCGATCGGCGGCGCGGCGTCGTACGGCGCGAAGACGAGCGGTGCGTTGTCGTGGGCGCGGGTCACGCGCAGGAACTCGAGCGTGTAGGCCGCGTACATCTCGTGCAGCAGACCGACGGCCTCCAGGTGCTTCGGTCGCGCCGCGGCAGCGCGGGCGTGGGCCCGGCTCTCCCAGAGGCAGAACGACAGGCACGCGCCGTCGGCACCGGCCGGGCCCTTGTAGTAATGGACGAACCCGGATGCGTCCACCGCCTCCAGGTGGGCCTGCTCGTCGAAATGGGCCAGCCGCACCTCATCGGCGTCGGGCCGGCGGATCGAGCGGAACGCGACGAGGTACCACTCGCCGATGCCCAGGCTGCCGGCCGAGTCGGCCCAGTCGAACGCGTCAGCGACCGGGACGCGCGCGTACTCGCCCGACACGGGAGCGAGGTCGGCCAGCACGTCCATCGCCGCGCAGCATCGCCATTTCGGAAGCCATTGTCAAATCGCGGGACGTCCATCTCCCGGCATACGAAAGTCCGCTGGTGTCACGCCCGGCCGGACGTCCCGAGAGACTCCATGATCGACCTCGCTGCGTCGGGGAGCGCCCGCGCGACGCGCGCTCGCCACGCCAGGCCGCAGCGCGTCTCCGGTCCGATCACCCCGATCGCGGCCACGATCCCATCGTCCCGCATGATGGGAACGGCCATCGCCACCGTACCGGAGACGTACTCACCGGCACTTCGGGCGATGCCGTCGGAGACGATCTGGCCGAGGTCATCGCGCAGCTGGCGCGCCTCGGGATCGTCGTCGGTGGTCGACCCGTCCTCGGCGCCCGCGCGCCCGGCGAGGACCTCGCTCAGCACGTCATCGGGCGCGTAGGCGAGCAGCACGCGCGCGATCGCGCCGTGGTCCAATGGGCCGGCCAGGCCGACCCCGAGCGTGACCCGCAGGGCATGCTCCGACGGCACCTCGTGGAGGCAGACCGCGCTGAGGCCGATGCGCCGGCTGATGAGCGCCGTCTCGCCGGTCTCCTGGACCAGCATCTGCAGCAGCGGATCGGCGACTCGGATCAGCTCTTCGCTGCTCACGTTGGCCCCGGTCCCGATGAGCAGCCGCGGCCCGAGTCCGTACCCGCCGCCATGGCGTTCGACGAAGCCGAACTCCGACAGGGTCCGCAGGTAGCGGTAGACCGTGGACATCGACATGTCCAGCAAGGTGCCGAGATCGTCGGCGCGGATCTCGCCTCGGTCGGCGATGGTCAACAGGATCCGCAGGCCGCGGGCGAACGAGGTGTCCTCGGCGGCCTCCTCCGGCGGGCGGTCGCGAGCGGTGGTCATGGGTTGGGCGACCCCGATCCGGGAACGAGTGAGGCCCGCCCGTGTCCGGGCGGGCCTACGCTCATGGTTCCACGGATGACGGAGGTCAGCCGGCGAGGAGACCCTGCTCGGTGAGCCAGGTCTTGGCGACGTCCTCGACGTCCTGCTGCTCGACGGCCACGAGCACGCCCAGGCGGGTGAGCTCCTCGGTCGTCATCTTGGCGGACGCCGCATCGAGCAGCGCCGCGAAGGCGGCCGGATCGACCTTCGCGAGATAGTCGTCCCGCACGAGCGGAGCGATGTTCTCGGCCGGCTGGGTGTCGAGATCGTCCTCGAGGACGATGAAGCCGTACTGGCTGATGGCGGGCTGGGTCGAGCACAGCTCGGCCACGTCGATCGCCTTGCCCTCAAGGGCCGTGGCCATCGGGGCGTCGCAGGCGGCGAGGGCCTCACGCTGCTTCGGCGGGTACGTGATGCCGTACTCCTCGAGCGCACCCTTGCACAGCGGGTTGCCGTCGCAATCGGGCGGCAGACCCCACTTGAGCTGGTCCTGGACCGCGGCGAGCTGGCTCATCTTGGTGAGGCTCAAGCTGTCCGATGTGTCCTTCCGGACGACGAAGGCGTTCGTGTCCTCGCCCGGGGTGAGGCCGAGGACCGTGAGGCCCTTGGAGGCGACGGCCTCCTGGAGCGCCGTCTTGTTGGCCTCACCGTCGCCACTGATCTTCGTGGCGTCGTAGAAGCCGAGGCCCGAGCCGACATACTCCGGCACGAGGTCGACCTCGCCGGCGTCAAGGGTCGGGTTGCGCTCGAGGCGCGAGCCGAGGCCGAGCTTGCGCTCGACGTTGTACCCGGCGTTCTCGAGGACCTGCGCGTAGATCTCGGCCATCAGCTTGGACTCGTAGAAGTTGTCCGAGCCGATCCGGATGTCTGCGGTGACAGCGGCCGAGGGCGCGACGCTCTCTGGGGCGGTCGATGGGGCCGTCGACGCCGGGGCCACGGAGGCCTCCGCTGACGGAGCTGCACTGGTCCCACCACCCGTCGAGCACGCGCTCACGAGCACGAGCAGCAACGCCCCGGTGGCCAGCACGCGGTGGGTCCGCATGTGGGTGTCTCCTCTCCTGTGTACCGCCGGGTGGGCGGTATCGCCCGCGTAGGGTACCAGCGACCTGCTCGTGGGGCGAGTGACGGGACGGTGACGGATGGATCTGGCGAACGAACGTCGGAGAGGGTGCTAGGCAGGCCCCGTCAACCCGGTCCCGGCCGCGGTCGGATCGAAGGTCACCGAGTTCCGGCGTGTCGCCCGTGCTGGATCTCGCAGGCCGACCGGCACGAGCCGCCGCTGGACCGCCGACAGCACCGCGTCCACGCCGAAGGCGAGCACCGTGACGAGGATCGCGCCCGCGTAGATCGACGGATAGCCGTTCTGGCCGAGGCTGATCCCATCGACGATGAAGCGACCGATGCCGCCGCCCGAGAGGATCGCCCCGATCGTCGCCGTGGCGATGACCTGCAGGGTCGCGGTGCGGAACCCCCCCACGATGACCGACGAAGCGAGCGGCAGCTCGAGCGCGGTGAGGATCTGACGCTCGCGCAGACCCATCCCTCGCCCCGACTCGAGCAGTTCGCGATCGACCGCCTGGAGGCCGGCATAGGCGTTGACGAGGATGGGCGGGATGGCGAGGAGGGTCATCGCGACGAGGATCGGGATGGTGTTGAGGCCCAGCGTCGGGGAGTAGCCGACGACCGGCGCGAGCGCCAGGGAGAGGGGCAGGATCATGACCATGACGGCATACGAGGGGACGGCCCGTCCGATGTTCGCGAGGTTGATCGCGAGATTCGCGCCGCGCCCCGTGTGCCCGATGTAGAGCCCGACCGGCAGGCCGATCGCCGTCGCGACCGCGATGGCCAACCCGGAGATGACGAGGTGCTCGAAGAGCCGGTTCGGGATCCCGGTCGAGCCCTGCCAGTTGGCCGGATCCAGGAAGAACTCGACGATGCCCTCCATCAGCGCGCCCCGGCCCGGGCGTGCGCCCAGGGCGTGGCCGCCCGCTCGAGGCGGACGAGGATCGCGTCCGCGGTGAACGCGAGCGCCACCGACAGCACCGCACCGAGCAGGTACTTCGTCGGGAAGACCGTCTGGAGGCCCTCGGTGATGAGCTGGCCGAGCCCTCCGAAGCTGTCGCCGAGGACGGCCACGACCGTGGCCAGGCCGATGGTCGTGACGGTCGCCAGCCGCAGGCCGGCGAGGATGAGCGGGACCGCGAGGGGCAGCTCGACCCGCCACAGCCGCTGGCGGCGGGTGTAGCCCATGCCCTCGGCCGCCTCGAGGACCTCGGCCGGGACCGAGTGGAAGCCCGCGACCATGTTCCGGACGAGGATGAGCAGCGTGTACGTGGCCAGCGGGATGATCGCCGTCACGAGCGAGAGCCCCGTGATGGGCCGCAGCACCGCGAACGCAGCGAGGCTCGGGATCGTGTACAGGAGGCCGGTGACGGCGGTGACGGGACCATAGGCACGCGGTCGGCGGACCGCCCAGATGGCGAGGATGAGCGAGAGCACGAAGCCGATGATCAGGGGCAGGAACGTCAGCTGAAGGTGCTGCAGGATGCGCTCGGCGATGTCGTCGAGGTGGGTGCTGATCCAGGCCCAGTCGATGAGCGGACGACCCGGCTGCACGGCCTCAGGCCTCCGTCGTGGCCGGCTCGGACGCCGCGCCGGGTGCGCCGTCCGCGACGGCCGATCCGTCGGGGCCGCCGGCGTCGTCCGGGCCGTCTGACTCGGCGGCGTCCACGTCGGGCGTGAACGCCGGGGCGTGCTCGCCTTCGCGCATCCGACGGGCGATCGTCTCGAGGGTCAGCAGGCCCTGCGCGGCACCGGTCCGGTCCACGACGATCCCGGTCTGGACGTCGGCATCGAGCATCAGCGAGAGCGCGTCCTTGAGGGTCGTGCGCTTGTCGAGCTGGGGCGAGACCGGGTTCGCCATCGCCTCGGACAGGGACCCTTCGTGGGGGATCTCGTGCTCCGAGATCCAGCCGATCGGGCGGTCTCCCTCGTCGACGAGCAGGACGTAGTGCTGCGGGTCCGCCGCGGCCTTGGCCCGGGCCGCTCCCGCATCGTCGCCGACGCGCACCATCGTCGCGGGTTGCAGCTCGAGATCGGCGACGCGCAGCAGGGAGAGGCGCTTCAGGCCTCGATCCTGCCCCACGAATCGCGCCACGAAATCGGATGCCGGCGCGGACAGGATCTCCTCAGGCGTCCCGAACTGGGCCAGGATGCCGCCCGTCTGGAAGACCGCGACGACGTCCCCGAGCTTGATCGCTTCGTCGATGTCGTGGGTCACGAACATGATCGTCTTGGCCAGGTCCTCCTGGAGGCGCAGGAACTCGTTCTGCAGGCGGTCGCGGACGATCGGGTCGACCGCCCCGAAGGGCTCGTCCATGAGCATGATCGGCGGGTCGGCAGCGAGCGCGCGCGCGACCCCGACACGCTGGCGCTCCCCACCCGAGAGCTGGCTCGGGAAGCGATCGCGGTACTTGGCCGGATCGAGGCCGACGATCCCGAGGAGCTCCTCCGACCGGGCCTGCTGTCGCGCCTTCGGCCAGCCGAGGAGGCGGGGCACCGTCGCGACGTTCTCGCCGATCGTCTGGTGCGGGAACAGCCCGATCTGCTGGATGACGTAGCCGATCCCACGCCGGAGGTCGGTCAGGTCCCGAGTCCCGATGTCCACGCCGTCGATCCGGATCTGGCCGCTCGTCGGCTCGATCAGCCGGTTGACCATCTTGAGCGAGGTCGTCTTGCCGCAGCCGGACGGGCCGACCAGGATGCAGATCTTCCCGGCCGGCACGGTCAGCGACAGGTCGTTGACGGCGCCGGGCGTCGGTGCGGCCGACTTCTTCACCGGGGCGTCGTATCGCTTCGTCACGTGGTCGAACTCGACGACGACGCCGCGGTTGGTCTGGTCGGACATGGACGACGATCCCTCCGGGTCGGGGCTTTCGGGGACGATAGCGGACCCGGGCGGACCGCGACCAGCCCTCCAGCTCGCGACGCCGTCCCGCCCGACGACCGATACTGCGGCGGTGCGCATCACCGCCATCCGCCTGGACCGACTGCGCGTCCCGCTCGACCCGCCGTTCCCGGCGGCATGGGATCCCGATCCGCGAACCGTCTTCCCGGTGACGGTCGTGCGCGTCGAGACCGACGAGGGCGTGGTGGGCATCGGCTCGGGCGACACGATGGACGGGTTCGAGGCCTTCGAGTCGCTCTTCCTCGGCCAGGATCCGCTGGCCATCGCCCGCCACGTCCGCGCGCTCGAGACGGTCGACTTCCACGCCGGCCGCTATTGGCCGCTCGAGGTGGCCCTGTGGGATGTCCTCGGCCAGGTCGCCGGGCTGCCGGTCGCGACCCTGTTCGGTGGAGCGAGCGACGGGATCCCGGCCTATGCGTCGTGCGGGATGCTGCTTCCGGCCACCGAGCGGGCCGAATCCGCGTTGCGGCTTCGCGAGGAGGGGTTCCGCGCCCTCAAGATCCGGGTGGATCCACGCCGGCTCGAGGACGGGCTGGCCGCGGTCACCGCGACCCGGGCCGCCGTCGGTGACACGATGGCGATCATGGTCGACCTCAACCAGGGCTGGCGGATGGCCGGCGACACCTCGGTCTCGCTCGATCCGGCCGCGGCCGGTCGGGTCGCCGCGCGCCTCGCCGAGCTCGACGTCCTGTGGGTCGAGGAGCCGCTCGCCGGGACCGACCTGCGCGGCCTGGCCGGCCTTCGCGGGGCGGGTCTCGGGATCCGGATCGCGGGCGGCGAGATGACTCGGACGTTCGCTGAGACGCTCGCGGCGCTCGATGCCGACGCCTTCGACGTCTATCAGCCCGACGTCGTGCTCGCGGCCGGCATGCTGCGCACGCGGACCGTGGCGGAGCTCGCACTCGCCCGCAATCGATGGTTCACGCCACACACCTGGACCAACGGGCTCGGGCTGCTCGCCAACCTGCACGTCGCGGCGGGCGTCGGCGGCGGGCCGTACATCGAGGTCCCCTACGACCCGCCAGGCTGGACACCCGAGCGCCGCGATGCGTTCCTCCAGGAGCCCATCCGACCCGACGCCGACGGCGTCCTTCGAGTGCCGGCCGGCGCGGGCCTGGGCGCCAGGCTGGACGAGGCCGCCATCGCGCGGTACGCCGCATGACGACGCCGAAGAAGCCGGTCGCGACGACCGCCGACTGGCTGGCGCGCGCCGCTGCGTTGACCCCCCGGTCGGAGGCGTTCATCGACGGCCGTTTCGTGGCGGCCGCGTCCGGGCGGACCTTCGACGACATCACCGGCCGGGACGGCTCCCGGATCGCCGCGGTCGCCCAGGGCGACGCCGAGGACGTCGAGCGCGCGGTCGCGGCGGCCCGAGCCTCGTTCGACGACGGCCGCTGGGCGAACCAGAGCCCGGCCAACCGCAAGCGCGTGCTGCTCAAGCTGGCCGAACTGATGCGCGCGAACCGCGACGAGCTCGCGCTGCTGGAATCGCTCGACGTCGGCAAACCCATCCGGGACACGCTCGCGGTGGACGTCCCCTCGGCCGCGAAGACCTTCCAGTGGTACGCCGAGACCATCGACAAGGTCTATGGCGAGGTCGGCCCGACGGGGCCCGATGCGCTGTCGCTCGTGACGCGCGAGCCGCTCGGCGTCGTGGTCGTCATCGTGCCCTGGAACTACCCGCTCATCATCACCGCCTGGAAGGTCGGCGCGGCCCTGGCCACGGGAAACAGCGTCGTGCTCAAGCCGGCCTCGCAGTCACCGCTGACCGCCCTCCGGCTGGCCGAGCTGGCGGCCGAGGCGGGACTTCCCCACGGCGTCCTCAACGTGGTGCCCGGCCCCGGGGCCGTGGTGGGCACGGCCCTGGCTCGTCATCCCGGTGTCGACAAGATCGCGTTCACCGGGTCGACGGAGGTCGGCAAGTCGCTCCTTCGGGCCATCGGCGAGACGGACGTGAAGGCCGTCTCGCTGGAGCTCGGCGGCAAGAGCCCCCAGGTGGTCCTGGCCGATGTCGGGGACCTCGAGACCGCCGCCACGACCATCGGCCTGGGGATCTTCTACAACAGCGGCCAGACCTGCAATGCCGGATCTCGCCTGATCGTCCATCGCAGCGTTCGGGAGGAGCTCGTGGAGCGGATCGCCGCATACGGGCGCCAGCTCGCCCCCGGCGAGCCGCTCGACCCCTCGACCAAGCTCGGATCGATCGTCGACGGCCACCAGCTCGACAAGGTCCTGGGTTATGTCGACCTTGGCCGCCAGGAGGGCGCGACGGTCGTTGCCGGCGGTACGCGCGTCCTGGAGGAGACCGGCGGGTTCTACATCGAGCCGACCATCCTCGACGGTGTCTCGAACGACTGGCGGGTCGCCCGCGAGGAGATCTTCGGGCCGGTCCTGACCGTCACCGAGTACGAGGACGAGGCCGACGCGCTGCGCATCGCGAACGACACGCCCTACGGGCTGGCGGCCGGGATCTGGACCCGCGACGTGAACCGCGCCCACCGGCTTGCCCGGTCGATCCGGGCCGGCGTCGTCTGGGTCAACACGTTCGATGCGGCGGACATCACCGTGCCGTTCGGCGGCTACAAGCAGTCGGGGTTCGGGCGCGACAAGGGCATGGCCGCCCTCGACGGCTACACCCAGCGCAAGACCACCTGGTTCGACCTGAGCGGCGAATGAGCGACCGATGACCGAAGACGAATTGGTCCAGCCCGGCGGCGACCCCGCGGTCGATGCCCTGCTCGCCCAGCGCGAGACCGGCGGCGCGGCTCGGCGTCGGCGCACCGGTGGCCATGGCGCCGCGGGGGAGCGGAGCCGGCTGCCCCAGCAACGACCGTGGGCCCAGCCGCGGATCCGGTACGCCCCGACCGAGGTCGTGTCGGCCGACGAGCTCGAGTCGATCCACCTCGCGTCGTTGCGCGTGCTTGAAGAGATCGGCATGGACTTCCTCGACGACGGTGCCCGGGAGGTCCTGCGGGCGGCCGGCGCGCGCGTCGAGCCTGGCACCGAGCGCGTCCGCTTCGACCGCGACATGGTCCTCGAGCGCATCCGGACGGCGCCCTCGGCGTTCATGCTCCACGCGACGAATCCCGAGCACGACCTCCACATCGGCGGCGACTGGACCGCCTTCGGCTCGGTCGCGTCCGCGCCGAATGTCGCCGACCTCGATCGCGGCCGACGGATCGGCAACCGGGCCGACTACCAGAACCTGATCCGGCTCTGCCAGATGCTCACCCCGATCCACTTCTTCGCCGGCTACCCGGTCGAGCCCATCGACATCCATGCCTCGATCCGGCACCTCGACGCGCTGTGGGACCTGCTCACCCTCGCCGACAAGCCGATCCACGCCTACAGCCTCGGGCGGCAGCGGATCACCGACGCGATCGAGATGGCCCGGATCGCCCGCGGTATCGACCAGGAGACGCTCGACCGCGAGCCGTCGCTGTTCACCGTCATCAACTCGAGCTCCCCGCTCCGGCTCGACACGCCGATGCTCCACGGGATCCTCGAGATGTCGGCGCGCAACCAGGTCATCGTGATGACCCCGTTCACGCTGGCCGGCGCGATGGCCCCGGTGACGCTCGCGGGCGCACTGGCCGAACAGAACGCCGAGGCGCTCGCTGGGATGGTGCTGACCCAGGTCGTCCGTCCGGGTGCGCCGGTCGTCTACGGCGGGTTCACCTCGAATGTCGACATGCAGTCGGGCGCGCCGGCGTTCGGTACGCCCGAGTACATGCGGACGGCGATGATCGGGGGCCAGCTGGCCCGGCGGTACGACGTCCCGTATCGGTCATCCAACGTGTCGGCTGCCAACGCCGTCGATGCCCAGGCCGCGTACGAGTCGGTCTTCTCGTTGTGGGGCGCGATCAGCGGTGGGGTCAACCTGCTGATGCACGGCGCCGGCTGGATGGAAGGGGGTCTCCACGCCGGCTACGAGAAGGTGATCCTCGACGCCGAGCTGCTCGGGATGGTCGAGGCGTATCTCGATCCGGTCGTCGTCGACGAGGACACCCTCGCCTTCTCGGCGATGGAGGAGGTCGGGCCGGGCGGGCACTTCTTCGGCGCCGAACACACCCAGAGCCGCTTCCGGACGGCCTTCCACAAGCCCATGCTCTCGGACTGGCGGAACTACGAGACCTGGGAGGAGGCCGGCGCGCCCACGGCGCCAGGCAAGGCCAACGCCATCTGGAAGGAGCTCCTCAACGCCTACGAGCCGCCGCCGCTCGACGAGGCGCGCCGGGACGAGCTCGAAGCCTTCGTCGAGCGCCGCAAGGCCGAGGGCGGCGTCCCGACGGACTTCTGACAGGCGGCGTCTGCGCTGGCGCGTCCGTCGGCCGTGCTCGCGTAGGCTTCTCGAGTCCGAGAATCGTGGAGGGTCTGCGTGAAGTCGTCTGCTCAGGTCGTCGTCATCGGTGGTGGGGTCGTCGGCGCGAGCGTCCTGTACCACCTCGCGAAGGCGGGCTGGACCGATGCCGTGCTCCTGGAGCGGCGTGAGCTGACCGCTGGCTCCACGTGGCACGCCGCCGGTGGCATGCACACGCTGAACGGCGACCCGAACGTCGCCCGGCTCCAGCAGTACACGATCCAGCTGTACGAAGAGATCCAGCGGGTCTCCGGTCAGGACTGCTCCATCCACCTGCCTGGCGGCCTGATGCTGGCCGATACCGAGGTCCGCATGGACTGGCTGCGCATGGCCCAGGCCCGCGGCCGGTACCTCGGCATGGAGCTGGACCTGATCAGCGCCAGGGAGGCGCAGGACCTCTTCCCGTTGCTGGACCCGCAGTACTTCGTCGGCGCCTTGTACGACCCGGTCGAGGGCCACGTCGACCCGACGGGTGTCACGCGC
This sequence comes from Saccharimonadales bacterium (SeqCode), assembly GCA_035629655.1. Classification (GTDB taxonomy): domain Bacteria; phylum Chloroflexota; class Limnocylindria; order Limnocylindrales; family CSP1-4; genus SPCO01. The sequence continues at coordinate 312 of DASPHN010000184.1, read as the reverse complement.
GCCTACGTGAAGTGTGCCCAGCTGCTCGGGGCCGAGGTCTACCAGCACACGCCCGTGGTGGGCCTGGAGCAGCGGCCGGACGGCACATGGGACGTCCGCGTCGAGAGCGGCGACAGCATCCACGCCGAGCACGTCGTCAACGCCGGGGGCCTGTGGGCACGAGAGGTCGGCCGGATGGTCGGCATCGAGCTGCCGGTCCTCGCCATGGAGCACATGTACCTGTTGACCGAGGACATGCCCGAGGTCGCGGCACAGGTCGCGAAGACCGGCCACGAGATGCCGATGGCGCTCGACTTCGCCGGCGAGATCTAC
>DASPHN010000183.1:0-9557 GCA_035629655.1 Saccharimonadales bacterium (SeqCode) | reverse complement strand
TCACCGATCTCGAGGTTGAGGTCCTTCACGGCGTGGAAATCGCCGTAGACCTTGTTGACGTGTTCGAACGTCACGGTCGCCATGGGCGCAAGCCTCCATCCACCAGCGGCCATCGCGAGCCCTTGCATCCTGTCCGCCGAGGCGGATCGTGGACGGGCTCCGTACGTGGCAGCTCGGGGTGGCCGCATCGTACGGTCCGCGCCACCGGCACGCAACCCATCCGAGGCGGACGAGGTCGGTCGTGCGGTACCGTTCGGCGATGACCAGCGAGCGTGCCGGCCAGCGGGCCGATCCGTCGATGCTCGTCGATGTCGATGCGCTCCTCGCCGCGTATCACGATCAAACGCCGGATCTCGCGGACCCCACCCAGCGTGTCGCCTTCGGGACGTCCGGCCATCGCGGCTCGTCGTTCCGTGGCGCGTTCAACGAAGCCCACATCCTGGCCATCACCGAGGCGATCTGCCGCTACCGGGCGATTCGCGGCTACCACGGCCCGCTGTTCATCGGACGTGACACGCACGCCCTGTCGGCCCCGGCCACGACGACCGCCCTCGAGGTGCTCGTCGCTCGCGGCGTGGACGTGCGGGTCGATGCCGCCGACGGCTACACGCCGACACCGGCCGTCTCGCACGCGATCCTCGTCGCGAACCGGGATCGACCGGCGGGACGCGGCGAGGCCGATGGGATCGTCGTCACGCCCTCCCACAATCCGCCCGAGGACGGCGGCTTCAAGTACAACCCGCCCGACGGCGGCCCGGCCGACTCCGATGTCACGCGATGGATCCAGGACGAGGCGAACCGCATCCTGGCGGCGTCGGGCTCGGATGGTCTGGCGGGCGTGCCGCGAGCCACACCGGCGCAGGTCCGTGCCGGCAGCACGCCCTACGACTTCCTGGGCACGTACGTCGACGACCTGCCGTCGGTGATCGACCTGGCGGCCATCGCGGCCTCCGGTCTTCGCATCGGGGTCGACCCGATGGGCGGGGCGTCCGTCGCGTACTGGGCGGCCATCGCCGAGCGCCACCGCCTGGATCTCACCGTGACCAACGATATCGTCGACCCGCAGTTCGGCTTCATGACCCGTGACTGGGACGGCAAGATCCGGATGGATCCCTCGTCCCGCTTCGCGATGGCCCGGCTCATCGAGCTGCGCGACCGCTTCGACCTGGCGCTCGGCAACGACGCCGATGCCGATCGCCACGGCGTCGTGACGCCGTCCGCCGGCCTCCTCGACCCCAACCACGTGCTCAGCGTGGCCATCGGCTATCTGTTCGGCGGAGCCCGCGACTGGACCCGCGACGTCGGGGTGGGCAAGACCCTCGTCTCGTCGTCGATGATCGATCGGGTCGTCGCGGACCTCGGCCGGCGGCTCGTCGAGGTGCCCGTCGGGTTCAAGTGGTTCGTCGGCGGGCTCGTGGACGGCTCGCTGGGATTCGGCGGCGAGGAGAGTGCCGGGGCGTCGTTCCTGCGCCGCGACGGCACCGTCTGGACGACCGACAAGGACGGCATCATCGCGGATCTGCTCGCGTGCGAGCTGACCGCCCGGACCGGGAAGGACCCGGGCGTGACGTACGCGGCGCTGACCGAGCGGTTCGGCGCCCCGGCCTACCGCCGCGTGGACGCCCCGGCGACACCCGCGCAGAAGACGGTGCTCGGCCGGCTGACCCCGGAGGCACTGACGGCCGACACGCTCGCCGGCGACGCCATCACCGCGATCGTCACCCGAGCCCCCGGCAACGACGCCGAGATCGGCGGCCTGAAGGTCACGACCGACCACGGCTGGTTCGCCGCCCGGCCGTCGGGCACGGAAGACGTCTACAAGGTCTATGCGGAGAGCTTCCGCGGGGCGGAGCACCTTGCTCGCCTCATCGAGGAGGCTCAGGCCCTGGTCACCGAGACCCTCGAGGCGGGCGAGACGGCCTGACGTCGCACGGATCCGACGAGCGGTGGAGACTCGTACCATCTACTGACCGATGGATGCCGTCCGGTTGCGCACCCGCCGCATGTTCCTCGCCGATCTCGGGCGAGGCGGGATCGCCCTTGCGGTCGTCTCGTTCGTGGCCGCCTGCGCGCCGGCGTCATCGAGCCCGAGCAGCCCGTCGGCTGCGACGAACGCGCCGTCGAATGGTGAGCCGTCCCCCGGGCCATCCGCCTCGGAGGCGGCCGCCTCGCCAGCCGCCGAGGGATCGGCCCCGGCCGGATCCGCCGCGCCTGAGGACCTTGCCTGGGAGCGCGTGAACCTCGGGTTCGTCTCGGCGTACCTCCTCGTCCGAGCGGGCGAGGCGGCCATCGTCGACACGGGCGTGGAGGGCAGCGAGGGTGAGATCGAAGCCGCGCTCGAGCGTCTCGGCCTGACCTGGGCGTCGGTCGCCCACGTGATCCTCACCCATCGACATGGCGACCACGCCGGGAGCGCCCCTGCGGTCCTCCAGCTGGCTCCCCAGGCGACGGGCTACGCGGGCGCAGCCGACCTTGGCGGGATCTCGGCACCGCGTCCCCTGACCGCGGTCGCCGATGGCGACCTCGTGTTCGATCTGCGGATGATCGCCACGCCGGGCCATACGGCCGGCCATATCGCCGTCCTCGACGAGGCCGCCGGGGTGCTCGTCGCGGGCGACGCGCTGGGCACGGCCGGTGGGACGCTGACCGGCTCGAACCCCTCGTTCACGGAGGACGAGGCGGCCGCCGCAGCCAGCATCGCCAAGCTCGGCGCGCTGACCTTCGAGACGTTGCTCGTCGGACACGGCGAGCCGATCCTCAGCGGCGCGTCGGCACAGGTCGCGGCGCTCGCCGGCGGCTAGGCGTCTTCCGAGGCCGCATCGAACTCGGCTGCGACCCGCTCGATCGGCGGGAGCCCGGCCACCCGCGCCGCCTCGTGGACGAGCGCGGTGAGCCGTGGGACGTCCAGTGGATCGCCCGGGCGGAACGTCAGCCAGCGGGCACGCTTCGTGATGCCTCGACCCTGCAGGTTCCCGTCCGGGTCACGCATGAGCCAGCCGTGCCCGAAGCCCAGGTGAACATGCGCCTCCTCCGGCGCGACATAGGCGAAGTAGACGAGCCGTCGGCCGATCGGCAGGTCATAGCCGATGAGCCGCCAGCCGGGGCGGACGCGCTCGAGGGCCTCGGGCGTCGCTCCCAGGACCACGCCCCGCAGCCGCTGGGCGATCTCCGCCATCGGCCGCGGGAACGCGGCCAGGAACGGTTCTGGCGGGATGGTCTCGCGCACGTCGGCATCATCGCCGACCGTGTCGAGCGCGCAGCCGGCACAACCGATACGCCGCTGCGATGCGGAGCGCGACTCGACCGATGTAGCGCAGGGTGCCGCGTGCGTATCGTCCCGCGACGACATGGACGCGATCACGCCGCTCCGTTGCCCGCAGTGCCGCGCGTTCGCGTGGGCGCGAGACGGCTTCGCCCTGGCCGCGCTGGCGGACGGCAGCATCGACCGGCACCGGGTCGCCCCGTCGAGCGACCTCGCGCGTGGGTGGTCGTGTCAGCGCTGCGCCTACGAGGTCCCACGCGCCGACACCCTGCATCGCCGCCTGCACGAGGCGCAGGTGCTGCACCTCGACTGACCGCGGGGGGTCGGGACCGCCCGCTTGACGCGTTCTCTAGCGTGAGCCCATGGACGCCTCGCACCCCGCTCCCTCTTCCATCGATCGCCTTGCCCTCTCCGCCACGATCCACTGCCTGACCGGCTGCGCGATCGGTGAGGTGCTGGGACTGGTCATCGCGACGGCCCTGGGCTGGGACGACCTCCCCTCGGTCGTCCTCGCGATCGTCCTCGCGTTCACCTTCGGGTATGCGCTCACGATGCGGCCCCTGGTCGCGAGCGGGATGGGCGTTCGCTCGGCCGGTCGACTCGCCTTTGCGTCGGACACCCTGTCCATCGCCACGATGGAGGTCGTCGACACGGCGATCATCCTCGCGATCCCGGGCGCGATGGCGGCGGGCCTCGTCGACCCGAGGTTCTGGGCGAGCCTCGCCGTCGCGTTGCTGATCGCCGGCGTCGTGGCGTTCCCGGTCAACCGTTGGCTCATCGCTCGTGGCAAGGGCCATGCCGTGCTCCATGCCCACCATGACCACGACTGACCCATCCGCCGGTCGGGGCCCGTTGGCGCGGGCCGTCAGGGTCGTCCTGATCATCCTCGGGGTCGTGGCTTTGATCGTCCTCGGCGTGGTCTTGATGTTGGGCGCGATCATCACCGTGATGACGGTTCTGATCAACGCCCCGTCCGGATAAGACACCGATCGCCGATAGGTCGGGCGCCCTAATGCCGTAGGGGCATCGATGCGCGCACGCTACGCAGGTCAGTCCGTCGATCCCCCCCGCCGGACCGATCACCGATGACACCCGGAGCGGACCCCAGACCCTCCGGGTGTCTCCTTGCTCGACCCGCCGAGGGAGGGGTGGGGTGGCCTACGGGGCTCGAACCCGTAACCTCTGGAGCCACAATCCAGTGCTCTGCCGGTTGAGCTAAGGCCACCGCGGCGCGCGCTCGTCGTGGCAGTCGCGCATCGCGCGGGTGGACGAGAGCCAGCGGAGTGTACCCGGAAATCGGGCGCGCCCGCCATCGTCGCCAGCCGCCGGCCCTGCGCTCCGTGGAGGCACGGACCGCCCCGGACCGCACCGGACGTCCACCCACCGCACCAGACCGCTCCGGACCCACCGGTACCTGGGAGGCGCACGGCCCGGGACCATCGCGCCGGGGACCCCACGGGACCCGACGCCTACGGTGAGGACCACACCGGAACCCACGCCGCCGCCCCAGCGGACCGGACCAGGAGTCCCTCGCCGATGCCCTCCAACACGCCTGCCGCCGCCTCCCGTCGCATCGCGCTCCTCGTCGCCATCGCGTTCGCGGCCACCTCGATCGTGACGTTGGGAGCACCCAGTCCGGCCGCTGCCTGGGACGGCGGGACGTTCAGCTCCGCGTCCGAGAAGGACCTCATCGCGCGCACCAATCGCAGCCGCGCGGCCGCCGGCCTGAAGGCGCTGAAAGTCGACGCGACGCTGACGAAGGTCGCTCGCTGGCGCTCCAAGGACATGATCAACCGCGACTACTTCAGCCACGACATCCCCGGCTTCGGCCGGGTCTTCGAGAAGCTCGATGACCTCGGATACTGCTACAAGCTGGCTGGCGAGAACATCGGTTGGAACGACTACCCGGACGACGAGGCGACGGCCCAGATCCACAAGATGTTCATGGACTCCTCGGGCCATCGGAAGAACATCCTGAGCAAGGCCTGGGACGCGATCGGGGTCGGTGCCTACAAGAGCGATTCCGGCAAGAAGATGTGGACCGTCCTGTTCGCCGACAAGTGCGGCTCGACCGCGACCCCGAAGCCGACACCGAAGCCGACACCCAAGCCGACGCCCAAGCCGACGCCGAAGCCGACGGCCAAGCCCAAGCCGACGCCCGAGCCCACAGCGAAGCCGAAACCGCGCGCGACCCCCAAGCCCACGCCGAAGCCGACGGCCAAGCCCAAGCCGCGGGCGACGCCGAAGGCGACCCCCGAGCCGACCCCGGAGCCGACCGCGACCCCGACACCGACGCCGACGGCGCCCGTCCGACTCGAGCCCAGCGGTGACCCCGACCCCAGCCAGGGTGCCGACGACGGTCAGGGTGGCGATGGCGGTGACGGAAGCACTCCCGCCAGCGAGCCGCCGACGAGCGTGGATGCGACCGACAGCTCGGCGGCCGGCGCTACCGGGCTCCGGGTCGTGGCCCCGTCGACCTCGTCCGGCCTCCTCGAGACGATCGTCGGCGGCGTGACCGGCGCGATCTTCGGATCCTGATCGGGTACTAGCCAGCACGTGACCATCGGCCCGCAGACCGTCACGGACCACACCGCTACGTTGGCGACCGCACCTGACCGCACCGCACCGAGGCCGAGATGACCGCCCTGTTGGATGCCCCCACGACCACTCACGCGACCGCCGCTCGACCGGCAGGCGGCGCCTCGGGCGGTGCCCCGATCCTCGAGGCGCGCGACCTCACGAAGTCGTACCCCCTGGGCGAGACGACCGTCGAGGCGCTGCGTGGTGTCTCCCTCAGCGTCCAGCCCGGCGAGTTCGTGGCCCTCATGGGCCCGTCCGGCAGCGGCAAGAGCACGCTGCTCCAGCTCCTCGGGGGCCTGGACCGTCCGACCACGGGCGAGGTCATGCTCGACGGGGAGGTCGTCAGCCGTCTCTCCGACGATGCGGCCACGCGTCTGCGCCGCGATCGCACCGGCTTCGTCTTCCAGTCCTTCAACCTCATCCCGCTGCTGGATGTCACTGAGAACGTCGCGCTCCCGTTCACGATCGCGGGCCAGGACCCCTCGAAGGGCGACCTGCTCGACCGTGTCCGCGATGTCATCGAGCTCGTCGACCTGACCGGCAAGGAGCATCACAAGCCCGACCAGCTGTCGGCGGGCGAGCAGCAGCGCGTCGCCGTGGCCCGCGCCCTGGTCACGCGCCCGGCACTCCTCTTCGCCGACGAGCCGACCGGCAACCTCGACTACACCACCGGCAGCGAACTCCTGGGTTCACTCTGGCGGTCGTGCCACGAGCGCGGCCAGACCATCGTCCTCGTGACCCATGACTCCAAGGCGGCGGCCTACGCCGACCGGGTCCTGGTCGTCCGCGACGGGCGGATCCGGGAGACGATCGAGCTCGGTCGCCGCGCCGACCACGACGCGACCACCCTGATCGGCCGACTGGCCCAGCTCGGCCTGTAGGCGGCCGCGACGTGCACGGACTCAACGCGATCGCGTGGCGCGGCCTGCGGGCTCGGCCCCTGCGCACCGCGCTCACCACGGTCGGCGTCGCGCTGGGTGTCGCCGTCCTGTTCGCCGGCCTCGCGACGAACGCCGGCATCGACGCGGCCATCGCCCGGACGGTCGACACCATCGTGGGCCGAGCCGATCTCCGGCTCGAGACGTTCGGTGAGAGCGGCCTGACGGCCGACACGCTGGCGCAGGTCCAGACGACCGACGGCGTCGCCGTCGCGGCACCGGCCCTCGAGCGACGGACCTACCTGGAGGCGGATCTCATCGGCAGCGACGACGTCCTGCCGCCGCCGGTCACGATCGTCGGGATCGACCCGGCGCTCGAGCCCCTGCTCCACGACCTCCCGCTCACGGCCGGGGCGCCGCTGGCGCACCCCGACGAGGCGAGTGCCGTCATCAGTGCCAGCCTCGCCGCCCAGGACGGCTTGACCGTCGGCTCCGAGCTGACGTTCATCGGCACGGTCGATCCCGTCCGCTATCGGGTCATCGGCATCCTCGACGGTGATGGGCCGTGGGCGAGCCGCACGGAGCGCACCGTCCTCGTCCCGCTGGGGACCGCCCAGGCCGCGTTCGAGCTTGACGGGGTCACCCGGATCGACATCGGCCTCGCCGAGGGCGCGGATCCGGCCGTCGTGACGGCGACGCTCGAGGCGTCGCTGTTGCGTCAGCCCTACGTCCTGTCGGCCCCGCGCGACCTCGCGACCGGCATGCGCGCCTCCACCGCGGACTTCGCGGCGACGACGGCGCTGATCGCCGCGGTCGCCCTGTTCAGCGGCGCGTTCCTGATCTTCAACACGCTCTCGATGACCGTGGTGGAGCGGCTGCGGGAGCTCGGCCTGCTGCGCGCGGCCGGTGCCACTCGTGGCCAGCTGACGTCGTTCATCCTCGTCCAGGCCACGGTCATCGGCGTGCTCGGCTCGGTGCTGGGGATCGGACTCGGCATCCTGCTGGCCGGCGGCATGGCCGCCTGGGTCCGGACGGTCGGCGCCATCGAGCTGTCGGGCCCGGTCATCACCTTGGTGGACGTGGTCACGGCGGTCGCGATCGGCCTCATCGTCACCCTCGCCGCCGCGCTCGAGCCAGCCCGTCGTGCCGGTCGCGTCCCGCCGGTCGAGGCGCTCAAAGCCCGGCTGGACCTGCCCACGGCCCGCCGCGCCCGACTGCGTTGGCTGGTCGCCGTCTTTGCCACCGTCGGCGTCGTCGGCTTGTTCATCTGGCCGCGCGGTGCCGGTGACGGCACGGTGATCCGGTCGCTCGTCGTGTACGGCGGCCTGCTGCTCGTCGCGCTCCTCGTCCCGTTCGTCCTGCCCATGCTGGCGCGTGTCGCCGGCCTCCCGTTCCGCGTCCTTGCCCGGCTGGAGGAGCGCCTGGCGCGCGCCTCGGTGCTGCGCGATCGAAGCCGGGCCGCGCTGACCGTCGGGGCGCTGACCATCGGCCTGTCGATGATCGTCGCGCTCGGCAGCGTCGCCGGCCACGCTCGGGCCGCGGCCTCGGCCTGGATCGCCGACGTCGTCCCGGGCGAGCTCGTCGTCACCTCGATCTTCCCGCGAGGCGCCGACGAAGGCCTCGATGAGACCCTCAGCACGCTGCCGGGGGTCGAGCATCTCAGCCCGTTCGCGACGTTCGACCTTGCCCTCGACGGCGTGCGCGCCGATGGCGCGGCGATGTCCGGCGCGGACCTGGCGGCCGATGGCCGATTGCGCTTCACCAGCGGCGACCGCGACGCAGCCCTGGCCGCGCTCGATGCCGGCGGCGCCGTCATCCTTCCCGCGGCCGTGGCCGCGCGCACCGGCCTCGCGATCGACGAGACGCTCGATCTCGCCGCCGCGGACGGCAGCAGCCTGACGCTGCGCATCGTCGGCATCGCCGAACGGACGTTGCCCGGTCGAGGAGGAGAGAGCCTCCTCGTCGGCTGGCCGGACGCCGAGCGCCTCGGCGTCATCGGCGCCGATGCGTTCGCCGTGCGCTTCACACCGGACGCGACCGACGAGGCCCGCGCCGACCTGGCGTCAGAGGCTCGCGCCGTCGCCCTCGAACCGGTCGCCCTGGAGCAGATCCAGGGCGCCATCGGCGACGCCCTCAGTCGCGTCTTCGGCCTGTTCGACGCCCTGGCCCTGGTCGCCGTGATCGTCGCGGCGCTGGGCATCATCAACACGCTGACGATGAACGTCCTGGAACGTGTCCGCGAGATCGGCGTACTCCGCGCGGCGGGTATGACCCGCCGCCAGGTGTGGCGCTCGGTCGTCGTGGAAGCGGGGATCACGGGCACGATCGGGGCCGTCTGTGGCGTCTTCGCCGGCCTCCTCATCGGCGCGCTCATGGTCGTCCTGGCCGGCGGCCGGCTGGACATTGCCGCCGCCATCCCATGGCTCGCCGTCGTGCTCGTCCTTGTCGGTGGGGTGACCCTGGCCATGCTCGCGGCGGCCTACCCGGCCCGGCTGGCGAGCCGCATCTCGATCGTCCGGGCGGTCGGCTTCGAGTGACCAGGCCGGGCCCGGAGCCCGTGCCGCCCCACCGTCGAGTGCTAGACTCCCGGCCAAGTCGCCCGAGTCGCGACCCCCGCCGCACGGAGCCTCGATGACGATCGCGATCCCGAGACTGGACCGCAGCACTGCCGCCCAGAACGGGCTCACCCTCGCCGACTTCCTGGTCCCCATCCGCGTCGCCGAACGACTCGGCACGCGCGTCCGGCATCTCGTCCTCGTCGTCGCCGGCGCGGCATTCGTGGCCTTGACCGCCCAGATCTTCATCCCGACCCTGCCCGTGCCGTTCACCGGCCAGAC
>DASPHN010000182.1:0-2510 GCA_035629655.1 Saccharimonadales bacterium (SeqCode) | reverse complement strand
GTCGACCACCGGGCGGTAGCGGACCTCGACCGGATAGGTGCGGCCGCTGACCTCGACGATCGGTGCGCCCCTGAAGTGGGCGGCCACCCGCTCGACGTCGATGGTCGCGGAGGTGATGACCAGCTTCAGGTCGGGACGCCGAGGCAGCAGCTGGGCCAGGTAGCCCAGCAGGAAGTCGATGTTCAGGCTCCGCTCGTGCGCCTCGTCGAGGATGATGGTGTCGTACTGGCGCAGCAGCCGGTCGTGCGCGATCTCCGCGAGCAGCACGCCGTCGGTCATCAGCTTGACCAGCGTCGAGTCGCTCACGTGGTCGGCGAACCGCATCTTGAAGCCCACCACCTCGCCCAGGGGGCTCTCGAGCTCCTCGGCGATCCGTTCCGCGACGCTGCGCGCGGCGATGCGGCGGGGTTGGGTGTGCCCGATGCGGCCGCGGACCCCGCGGCCGAGCTCGAGGGCGATCTTGGGCAGCTGCGTGGTCTTGCCCGAGCCGGTCTCGCCGGCGACCACCACGACCTGGGCGTCGCGGAGGGCGGTGGCGATGTCGTCGCGCCGCTGGCTGACCGGCAGCTCGTCGGGATAGCTGAGCACGGGGACGGCGGCCCGGCGCCGCGCGATGCGGGCCTCGGCAGTGGCGACGTCCGCGGCGATCCGGTCCCGCTGGCGTTCCCGGGCCTGCGGGTCGCGGGTCTTCCGCAGACCGTCGAGCCGACGGCGCAGCCGGTGCTCGTCGAGGATCGTGAGCGCCGACAGCCGTCGCCGGAGGTCGTCGGTCGGGGCACTCACGGCTGAGTTCGCGTTCCTTTCGCGGTGGGGCGGGGCACTCCAGGATCGCACTCGACGCGGATCGGCCGCGTCGGCTGGATCACATTGCATGCACTGTGAAACTTGTTGCTTGCATCGCGCAACAGCTTGTACCGTGCACCTATGCCCACGACCGCGTCCTCGCCGCAGAAACTTGCCGAGGTCCGGACCCTCTCCGAGCAACTGCCGCGATTCATGCGACTCGTGCACGCGCTCAAGACGCAGATGGCCAAGAACGACCGAGGTGACGGCGCCGCGCTCGTGCTGCTCTTCCCGCTGATGCGGCTCGGGCCGCTCCGGCAGGGCGCGCTCGCCGAACTCGTGCACGCCGACCCGTCGACCGTCAGCCGCCACGTCGCGTCCCTCGTCGAGCAGGGCCTGGTCCGCCGCGTCGCCGACGAGTCGGACGGCCGGGCGAGCCGCCTGCACGTCACCGAGGCCGGCGAGGCCGCACTCGAGTCGCTGCGCCGGGAACGGGAGAACCACCTCGCCTCCGTGACCGCCGGCTGGGACGCCGGCGATCTCGCCACCCTGACCACTCTGTTCGGTCGCCTCCTCGATGACCTCGCCGCCACCCTGCCGGGCAATCCCGACGCCGCCCCCCACTCCGGGAAAGAGATCCGATGAGCCAGTCCACCCGCACCAGCGCGGCCGAGCGGCGGGACGCCCGTGCGGCGGCCGCCGCGCCCGACGCCACCGGTGCGTTCACCCACCGCCAGATCCTCACGATCCTCGGCGGCCTGCTGCTCGGCATGTTCCTCGCCGCGCTCGACCAGACCGTCGTCTCCACCGCCATCCGCACCATCGCCGACGATCTGCAGGGTTACGACCTGCAGGCGTGGGCGACGACGGCGTTCCTGATCACCTCGACGATCTCCACGCCGCTCTACGGGAAGCTGTCGGACCTCTACGGGCGCCGGCCGTTCTACCTGTTCGCGATCGGGGTCTTCGTCGTCGGTTCGATGCTCTGCGGGCTCGCCGACTCGATGTACCAGCTGGCCGCCTACCGGGCGCTGCAGGGCATCGGTGCCGGTGGCCTGATGTCGCTGGCGCTGGCGATCATCGGCGACATCGTGCCGCCGCGTGAGCGCTCGAAGTACCAGGGCTTCTTCATGGCCGTCTTCGGCACGTCGAGCGTCCTGGGCCCGGTCATCGGCGGCTTCCTCGCCGGCCAGGACTCGATCCTCGGCATCACCGGCTGGCGCTGGATCTTCTACGTCAACGTGCCGCTCGGCATCCTGGCCTTCGTCGTCGTCATGCGGGTGCTGCACCTGCCCCACCAGCGCCGCGAGCACCGCATCGACTGGCCCGGTGCGCTGGCGCTGGTCACCACCCTCGTGCCGCTGCTGATCGTCGCCGAGCAGGGCCGCACCTGGGGCTGGGACTCCGGCCGGGCGCTGCTCTGCTACGCGATCGGCGTCATCGGCCTGATCGCGTTCGTCCTCGCCGAGCGGGCCTACAAGGACGACGCGCTGCTGCCCCTGCGGCTGTTCAAGAACCGCAGCTTCGCGATCGGCAGCGTCGGCAGCATCGTCCTGGGCGCCGGCATGTTCGGCGGCATCCTGCTGCTGCCCCAGTACCTGCAGATCGTCCATGGCTCCAGCCCCACGGTCGCCGGGCTGCAGATGATCCCGCTGGTCGCCGGCATCATGGCCGGGGCCATGGGCTCGGGCATCGCCATCAGCAAGACCGGCCGGTACAAGATCTAC
>DASPHN010000181.1:0-13456 GCA_035629655.1 Saccharimonadales bacterium (SeqCode) | reverse complement strand
CGCTGGCCGGGTCGCTGGTTCTGCGGTCCGGGTCCACCGCGCGGTCCACGGTCATCCGGGCGCCACGGTCCGGGCTCGCGGCGCTGGCGGGGCGGCCGGTCATCCCACGGCGGCGGTCCGGAGGTCGGCCCGCTCGGTGGCCCGGATGGCGACCCCCATCGATCGTCGTCGAACCGGCGCGGCCGTTCCGATCGCTCGGCCGGGCGCTGCGGTCCGTAGCCACCGCCCGCGTCGCGGCGGGGTCCCGCCGGACCGGGGCGGTATCGACCGGGGTCATGTCGTGCGCCGGACGGCGGCCCGGATCGGTCGCCCGGGGCGTCGCGTCGTCCCGGCGGGCGATCCCCGTAGTCGCGCCGCGGACCGGAGCCGCGCATGTCGCCGGGGCGTCCCGGCCCGGAACGATCCTCCCAGCGCTCGTCACGCGGTCCCTGGTCGGGTCGGGGGCCGTAGCCTGGCCGCGGCCCGGGTCGCGGTCCATACCCGGGTCGCGGGGCGTAGCCCGGACGCGGGCCGCCACCGGTTCTCGGACCGGAGCCCGAGGGGCGACCACCGGGACCGCCACGGGACCCACCGTGCGCACCGGATCCGCCCGGTCCCGATCGGCCACCCTTGCCGCCCGATGGTCCGCCACGGGATGCACCGCCGCTCGGCTTGCGGTGGTCCTCGGGGGGTCGGTCAGCCATGCGCGGTGACCTCGGCGAGGCGTCGCCAACGCTGGCCGTCGCGGGTGTCCTCGACGGCGATGCCCTGTCTTGCAAGCTCGTCTCGGAGACGGTCCGACTCCGCCCAGTCCCGAGCAGCACGCGCGGCGACCCGTGCATCGAGCAGGATCTGAAGGTCGGCCGAGAGGTCCACCTCGGCGTCCGCGAGCACGCCCAGGACGGTGTCCAGATCGCGCACCAGGGCGAGCACCCGCCCGGCGTCGTCGGTCGAGAGCGAGCGCGCCTCGATCCGCCGGTTGGTGTCCCGTACGAGGTCGAACAACGTCGCCAGTCCCTCCGAGATATTCAGGTCGTCATCGAGCGCCGCACCGAAGGCGATCCGAGCGGTCTCGAGCGCCGCAGGCAGCGTCGTGTCGTCCGCTCGCTCCTCACGGTACGCCTCCAACGCCGCGACGACAGCATCGAGGCGGTCGAGGGCCGCGCCGGCGGCCGCGAGGGACTCGTCGGAGTGGTTGAGCGTCGCCCGATAGTGGACCGCGATCAGCGCGTACCGCAAGGCCCGCGCGGAGACGCCGGCCTCGAGGAGGTCGGCGACGCGAGCGATGTTCCCGGTCGACTTGGCCATCTTGCTGCCGCTCAGCTGCAGGTGCGCGCAGTGGAGCCAGGTCCCGACGAACGGCTTCCCCGTCGCAGCCTCGCTCTGGGCGATCTCGTCCTCGTGGTGCGGAAAGATCAGGTCGACACCACCGGTGTGGATGTCGAAGGATGCGCCGAGGTGGGCCATGCTCATCGCGGAGCACTCGATGTGCCAGCCCGGACGACCCCTGCCGATGGCCGTCTCCCAAGACGGCTCGTTGTCCTTCGGCCCCTTCCACAGTGCGAAGTCGCGCACGTCGTCCTTGGCGTATTCGTCGGCCTCCACCCGCTCGCCCACCCGGAGCTGGTCTGGATCGAGACGCGCGAGCTTGCCGTACGCGGGCCAGGAGGCGATCCGGAAGAAGATCGAGCCGTCGTCCGTCCGGTAGGCGTGACCGCCCTCGAGCAACGTCGAGATGAGCTCGACGATGCGCTCGATGTGGGCCGTCGCGCGCGGCAGCACGTCGGGGCGGGTCATGTTCAGTGCGTCGGCGTCGGCCAGGAAGCGGGCGAGGTAGCGCTCGGCCAGCTCCCCGATGTCCGTGCCTTCGGCCGCCGCCCCGCGGATGATCTTGTCGTCGATATCGGTGATGTTCATCACCCACCGAACAGGCTGACCACGCCAGCGCAGGTGGCGGACGAGCAGGTCGACGAACAGGAAGGAGCGGAAGTTGCCGATGTGGGCAGGCCCGTACACGGTCGGGCCGCACGAGTAGATCCCGATGTGATCGGGCTGGATCGGGACGAGCGGGCGTGTCTCACCGGTGAGCGTGTCGTGCAGCTGGACGCTCATCGGACGGCCACGATGGTCGCGACAGCGAGTGCCGAGATGGACCGACCGGCCCCGTCGGACCCCTCGAGATTGCCGGTCGATGCCTTGACGTTGACGGCAGGGCGGCCGACCGATAGGAGCCCAGCGATCGCGGTGGCCATGTCATCGAGCCGGTCGCCGAGTCGCGGCCGGGCCCCGATGATCGTCACGTCGAGGCCCGCGGGTCGCCAGCCGGCTTCGGCAAGGCGCGCGACGACGGTCGCCAGCAGCGCACCGCTCTCGATGCCGGCCGGCGTCGATGGCCCCGCTGGGAACAAGCGACCGAGGTCACCGAGACCGGCCGCCCCGAGGAGCGCGTCGGCGACCGCATGGAGTGCGACGTCTCCATCGGAGTGACCGAACAGGCGAGGCGCCCCGGCAAGCTCGATCCCGCCGAGGCGGAGCGGGCTGCCGGGCCCGAACGGGTGGCGGTCCTGGCCGATCCCGGTGCGTCGTTCGGTGACGGCGGCGTCGTCGAGCAGCCGTGCCGCGCGTGCCAGGTCCGCGGGGACGGTCACCTTGAGGTTGCTCGGATCGCCATCGACGACATGGACGGGGATTCTACAGGCCTCCAGCAGCGCGGCCTCGTCGGTCCACGGGGTGTCGTCGACGGCGGCCGCGGAGGCGAGGGCGGCTCGCAAGACCTCCCGACGCATGCCCTGCGGCGTCTGAGCGGCCCCGAGGGCGGACCGGTCGAGGGTGCCCTCGACCAGGCCGCCGGCCAGCCGCTTGACGGTCTCGACGATGGGCACGACCGGGATCGCCGCCCCATGGCGCGCAGCCGCGACGGCGACATCGGTGACGAGCTGGGTCGAGACGAGCGGCCGCGCGCCGTCATGCACGAGCACGACACGGCCGCCGTCCGGATCGGGAACGAGGCGCTCGAGCGCGTCGAACCCGGCTCGCACGGAGTCCTGACGTCGCGCCCCGCCGGTCACCACCTCGATGACGTCCGCGGGGAGCCACGAGGCGCCGACGATCTCAGCGCGACGGTCGGCCGCCGTGACGACCACGATCGACCCCACGGCGTGGGCCGCGGCGAGGGCGTCGAGCGTGACCGCCAGGAGGGGTCGCCCGCCGAGCGGAGCCAGGACCTTGTCGATGCCGCCCATCCGGCTCGAGACACCGGCGGCGACGACGATGACGTCGGCGGATCGGGCCGTGATGGCCGCGGCGGCCGGCTCCGTTCCCGACCCCGGCGATCCGTCGACGGGCTCGCTCACTCGAGCCGCGGCTGGGCGAAGATCATCCGCCCCGCGACCGTCTGGAGGACCCGCGTCACCGACACGTCGAGGTCCCGATCGATGTGTCGGGCTCCGCCTTCGACGACGATCATCGTGCCGTCGTCCAGGAAGCCGACGCCCTGGCCGGCCTCCTTGCCCTCCTGGATGACCCGCACGCGGAGCTCCTCGCCGGGGAGCACGGCCGGCTTGACCGCGTTGGCCAGCGAGTTGATGTTCATGACCCGGACGCCCTGGAGCTCGGCGACCCGGTTGAGATTGAAGTCGTTGGTCAGGATGACCCTGCTTCGTGTCCGGGCCAACGCGACGAGCTTGGCGTCGACCTCGGACTCGCTCGGGACCTCGTCCTCGACGATCTCGACCGGCGTGCCGGGCTCCTTCTGCATGCGCGCCAGGATCTCGAGCCCGCGACGACCCCGGTTGCGACGCAGTGTGTCGGAGCTGTCGGCGATGTGCTGCAGCTCATCGAGCACGAAGCGCGGGATGACGAGCGTGCCGTAGATGAAGCCCGACTCGACGATCTCCGCGATGCGGCCGTCGATGATCGCGCTCGTGTCGACGACGATGCGCGGATCGCCGCTGCGCTGGACATCGAGCGTGGCCGGATCGGGCTTGCGGATGAGGCCGACCGCCTCGGCCGCGATGAGCAGGTCCTGCCGTTTGGCGACGGTCAACCCGAGCATGCCCAGGCCGAGGAAGAGCGAGACGCCCAGCGGCAGCCAGGTGCCGAAGGGCTCGGGGAAGCCGCTGAGCGGGAGGCCCAGCAGAAGCCCCATGAGCAGCCCCAGCAGGAGCCCTGCCACCGCTGTGACGAACTCGGCGGTCGAGAGCGCCTCGACGCGCGTGATCAGCCAGGTCGCCGGGACGATCGTGAGATACGGCAGGATCGCGAAGCCGACGATGATCCACGCGACGACCCATGCCGCGAGCAGCGCGCCGGCATACCCGGCGTCGCGGAAGAGACCCTGGCCGGCGCCGGCCAGGACGAGCCCGATGAGCCCTCCGAGCGCGGCTCCCAGGACACGGATATAGCGGATCAAGTCACCCTCGTGGAGGTTCCCGGCGTCCAGCGGGCCGCGTGCGGCCCGAGCGGGCCGTCAGCCTAGCATCGCCGGGACGGCCTCGCCACGAGCCTTGGGACGGTCCCCGAGAGCCGCGTCGACGGCCTCGCGGAGGGTTGCGACCTCGATGATCCGCAGCCCCTCGACGGCGGCAAGACGCACGCCCCGACCCGGGCGCGGGACGATGGCCACGTCGAAGCCGAGGCGGGCGGCCTCGCGCAGGCGGCGCTCCAGCCCGGTCACGGCGCGAAGCTCCCCGAGCAGGCCGACCTCGCCGATGATGACCGCACCCGGGATCACGGGCCGATCCCGGAGCGACGAGGCGAGCGCCAAGGCCACGGGCAGGTCCAGGCCGGGCTCCCCGACGGACAACCCGCCGGCGAGGTTCGCGTAGACATCGTGCGAGCCGAGGCCGATCCCGGCCCGACGGCCGAGGACCGCCACGAGGAGGCCGAGCCGGTTGGGGTCGATCCCGCTCGCCTTGCGGGCAGGGGTGCCGTACCCGGCGGGCGCCACGAGGGCCTGGACCTCCACGAGCAACGGGCGGCTGCCTTCGAGCGTGGGCGCGACGACGGACCCCGGGGCCGGCTCGGCATGCTCGGCGAGGAACGCTCGGGCCGGATCGCGGACCTCGGTGAGGCCGCTCCCGGCCATCTCGAAGACGCCGACCTCCTCCGTGGAGCCGAACCGGTTCTTCGCCGCCCGTACGAGTCGGAGCGAGGCGTAGCGCTCGCCCTCGAGCGCGATCACGGCGTCCACGAGGTGCTCCATCGTCTTGGGTCCGGCGATCGAGCCGTCCTTCGTGACATGCCCGACGAGGACGACGGCCGTCCCCTCCCCCTTGGCGTAATCCATCAGTCGGACCGTCGCCTCTCGGACCTGGCCGACACTCCCGGCCGCGCCGTCCAGCTCGTCGATCGTGGCCGTCTGGATCGAGTCGACGATGAGGAGTGCCGGCTGGCTGGATCTCGCGACCTCCACGATGCGCCCGATGTCGTGCTCGGCGAGGACCTCGACGCGCTCGCCGGGTGCGCCCTCGAGGAGGCCCAATCGGCCTGCTCGGAGCCGGACCTGGGCAGCCGATTCCTCCCCGGTCGCGTAGAGGACCCGGGCGCCGACGCCGGCCGCGGCCTGGAGGAGGAGCGTGGACTTGCCGATGCCCGGTTCGCCACCGAGCAGGATCAGGGAGCCCGGGACGATGCCTCCGCCGAGCACGCGATCGAGCTCACCGATGCCCGTGGGCAAGCGCGGCACATCGTCGTCGCTGATGGCACCGAGGGCGACCGGCGAGGCGCCGGTCGTGGCGACCCGTGATGAGGACCGAGCCGCAGTTCGTGATGGCTCGCGGACGACCGTCTCGACGAGACTATTCCAGGCGCCGCACGTGCGGCACTGCCCCTCCCATCTCAGGAAGGCCTCGCCGCACCCCTGGCAGACGAAGCGGCTCGTGGACCGAGCCACGGACGGTCAGTGCGCCTCGACGGGGGTGCGCTGATCGGCCGGATGGATGTCGAGACCCGCCTCGGGGTCCTTGTCGACGACGATGGTCGTGCCCGGCTCGTAGCGTCCGAGGAGCAGATGCTCGGCGAGGACGTCCTCGACCATGTTCTGGATGACGCGGCGGAGCGGCCGTGCGCCGTAGGCGACGTCGTAGCCGAGCTTGATGATGTGCTCCTTGGCCGCGTCCGTGACCTCCAGCGACATCTGCTGCGCACGGAGCTGGTCGCGGACTCGCTGGAGCATCAGGTCGACGATCTTGGCGATCTCCTCGACCGTCAGTGAGCGGAACACCACGGTGGCGTCGATCCGGTTCAGGAACTCGGGCCGGAAGCTGTTCTTCAGCTCGGTGGCGACCTTCTCCTTCATCAGTTCGTACGAGCTCTCCGCACGCGCCGCGTCGGTCGTGCCCTGGACCCGGAAGCCCAGGCTGGAGTTGGTCTGGAGCTGCTTGGCCCCGAGGTTGCTGGTCATGATGATGATGCAGTTGCGGAAGTCGACCCGGCGCCCCTTGGCGTCCGACAGGTGCCCGTCCTCCAGGATCTGGAGGAGGATGTTGAAGACCTCCGGATGGGCCTTCTCGACCTCGTCGAGGAGCACCACGCAGTAGTTCTTGCGGCGGACCGCCTCGGTGAGCTGGCCACCTTCGTCGAACCCGACGTAGCCGGGGGGTGCGCCCACCAGGCGCGACACGTTGTGGCGCTCCATGAACTCGCTCATGTCGATCTTGATGAGCGCGTCCTCGCTGCCGAACATGAACTCGGCGAGCGCCTTGGCGAGCTCCGTCTTCCCGACGCCGGTCGGGCCCAGGAAGATGAAGGAACCGATGGGGCGCTTCGGATCCTTGAGGCCGGCGCGCGCCCGGCGGACCGCCTTCGAGACGGTCTCGATCGCCTCCTGCTGCCCGATGACCCGGTCGTGGAGGGCATCCTCCATGTGCAGCAGTCGCTCGGACTCCTGCTCGGAGATGCGGGTCACCGGGATGCCGGTCCACATCGCCACGACCTGGGCGATCTCTTCCTCGCCGACCGTCGGCTGGTCGCCGGAGACGGTCGCCTGCCACTCAGCTCGCAGCTCGTCGACCTTCTCCTTCGCGGTCGCCTCGGTCTCGCGCAGCGTCGCGGCTTCCTCGTATTCCTGGTTGTTGATCGCCGCATCCTTTTCCTTGGTGATGCGGTCGAGCTCCTTCTGTGCCTCGCGCAGGGCGGGCGGCGCGGACGCATGGCGCAGGCGGACACGCGAGGCGGCCTCGTCGATGAGGTCGATCGCCTTGTCCGGCAGGTGCCGGTCCGTGATGTATCGGATGGACAGGTCCGCGGCGGCCTTCACGGCTTCGTCCGTGATGGTCACCTTGTGGTGCTGCTCATAACGCTCGCGGATGCCCAGCAGGATCTCGATGGTCTGCTCGAGCGTGGGCTCCTCGACCATGACCGGCTGGAAACGCCGCTCGAGCGCCGCGTCACGTTCGATGTACTTGCGGTACTCGTCCAGCGTCGTCGCGCCGATGCACTGCAACTCCCCACGCGAGAGCGGCGGCTTGAGGATGTTCGCGGCATCGATTGCGCCTTCGGCGGCGCCGGCCCCGACGAGCGTGTGCAGCTCGTCGATGAAGAGGACCGCGTCGTTCGTGTTGCGGAGCTCCTCGATGATCTTCTTGAGGCGCTCCTCGAACTCTCCGCGATACTTCGTGCCGGCCACGAGCGACCCGATGTCCAGGGTCAGCACCCGCTTGTTCAGGAGGATGTCCGGCACGTCGCCGGCGACGATCCGGTGCGCCAGGCCCTCGGCGATGGCCGTCTTGCCGACGCCCGGCTCGCCGATGAGCGCCGGGTTGTTCTTCGTCTTGCGACCGAGGATCTGGATGACCCGCTCGATCTCCTTCTCGCGCCCGATGACCGGGTCGAGCTTGCCCGCTCGCGCCGCGTCGGTGAGGTTGATGCCGAGCTGGTCGACCGTCGGGGTCTTGCTCGCGCGCTTCGTCTCCTGGGCACTGGGCCCGGCCGACGAGCTCTGCGACAGGACGCGGATGACCTCGTGGCGAACCTTGTCGAGGTTCACGCCCAGCGACTCCAGGACGCCGGCCGCGATGCCCTCGCCCTCGCGGACCAGGCCGAGGAGGAGGTGCTCGGTGCCGATGTAGTTGTGGCCCAGGCGGCGCGCCTCGTCGATGGCGAGCTCGATGACGCGCTTCGCGCGCGGGGTCAGCCCGACCTCACCGACGACCGGTCGATCGCCACGCCCGATGATGAACTCGACGGCGGTCCGGACCTTCGGCAGCTCGACGTTCATGTTCTCGAGGACGCGCGCCGCGACACCCTCGCCCTCGCGGACGAGACCGAGCAGGAGATGCTCGGTGCCGATGTAGTTGTGGTTGAACCGTTGCGCTTCGTCCTGCGCCAATGTCAGGACCTTGCGGGCCCGGTCCGTGAACTTGTCGAAGCGATCCATCGAGTCGAACGCCTGTTCCCTTTTCCGTGACGGCCCCTGTGGGGTGGCGCCTTTGGCCATGCTAGCACGACGCCCTGACCATGACGGTGGTGCCGTGGTCCGGTCTCCGTGTAGGAAGGTTCGCAGCGCCGGGTGTCGCTGGATGTCCGAGCCGCACTAAGGAATCGCAACGACCCGCCGGGTTCGGCGGGTCGTCGGGGTGTTCGGTCAGGCGGCTGCCGCCGCCAGGATCAGGCCGGGTCGGCCGGCTTGTCCGTCCCGTCCGTGGCGGGGTCGTCGACGACCGCTGCATCAGCGGCGGCCTCGGCGCTCGCCTCGTTGCCGATCACGTCCTCGGCGACGGCGACCTCGTCCGCGACGGTGGCCTCCGTGGTCTCGGCCTGGGTCGGCTCCGCGTCCGGGGCAGGCGCCTCATCGGCCGGGGCGTCCTCGACGGCTGCCTCGGTCTCTGCGGCGGGTGCCTCGAGGATGGTCTCGGTGTCGGCCGCCTGCGCTTCGCTGTCCACGGCCGGCGCCGCCCCCTCGTCCGTCGGATCGACGGTCGGGGTCTCGACGATCGCTTCGGCCGCCGCGTCCTCGTCGACTGCCTCGGCCTCCGCTGCCGGGGCCTCGACGACGGTCTCGGTATCGGCTGCCAGCGCCTCGCTATCCACGGCCGGTGCCTCGGCTTCGAGGTCGATCGCTGGCGCTCCCGTGTCGGTGTCGAAGGCCGCGGCGGGTTCGTCGGCGATCGGTGCCTCGGCGGCGTCAGCGTGGAGCGCTTCCGATGCGTCGGCCGCTGGCGCGTCGACGCTCGTGGCCTCGGCGGCGGGGGGCTCCGGCTCGGTCTCAGGGGCGGGCGCCTCGACCGCATCGGTGCCTTCACCCTCGGCCGCCGCCAGCTGCTGGCGGACCTGGGCGAAAGCCGACGCGAGCGTGTTGTCGATCCCGCCCTCGGGCTCCTGGACTGCGTCACTCGGGGAGTAGGCGCGATCCTGGCGGGGGCGACGCTCGGGGCGCGGACCGCTGCTCGACGGAGCAGGCTGGCCGGGCTCCGGGGCCGGACGGGCCGGCGGCTCCTCGGCCTGCTTCAGGCTGAGCCCGAGGCGATGGCGCTCGGAGTCGAGCGAGATGATCTTGAGCTTCAGCGACTGGCCCTCGTGGACGACGTCGCCCGGATGGGCGACCCGCTGGTGCGAGAGCTCGCTGATGTGGATGAGGCCCTCGAGGCCATCACGGACCCGCACGAACGCGCCGAAGTTGACGAGCTTCGTGACCGTGCCGTCGATGACGTCTCCGACGTTGAAATCGGCGACGGTCGAGTGCCACGGGTCCGGCTGGAGGCGACGGATCGAGAGGCTGATCCGACCGCGCTCGTGGTTGATGTCGATGACCTCGGCCTCGACCTCGTCACCGACCTTATAGCCGGATTCGGGGTTGTTGACCTTGTTCCAGGACAGCTCGCTCTTGTGGACGAGGCCGTCGATGCCGCCGAGGTCGATGAACACGCCGAACGGCGCGATCGATCGCACGGTGCCGGTGACCTTCTGGCCGACCTGGAGGCTGCTGAACAGCTCATCCCGCTTCTCGCGGCGCTCCTCATAGAGGGCGACCTTCTCGGACAGGATCAGGCGGTTCGCCTTGCGGTTGACCTCGAGGATCTTGAGACGGAGCTTGCGGCCGACGAACGGCTGGAGCTTCTCGGCGATCTCCTGGGCCGCGTCGCGCGGCTGGTCGTTCTGCGGTCGGCGCGGGAAGTCGACGATCTGGCTGATCGGGACGAAGCCGCGGATGCCGCAATCGACGATGAGGCCACCCTTGTTGTGGTCGATGACCGGCGCCTCGATGATGACGCCCGCCTCGAACTGCTCCTGCATCGCGCGCCACTTGCGCTCGAGGCCGGCACGCCGCAGCGAGAGGACCGCATGGCCCTCCGGCGACTCCGGCTGCAGGACGTAGACGAGGACGGTGTCGCCGATGTTCAGGGGGGCCTGGCCCTCGCCGTGGCGACCGAAGAGCTCGCGGTTGCTGACCACGCCCTCGGACTTCGCGCCGATATCGACGAGGATCTCGTCCTTGTCGATCCGGACCACGTTGCCTTCGACGACGTCGCCGTGCTTGAAGCTCTTGATGTCGGAGTCCTGCTCGGCGAGCAGCTCCTCCATCGTGGTCGGCTCGGGGCCGAGCTCGCGCGGCGGGGCAACGGGCTCGGGCTCGTCATCCGCCGCAGGTGCGTCGGCGGTGTCGGATGCGTCCAGGCCGTCAGCCGGGGTCGTGTCGGCGTCGGTCGCGGCGGCAGGGGCCTCGGCGCCGACGTCGGTCGCAGTCGACTCGCTGGCCGCCTCGGCGGCGGGAGCCTCGGCGGCGGGGGCTTCGGCGGCGGGGGCTTCGGCGGTCGTCTCGGCCGCGGGAGCCTCGGCCACCTCGACTGGGCGGTCGTCGCCCGAGGCCAGAGGGCTCGCCTCGTCCGTCGAGGACGCGGCGGCCGCATCGTTCGTCGTCGGCGCGTCCGCGCTGGACGTGACGGGGTCGTCGGCTGTGGCCGCCTCCGCCGGACCGGCATCGACGCCGTTGGCCGGCGCCTCAGCGGTCACGGGAGCGGTCACGGCGTCCGCGCTGGCGGGCTCCGGCGCTGTCTCGGCCATGGGGGCCTCGGTGGCCGGGCTCGTCTCGGCGGGCTCCTCGGCGACGGCGACGGCGGCGCCGGTCTCCTCGAGCGCCTGGTTCGGCTCGGAGGCGGTGGCCTCCGGTTCAGGCGCGGTCCCGCTCTGCTGGTCTTCGGTCAACGGTCTGGTCACTCCTGGTGGTGGATTTGCACCCGAGAATCACAACGGCCCGAGCGCTGCTCAGGCCGTGCCAGGGGACGGTTCGGGTGGTCCGTGGTGATCGAACTCCGCGGTCCGCTCCTTCGCGCTCGCTGTAGCCTGAATTCCGCTCTTCAGCTGTCCATGCCTCTTGGGGCCGGGAGAGTCTAGCACAGGGCTTCACGCGGCCACAATCGACTACGATCGGTCGCACCGTGCCCGAACTTCCCGACCTGACGGTCGTCGCCGAGGCCTTCGATGCGGCCCTCCGCGGGCGGCCGATCGTGCACGCGAGCGCCCCCGGACCGCTTGCCGTGCGGGGTACGCCGACCGAGCTGGCGGACCTCGTGGGGCAGACCGTGACGGGCATCCGGCAGCGGGGCAAGTTCCTTGCGATCGACCTCGACCGCGACGCCATCGTGGTCAACCCGATGCTCACCGGGCGGTTCCAGCTCGCGGCGCCGTCGGCGAAGACCCCGAGCAAGACGGCCGTCGTGTGGCGCTTCGGTCCTCGACCATCCGGTCGGCGAGGCGGACCTCGGGTCGCTGCCTGGACCCGAGGAGCAGCCTGGCTGCCGGCCGACGTTGACACACCGGAGATCCGCTATCGCGACCCCACCCAGATGGGCAAGGTCTACCTGTTGCCGGTCGGCGTGGAGCGGCCGGTGCCGGGCTGGGGTGCCGACGAGCTGGGCCCCGATGCCGACGACCCGGCGCTCTCGCTCGATGCTTGGCGCGAGCGCATCCGCCGCCACCCGGGCGAGCTGAAGAACCTGCTCCGGAACCAGTCGTTCGTGGCCGGGATCGGGAACGCCTACAGCGATGAGGTCCTGCATGCGGCGGGGCTGCTGCCCTTCCGCAAACGCTCGTCGCTAGCGGCCGAGGAGGTCGACGCCCTCCACGGCGCGATGAGGGAAACGCTCACCGACGCGATCGCGATCCTTCGCGCGCGCGTGCCACCGACCTTCGAGGACCAGGTCCGGGACTTCCTCGCCGTGCACAACAAGGGCGGGAAGGCCTGTCCCCGCTGCGGGACGCGCATCACCGAGGTCAAGGCCGGCGGATTCATCACGTCGTTCTGCCGCGGCTGCCAGCGCTGAGCCGGCCTTGGTCAGGGCAGGTCGAGGACCTGGCCGATGCGGATCTTCGCGGCATCCTTGATCGAATTGAGCTCCTTGAGGACGCCCACCGTCGTCCCGAAGCGGGCCGCGATGCCGGTCAGCGTGTCGCCGCGCTTCACCGTGTAGGAGGTCGCGGCCGCGCGGGCCGTCGACCCGGGCTTCGGAGTCGCCTCGTTCTC
This sequence comes from Saccharimonadales bacterium (SeqCode), assembly GCA_035629655.1. Taxonomy (GTDB): domain Bacteria; phylum Chloroflexota; class Limnocylindria; order Limnocylindrales; family CSP1-4; genus SPCO01. The sequence continues at coordinate 1,017 of DASPHN010000181.1, read as the reverse complement.
GGTCGGCACAAGGGTACGGCCGGGCGTCGCCTCGGGGAGCGCCTCGCTGGCGACGGGCACCGCTCGTGGCGACGCGGACGCACCGGCTGTGAGGGCGGCAGCGGCCTGCCCACCGGGACCGGACGCATCGCCACCGGCGCTCGAGAGGCGGGCGACGATGATCGCGGCGAAGGCCACCGCCATCAGGATGACGAGGGCGCCCTGACCGAACCCGCGCTCGGACCGGAAGGCCGGCATCGCGATGGTCAGGCGGCCATGATCGAGGACCATGGGGGCGGTCCGGACCAACGGGCGGGCGGCCGACCGAGCCCGTCGGTCGTGCGGACGTGGGCGGCCGGCCGCGCCGACGGCACCGCGACCCGCAGCCGCCTGGTAGGTCGCGCACTCGCCGTGGTCGTCGGTCAGGCACAGGCGACGCTGCTTGTCGCTGGTCAAGGCCGCGGCCGGCTGGACCGCCATGCAACGGTGCTCGCGCGCGGGCGTGCTGGCACGCCATCCGCCATCGGCCGACAGCAGGTATGGGCACACCGTGTCTGGCATCGGAAGGATCGGCACGGGGGCGTGATCGGGCGCGCTCGGATCGACCATGCGCGGCAAAGGATATCGGACTGGCGGGTCGCCGCCCGACCGATCGGGAGGGAACGATGCCCGCTGGAAACGCAAAAATCCCGGCGACGACCTATTTTCCCGAAAGGCTGCCCTCTCAGTATCTTCGGCGCTGGAGAGCTTGACTTCCGTGTTCGGGATGGGAACGGGTATGGCCTCTCCGCTAGAGTCACCGGGATCCATTGCGTCTGGACGTGTCGGCAGCGGCACAGCGCGGATCCACTGGGGACCCGGCGGGCGCCGGAAGAGATCTTCGATCTCGTGGGTGATGTCAAGGATCGATCACGATCCCAGCCACTGACCCCTGGTCAGTTGCTGAAGAGGTCAAGCCCTCGACCGTTAGTACCGCTCAGCTTCATCCGTCACCGGACTTCCACATGCGGCCTATCAAACAGGTGGTCTCCCTGCGGT